>NZ_JABWQR010000014.1:0-160873 GCF_014270125.1 Pseudomonas sp. SWRI99 | reverse complement strand
CGATAGCGGTCCGTCAGCTGAATATTTTTGACTGAAAGACCGCTATCGCGAGCAGGCTCACTCCTACAGGGGATCGGGGCAATCAGGAAGACAGGCGTTCGCTCAGGTTTTCCTGCTGGAGAATGTCGAATAATGCTTGCGCCGCTGCCGACAGTTCATTGCCCGGTTCGGTCAGCAGCGGCAACAGCTGTTCGCAAGACGCTTCGATCTTCAGGTCGAGCAAATTGTCCGCGCGAGTCTTGCCCAGATTGAGCGCAATCAGCGGCTTGCCGCGGTCAGAGATCACCCGGCACAGGCGAAACGCCGAATACGCCATCAACGAAGAACCTACCACCAACATTCCCGCAGCATGCTCTGCCGCGGCCATCGCACGGGCGGCGGTGTGTTGCGCGACGTTCTCACCGAAAAACACCACATCCGGTTTCAACCGCTCGCCGGCACAATGAGGGCAATGCGGCACCTCGAAGCGTGCCTCGAACGCCGGGTCGAGCAGGGTGTCGCCATCGGGTGCCTGCACGGCATCCACGCCCGCCAGATAGGGGTTTTGCCGTTCCATCAACTGCTGAATTGCGTCGCGCTCACTGCGCTGGCCGCAATCCAGGCACAGCACACGATGCAAGTTGCCATGCAGTTCGATCACATCAGCACTGCCGGCCTGATCGTGGAGGGCGTCGACGTTTTGCGTGATGAGATCGCGGATCAGCCCATGGCGCTGCAGCGCGGCCAATGCCTGGTGCGCCGCATTCGGCTGCGCCTGGCGCACCTTCGGCCAGCCGAGCATGGCCCGCGCCCAGTAGCGACGACGAGACTCCGCGGCCGCGAGGAATTCCTGGTACATCATCGGCTGCCGGCCACGGCGTACGCCTTCGCTGTCACGGTAATCGGGAATGCCCGACGGCGTGCTGATCCCGGCCCCGGTCAGCACGAGAAAATCGCCATCGGCCATCGCCTGTTGCAGCGTGTCGAGGTCGCGGGTCGGGCTGTCGAGCATGGTCAGCACTCCAGAGTGGGCAGTGCCAGCAGGTTAGCACGCGATCCGCATCGTCTACTTGCGCGCCTCCAGAATCAGGTTGAACGGCGTCTGCGTGGCTCGGCGGAACTGCTTGAATCCGGCCTCGGTAAACACTTTGCGCAGGCGCATTTCGCCGGCTTGCGCACCGAGGCCGAGGCCGACTTCCTGGGACAGCGAGTTGGGGGTGCAAATGAACGTCGAAGCCGCATAAAACAACCGTCCGACCGCGTTGAAATTATCGTCAAGCTTGTCGTTGGCGAACGGTTCGACCAGCAACACGGTGCCATCGTCTTTCAGCGAGTCGTAAGCGTGGCGTGCGGCGCCGACTGGGTCGCCCATGTCGTGCAGGCAATCGAAAAAGCAAATCAGATCGTAGTCGCCGCCGGGGTAGTTTTTTGCCGTGGCCTCGAAGAAGCCGGCCCGGTTGCCGACACCGCCTTCTTCGGCCCGTTGGGTGGCGACCGTGATCGACGGCGCATGAAAGTCGAAACCGACAAACTGCGACCGGGGAAAGGCCTGAGCCATGATTACCGTCGAGGCGCCGTGACCGCAGCCGATGTCGGCGACTTTGCCACCGCGTTCGAGTTTGGCCACTACGCCGTCCAGCGCCGGCAGCCATTCGGCGATCAGGTGGCCCTTGTAGCCGGGGCGGAAGAACCGCTCGGTGCCGGAGAACATGCATGGATGGTGATCGCCCCATGGCAGGGCGCCGTTGCCGCGCATGGCTTTGACCAGTTTGTCCTTGTCATGGAAAAACGACGCCACCACCCCGAGCCCGCCGGCGACATACACCGGCGAGTCTTCCACCGCCAGCGCCAGCGCTTGTTCTTCCGGCAAACGGAACTGGCCGTCACGGTGTTCCATGTAGCCGGACGCCGCGTGTGCGCTGAGCCATTCGCGCACCAGACGCGGGTTGCAGGTGGTTTTCGCGGCGAGGGCTTCGGGGCTGATCGGTTGGCTGTCGGCCATGGCCCGGTACAAGCCGAGCTCTTCGCCGACGATGACATTGGCCAGCATGGCCGCGCCGCCCATGTCGTTGAGCAATTTGCCCATGAATTCGTTGAGTTTCGCCTCATTCATCACGTGTGCTCCTGAAACAGGATCACCGTCCGGCGGCGTTGAGTGTCGAGGCAGGCGCCACCGGGCGGTGGTCACGGATTAGGGCAGGGCACCGCTGAAGTCCTGCGTCCCCCTCGACTGGGTAATGAATGAGTCTAGCTCGGTTTTGCCGGGCAACCGAGCCATTGTGGCGGGTAGGGATGCTGGCGGTAGAAGTGGCGCAGTTGGGTCGCGTCGCGTTCAAACCAGGCATGCAGCCATTGCCGGTATTGCGCCTGTACCACCGCTTCTAATATAGGCCGCCGAAGGCAGTCGTGAACCGCTTGTGCCGCCTGCATGCCGCTCATCAGCGCCTTGAGCACACCGTGTGACGCCGCCGGATCGAGCCGGCTTGCGCAGTCGCCGACCAGAAAATAGCCATTGCCGGCGGCGGCCTTGCTGATACGCCAGCCGACGTCGGCGCCGCGGGTCGGGCCGGCTTGCGGCAGTACACGCAGCGCTTCGGGCAGCATTTGCCGGTCAGCGTTTTGCGCCCGATCAGTTGCGAATGCCAGGTTTGTCCAGTGCAGCAATTGTGTCTGGACCTGAGCGATCCAGGTCCAGCCGTAAGGCACGGCCAGCAGGTGCGGGGTGTTTGCGTAAGGATCGAGACAGCCGTGAAGATAACCATAGCGCACCTGGAGCGGCGGTGAACCCGCTTGATCCGGCAGCGCCAATTGCCGGCCCAGCCAGCCAGTGGCGCCGCTGGCATCGATCAGCCAGGTAGCGTGCAGGCAACCGCTGTCCGTTTCCAGGCCTGTCACGCGGGCATCGAGAGTGAGCACTTTGCTCGCGCGGCACGGCTGGCGCACATGCACGCCGAGCCGCCGTGCTTGTTGCAGCAAGGCGCCATCGAGGTCGGCCCGGGCAATCTGGAAACCCCGCCACGGGCCATTCTCATCCGCGCCAAAGGGGCTGAAACGCGGCGGGCCGTCCCAGTGTATCCAGTGCCCGTCAAAACGCATGGCTGCCGGGGAGCATAATTGTCCGGCGACGCCGAGTTGTTGCAACAACGGCTCGATGCCCGGATGCAGACTTTCGCCGGGGCGAAATCGTGGGAACGGCCGGCGCTCGACCAAAGCCACCCGCAGGCCTCGCTGGGCGCAACTGATCGCACAGGCGCAGCCTGCGGGACCGGCGCCGACAACAACGACATCAAACCGCGTCACTGACGACCTGCCAGGGCAGAGCGTCAGGTTTCATCAAAATGGCATCGGCGCTGACCAGCAGAATCACCTGTTCTTCGACCTCGACGTTGCGCAACTTGAAGTCCTCTTCGGCAATCTGCACGGCGCCGCGCTTGTACATGAAAAAACGCAACACCCAACCTTCGAGGATCAGTCCGGCTTCCTGTTGCGCCGTGTTCAGCTCACCGTCGGGGCGCTGCACATCGCGCAGCGACAACAGGGGCCAGGCGTTGCGCAGGGTTGTGTCGCTATCAGCGCCGAGCGCGCGGTACACCCGATACATCGACAAGACACGCTGCTCATAGGCGTGCTGCGACGTTTTGCCGGTCATGCTCAGGGAGAAACGGCCGTCGAGGGCCACCTGGGTGTAGTCGGCGTGGGCATAGGCGCGATACTGAACAATCAGCCGATCCTCCTGGACAATCAGTTGTGGCCCGCGCTGATCGTCCCAGGCAACCGCGCCGTCCCCACCGATTTCCTGATCCGTCAGCGGAATAATGCTGTGCAGGCTTGAGCGGGGTTCGAAGACACGCGCCGAATCCGGTGCCACCCCGGGCCAGAAGGAGCCCAATGCCGCGCAGATTTTCGCATCTTCGGGGAATGGGCTGGCCATCTGATAGCCGGCCAGCATGTTGAGCCATTGCGCATCGGCTGCTGGCCGCCGAACCCAGCCGACTTCCCACCCCGGGCCAAAAACACCGGCAGCACTGTCGGGCAGCGAAGACGGGCGCAAGACCTCGGGATGTGACCTCTGGCCTTGAGCCGGGTCGCCATGCTCGGCCAGCGCGACGATTGCCGTCACGCCGCGATCGTCGGGCGAAAATAACTGGTCTTTCAAGTCGAGGTTGGCGCAGTAGCGCACATTCGATAGCGCTTGCAGTCGGGCGTGCCAGATATCGGGGCTGGCGAGAATCGGTTCGTCGTTGACCCATCGCAGCAATTTGCGCTGCGTGCATAGTGGGTAAAAGTCGGGAGGGCCGATCACCGAATAGGCAGCGATTGCTGGCAAGCTGTCCGCCAGCGCCGGACAATGCGGCCGCACCCAGCCATCGGCTGTGGCGTCCTGATAATGCAAGGCCCGATAGCCACCCTGGCGCACGAGCGCTTCGACGTCTTCGCGTTGGTTAAGGTCTTCGATACGGCCGTCCGCTGTGAGCTTGTGACGACCGTGAACCATCCCGCCGGTGTTGGCCGGCATCAGGAATGACAGCGGCTGGCCCTGAAACTCGACGGGTTCGACCAGGCGCGTTCGCGGTTGCGGCAGCAGCAGACCCGGGCCGAAGTCTTCGGCGTCTGCCCAGTGGGCCAGCCCCGTACTCACGACGAAAGGCGGCTGGCTGATTTCCGGTTCTTGCCAGCCCGTGCCGCTGTGACGCAAATGGACGTGGCGCAGCTTTTCGTTGACCTGATGATTCTCCAGCGTCACCGCCAGTGCCATGCCGGCCAGGCACTGCGGGCCATCGAACAGTTTGTGCAGCGGCACCCAGAACTCCAGGCCGGGATCGACCTCATCCTGAAAGTCCATCGGCCCAAAACGCTGGGCATCGCCGGGCAACTGCATGGCAACCCAGGCGCTGTAGCGTACCGGCATCACGCGGATGCCGTGGGCGTCGTTGTCGACAAACGGCAGAAAGCTACGCAGCCCGGCGTCATAGCGGGCGGGCGCGGTGCCGACACGGGCGATGCCGGTGCGCGAAAAGCACAGGTCGGCGTGTCGGCCATGCACGGTGTCGGCGGCGCAGCGATACTCGCTGGCAAACGCGACCACCGCCAACGGCGCGCCCCGGGCGGTCAGGCGCAGTTGCTCCAGCGTGGGCGGATCAAGGCTGTAGACATAGTCCAGAACAGTCTCGATTTCGCCGGCCGTGGGGAACAGCTGCAAGGCCTGACCTTTGTCATCGACTGTCACTCGCGGCGACGCCAGCGCGTGATACAGCAAGCTGCGCGAAGGCGCCGCCGCTGTTACTGCGCGCTCACCGTCCGCGGCGAAGTCTTCAAATCCTGGCAGCGCTCGGTTGATGGCCAGCGTTCGGCCCAATTCAGCCGCCAGCGGTTCGGCGAGCAGGTCCAGCCCATGGGCCAGCATCAGCGAATGCCAGCCGCCGGGTGCCAGTCGCCGGCAGATCTGAGTGACGGATTCGAGCAGAGCCATGGCGGCACCTCGGTACGATTCGGGCGAATCGTCATGAGACAGCAGAGCGCTGTGGGCCGCTACTGTCAGATCTGACAGTAGCGGGGCGTGAGGGTCACGCCATCAACAGTAAAGCCCTTTGCTCAAGCGCAACAGTCGGTCGATTCCGGCGAGGCTGTAGGCACATGCCCAAGGTGTTGTCGGTGGTGGGGTGGTCTGCGAAACAGCTTTAAACGGCGTTGTTTGCACGCCTAACCCTGCAGCGGCAATTTCAGCTCGGCACACAGGCCGCCGCCCTCGCGATTGCTCAAAGTCAGAGACCCGCCCAGCGCCATGGCCAGTTGCTGGGCAATCGCCAGGCCCAGGCCGGTACCGCCAGTGTCGCGGTTGCGCGAGTTCTCCACGCGGTAGAACGGCTCCATCACCTGCGCCAGCTCATCCTCGGCGATGCCCGGTCCACGATCCAGGACTTTCACCGACAGACTGTTGCCATCCGCTTCAACCTGCAATTGCGCGGCGCCGGCGAATTTCAGCGCGTTATCGGTCAGGTTCACCAGCACCCGGCGCAGTGCCTGCGGACGGGTATCGATCACGGCTTTGCTTTTGCCGCCGAGCTGCACGTCCTTGCCCATGTCCTGGTAATCGAACACCAGACTGTCTAAAAACGAGTCGAGATCGGTGCGCCGACTTTCCTCGGTAGCGCCGTGGATACTTCGGGCGTAGGCCACGCCTTCACGCACCAGATGCTCGATCTCGCCGAGGTCGCTGCTCAGCTTGTCTTTCTCCACCGAGTCGTCCATGAATTCGGCGCGCAGTTTCATCCGCGTGATCGGTGTTTGCAGGTCGTGGGAAATCGCTGCGAGCAACTGCATGCGTTCCTTCAGGTAGGCTGCGATGCGCGTCTGCATGGCGTTGAACGCCCGCGCCGCGTGGACCACTTCGGTCGGGCCATGCTCGTCGAGCTTGATCGGGTGCGCGTTGGGGTCAAGGGTTTCCACCGCGTTGGCGAGGCGAGTGAGGGGGCGGATCGCGATGCGCACGGCGAGCCAGGTGCACAGGATCAGCAGCGCCAATTGGCCCAGCAGCACCACCGGCAACCACGGTGAAAGCGGCACCATCGCCGGACGTATATCAATGGTCACCGGGCTGCCGTCACTCAGGCGCAGGTGGCCCTGGAAATGCCGCCTTGGCCCACCGGGAATTTCGGTAAAGACCACCGGGTAGGTGGCGCCAATGGCGGCGGTGATCGAGGCGATGGCCACCGATTCATCCCCTGAGGTGACCGGCATGCCCGGCTCGCCTTCATTGAGCAGGTAGGCGTAATTACGCCGCGCCAGGCGCGGCAGCCAAGCCTCGCGCTCGGCGGCGGGCAGGCGATCGAGGATCGCCATCGAGGTCGCAACATCGGTTTCGAGGTTGCCGAGCATGGTGCTTTTGGCGCTCTGGTAACGCTCGTAATACTGCGCGCCGAACGACAGACCCTGGGCCAGAATCAGCCCGATCAGGAAAATCAGCGACAGACGCGAGGCGAGGGTGCGCGGCCATTGCAGCTTGAAATTCATGCCGGCGCCCCGAGCAGTTCGACCGGCAGGGAAAACACATACCCCTCACTGCGCACGGTCTTGATGTAGGCCGGCTCGCGGGCATCGTCGAGCAGACGCTGACGCAGGCGGCTGACCAGCAAGTCGATGGAACGGTCGAACAGATCGGCGTCGCGGCCCTGGGTCAGGTTCAGCAGTTGATCGCGGCTGAGGACCCGTTGCGGGTGGTCGAGAAACACCCGCAGCAAGCGATATTCGGCGCCGCTGAGGGCGACCATGGTGCCGTCCTTGTCCAGCAAATGGCGGGCCGAGGTATCCAGTTGCCAGCGGCCAAAGGCGAGCAAGCGCCCGGCTTCAGTGACCACCAGATTTGGCGGCAACATCCGTGTGCGGCGCAGCACGGCGTTGATGCGCGCCAGCAATTCACGGGCGGCGAACGGTTTGGTCAGGTAATCGTCGGCACCCATTTCCAGGCCGATGATGCGGTCGGTTTCATCGTTGCGCGCGGTGAGCATCAACACCGGCGTGGCTTTGTGTTTGCCGACGCGCAGTTCCCGACACAGCTGCAGGCCATCGTCGCCGGGCATCATGATGTCGAGCACGATCAGGTCGACTGTGTTGGCTTCGAGAAAACTGCGCATCTGCCGACCATCGGCGACCACTGTGGTACGCAGGCCGTTTTTCTTCAGGTAGTTACCCACCAGTTCACGGATCTCGCGATCGTCGTCGACGATGAGAATGTGATCGACATGTTCCATCGGTTGCAGCCTCTGTGGGAAGGGGGAATGCCGTGCAGTCTATAGCGCCGTTAGCCGCACGCCTGCCTGCCTTTGTATTGCAGTGTATCTGCCGCAACGGCGGATACACGATGACGCAAAAACGCGATTTTTTCGGGGTTTTGTATCGCTGTGTATCTATGCCGGACGCGGATACACAGCGAGTGATTCTCGTCCTTTCCTGACACAGACGCGATACCTCAAGAGCCTCAAATAGGCTCCATCGAGGCACACACAGTTCGCCTCGGCTCAAACCCACTGAAGCCTTGAGGACTACACCATGAACAACAAATCCGTATTCGCCGCCTGCCTGTTCGCCGCGCTGAACATCTGCACTCTGTCGGCCCACGCCGAAGCTGACGTCAGCCGGCAAACCTACACCTACGGCACGCATCTGGATATCCAGAAAGTGCTGTCGATGACTGAGGACACCTCGGTGACCTGCGGCATCACCGAGGCGCGCATGACCTACCTCGATTCCGCCGGCAAGACCCGCGAGCTGGATTACAGCAAATTCGCTGACGGCTGCAACAACCAGAACTGAGTCATCCCCAACTTTCTGCAAGGAGTTTTGCCATGAACAACGTCTCGCGCTTTTTAACCGCTGTTGCCTTTTCCTTCGCCGGTGTTGCGGCCCATGCCAACAGCGCCGTCGAACAGAGCAGTTGCGCCAGCAGCACTTGCTTCCAGCTGACGACGGTGGCGAAGGAGGGCAGCGATGCCTTGATCGCCGCCGATGGTTCCAGCCGCACACCGCAGGGCCAGTTGGTCGCCGCTGATGGCTCCAGCCGCACGCCGCAGGGCCAGTTGGTCGCCGCTGATGGCTCCAGCCGCACGCCACAAGGCCAGACCCTCGCCGCTGATGGCTCCAGCCGTACACCTCAAGGCCAACTGGTCGCAGAAAACGGTACCAGTCGCACGCCTCAAGGGCAGTTGCTCGACGGCCAGAACGCATGAGTCACGGCGTCAATAAAGCGCGCTAGCGAGGGGGTGTTTCCCTCGCTGGCCGGTTGCGTGCCCAGCCCCCATTCAAGGTGACCCCCTATGTACCTCATTGCATTTTTCGGCGGTCTGCTGACCGTCCTCAGTCCCTGCATCCTGCCGGTGGTGCCGTTTCTGTTCGCTGGCGCCAACCGTACGCGCTCCTCGATCTTGCTGACCCTCGGCGGCATGGCGCTGACCTTCGCGCTGATCTCAAGCCTCGCCGTGGTCAGCAGCGAGTGGGTGATTCAGGCCAGTAACACCGGCCGCCACGTTGCCTTGGTCGTGATGGCGCTGTTTGCCCTGTCGCTGATCTCGTCACGCGTCGGCGACTGGCTGACCCGGCCCTTTGTTGCGCTGGGCAACCGCCTCGACCAGGACACCCGTAAACGCGCCGGCCCGATGGGCTCGATCATGCTTGGCGTCGCTACCGGTCTGCTGTGGGCGCCGTGTGCGGGGCCGATCCTCGGGGTGATTCTCACCGGAGCGATGCTGCAAGGTGCCAATGCGCAGACCAGCCTGTTGCTGGTGGCTTACGGCGCCGGCAGTGCCTTGTCGCTGGGGACATTGATTTTCGCCGGGCGCGGTCTGGTCAATCGGCTGAAACCGTCGATCCCGTTCAGCGGCTGGTTGCGTCGCGGTGCCGGGGTGGCAGTACTTGCGACCGTTGCAGTGATCTCGACGGGCGCAGACAAAACCCTGCTCGCCGGCACGTCCTCCGAGGGCGTCGCCAGCGTCGAGAAAAACGTTCTGGAAAACGTACCGAAAGTGGTCGATTACTTCGTCAGCAAGGTCCGCGCCGATTCGATGATGGATGAAGCCAAAGGCGCCATGCCGTCGCTGTCCGGCGCCGTGCAGTGGCTCAATTCACCGGAGCTCAGCCCCGAGTCTTTGCGCGGCAAAGTGGTACTGGTGGATTTCTGGACCTACGACTGCATCAACTGCCAGAACACTCTGCCGTACGTCAAAGAGTGGGCCAGGAAATACGAGAAGGACGGCCTTGTGGTAATCGGTGTCCACACTCCCGAATATGGCTACGAGCGCATTATCAACAACGTCAAGGATCAGGTGAAAAAGCTCGGTATCACTTACCCGGTAGCCATCGACAACAACTACGCAATCTGGCGCAACTTCAACAATCAATACTGGCCGGCGCACTACTTGATCGACGCCAGGGGCCAGGTGCGTTACAGCCACTTTGGCGAAGGTCGCTACGAGGCGCAGGAGCAAATGATCCAGCAGTTGCTGAAAGAAGCGAAGGCGCCCGAGGCGTAAACCCACAACCTGTTGCAGCGGCTTAACAGATGGCCACCACTCATCGGCAAAGCCGCTGTTTTACTGCTCTGCCGGACGATCGGCAAGGACGCCGCAGCGCCTCGGCGCGATAGTAAGGGAGCAGGGCCACTGCCGACCCTGCGACACAGCAAGAGCGCGAGGTTGCCATGCCCAGATTCGTGATTGAACGCGAGATTCCGGGTGCAGGGACGCTGTCGGAACAACAACTCAAAACAGTGTCACAGACCTCCTGCCAGGTATTGCGTGAACTCGGGCCGCAGGTGCAGTGGCTGCACAGCTACGTTACCGCCGACAAAATCTATTGCGTCTACATTGCACCCGATGAAGGCCAGGTGCGCGAGCATGCCCGGCTTGGTGGGTTTCCCGCCAACAGCGTGGCACGGGTGATGCGGGTCATCGACCCGACCACGGCCGAGTAACGGCATACCCAATCTGTAGCGGAGCTCGAAGCCATGAGTACCCCGATTGATCTCACTACCTTAAAGGAACGTCAGAAAGTCGCCTGGGCCAGTGGCGACTACGCCGTGATCGGCACCACCTTGCAAATCGTCGGCGAAAACCTCGCCGAGGCCTGCGACCTGCGCTGTGATGAGCAGGTGCTGGATGTCGCGGCCGGCAATGGCAATGCGACGCTGGCGGCGGCGCGGCGCGGTTGTGTGGTGACCTCGACCGATTACGTCGCGGCACTGCTGGAGCGCGGCCAGGATCGTGCCCGGGCCGAGCATTTGGAGGTGATCTTTCAGGTGGCCGATGCCGAAGCGCTGCCTTTTCCCGATGAGAGTTACGACGCTGTACTGTCGACGTTCGGCGTGATGTTCGCACCCGATCAGGTCGCGGCCGCTGCTGAACTGGGGCGGGTATGCCGACGCGGCGGACGCATCGGTCTGGCCAACTGGACGCCGGAAGGTTTCGTCGGCCAGATGTTCAAAACGCTCGGCCAGCATCTGCCACCGCCAGCCGTTGCTCAGCCACCGTCCAATTGGGGCTCGGATGCGTGGCTGCACAAGCACTTCGACGATCGCGACTTTGTCGTCCGCGTGACCCGCAGCCACTTCAATTTCCGCTACCGCTCGGCGGCGCATTTCATTGACGTCTTTCGCCACTGGTACGGGCCTGTGCATAAGGCATTCGCGGTGTTGCCGGGGGAGGGTGGGCAGGCACTGGAGGACGATTTGACGGCGTTGCTCAATCGCTCGAACCGGGCGGGGGAGGATTCGCTGGTGGTGCCGAGCGAATATCTGGAGGTGGTGATTACCAAGCGCTGACTTTGGATTAACGGAGATCCCCTGTAGGAGTGAGCCTGCTCGCGATAGCGGTGTGTCAGCCAACCATTATTTGACTCATACACCGCTATCGCGAGCAGGCTCACTCCTACAGGGGAGATGTGATTATTTCATCTGCGGCCGATCAAACCACTCCAGCGCCGTGCGCCAGATGCAGATCCCCAGGAAATAAGCCGACATCAACAACCACAAGCCCATCACCAACGGGTTGATCACCGGGTGATTGAGCACCAGTGACAAGCTGCACAACAGCCAGATCGCCGTCACTGCAATGTTGATCGGCATGAACCGGCGTACGCGGAACGGGTGCAGAAACTTCATCCGCGTCACGGTCAGCAATGCCAGACCGATCACCGTGAGAAAGGTAATCCACGGCCCCGGGCCAATGATGTACAGACACAAGGCAACCACATTCCACGCCGCCGGAAAGCCGACAAAGTAGTTGTCCTTGCTCTTCATGTTGACGTTGCAGAAGCAGAACAGCGACGACACCAGAATCAGCGACACCGTCAGCAGCAGGGTGTATTCAGGCAAAGGAATGTAGCGATAGATAAACAGCGCCGGGATGAATACGTAGGTCAGGTAATCGATCACCAGATCGAGGATCGAGCCGTCGAAACTCGGCAATACCGATTGCACGTTGACCTTGCGCGCCAGCGCACCATCGAGGCCGTCGACGATCAACGCTACACCCAGCCACATCAGGCAATGGATCGGCTGGTTTTCCAACAGGGCCAGGGTGGCGAGGAAGGCGGTCACCACGCCGGTCGCGGTAAAGCCATGGGCGCCCCATGCTTTGAGCCTGGCAATGTGTACGGTCGATATCACGGGGGCGTTCTCCAAAAAGTGAAGCAAGCCGGGTATCGCCCTGGGAAAAAGGGCGTCGGCAAACCGGGTCGGGTTGCAGCTATCGACCGGTCTGGCCGGGATAAGGTTCACCACCCTTGAATCTTAGCTCGCTGACGAAAAATGTCCTGCGTGACAAGCCATCGGCGAGCCGGTGTCAGCCCAACGGTGCTGGCGCTGTGGCCATGGCGGTCTATCGTTGCCTGACGCAATGGGGCGAGGCCCTTGAGGAAGACGTCATGAATACCAGCGATTTGCTCGAACAATTACTGCGAGGCCAGGCCTCGGCGGGACAACAACGCGGGGCTTCGGCCAGTGACGGTTTGGGCGGACTGGGCGGATTGCTCGGCGGCCTGTTGGGCGGCGGCAGTCAGGCCGGGGCGGGTGGTGCGACTTCTTCTGGCGGGCTTGGCGGCCTGGGCGGTTTACTCGGTGGCTTGCTCGGCGGTGGCGGGCTCGGCGGTGCACTGGGCGGCGGCAGTCGAAATCGCGCCGGTGGCACGAATTACGCAGCATTGGCATCGCTGGGAATGATGGCCTACCAAGCGTATCAAGCCTGGCAACGCAGCCAGGCCAGCACGGCGCCGCAACAGATGCCACAAACCGCCGACTTGCTCGCCGGCCCACAAATCGAAACCCACAGCCACGCGGTACTGCGCGCCCTGATCGCCGCCGCCAAGGCTGACGGGCGCATCGACGCATCGGAAAAGCACCTGATCAGCAGTGAAATCGGCAAGCACACTGCCGACCCGCAATTGCAGCAATGGCTCGACGCTGAAGTCGCCAAACCGCTGAACCCTGCTGAAGTAGCGCAGTCTGCGCAAAACGACCCAGCCGTAGCCGCCGAAATGTATCTGGCGAGCGTCATGCTGGTCGACGATCAACAGGACGCCGAACGCAGCTATCTCGATGGGCTTGCGTCAGCGTTAAAAATCGATCCTGACCTGCAAGTGCATCTGGAACACCAGGCCAAACGGCGAGCCTGAAGCAACATCAAAAGATCGCAGCCCACAAAGGGTAATCCCCCTAGCGCAACGATACGGCGCGAGCAGGATGGCTGACGCTTTCGCGAGCAAGCCCGCTCCCACAGGGGGAATGGTGGCGTATGGGGATTTTGTGGCTGGCCGAGGATCAATGTGGGAGTGGGCTTGCTCACGAAGGGGGCGGAGCATTCACCATCGATGCTGGCTGACCTGACGCCTGCGCGAGCAAGCCCGGACACAGGGGATTTTTTGCCAGCCGATGCAATTACTGGATGTGTCGCTACCAGCCCCGGCCGCTCCATCCGTCCGGGGCTTTTTTACATCGATTGAATTTTTCCGCTGCCGTGTCGCTCTTCTGCATAACAGAACCCGTCTGCAATCGGTGCGCCCATGAACAGCAACCTCGACGATTACAACCGTATGCGCGATTTTTCGGCGACTTCGGAACCGGCGGCGGTCAAGCGCCCCGGTCGCAGGGCCGCCAAAGACCATGCCTTGCAGTTCTGCATCCAGAAGCACGACGCTTCGCACCTGCATTACGACTTTCGTCTGGAGCTTGATGGCGCCCTCAAGAGCTGGGCGGTGCCGAAAGGGCCTTCACTGGACCCCAAGGTCAAGCGCCTGGCGATTCACGTCGAGGATCATCCACTGGATTACGCCACGTTCGAGGGCAGCATTCCCGAGGGGCATTACGGTGCCGGTGACGTGATTGTCTGGGATCGCGGTGTATGGATTCCTCTCGAGGATCCGCACAAGGCCTACGCCAAGGGCCGCCTCAAGTTCGAATTGCAGGGCGAGAAACTGGCCGGGGTGTGGAATCTGGTGCGCACGCACATGCCGGGCAAGAAAGAGCAGTGGTTCCTGATCAAGCATCAGGACAACGCCGCGCGCCCGCAGGATGACTTCGACGTATTGGTCGCCGAGCCCGACAGCGTGCTCAGCGAGCGCACGATTGTCGGTAAATCTGCACCCGCCGCCGATAAGGCCAAACCGGTGAAGAAGGCCCCGGCCAAGCCGCGCAAGCAAGCGTCCGGCCAGCTCACCGGTGCACGCAAGGCCAAGCTGCCGGCGCTGATCAAGCCGGAACTGGCGACCCTGGTCGACAGCGCGCCCGAAGGGCAGTGGAGCTACGAGATCAAGTTTGACGGCTACCGGATCATGGCGCGGATCGACCACGATGAGGTTCAGCTGTTCACCCGCAACGGCCATGACTGGACGCACAAACTGCCGCAACAGGCCAAGGCCCTGGCCGCGTTGGGTCTGGAGTCGGCTTGGCTCGACGGCGAAATGGTCGTCGCCAACGAGCAGGGCGTGCCGGATTTTCAGGCCCTGCAAAACGCCTTCGATGCCGGACGCAGTGGCAACATCGTTTATTACCTGTTCGACGTGCCGTATCTCAACGGCGTTGACCTGCGCGACGTGCCGGTCGAAGAGCGTCGCACCGCGCTGAGCACCATCCTCGGCGCTCAGCCAGAATCCTCGCTGCTGCGCTTTTCCGAAGCCTTCGAAGAAACTCCTGATGCGCTGCTCAATAGCGCTTGCCAGATGCAGATGGAAGGTCTGATCGGCAAACGCCTCGGCTCGCCCTACGTGTCGCGGCGCAGCAGTGACTGGATCAAGCTCAAGTGCAAACATCGCCAGGAGTTCGTCATCGTCGGCTACACCGATCCGAAAGGTGCGCGCAGTGCGTTCGGGGCTTTGCTGCTTGGCTTGCATGACCGTGACAGCGGCGAGTTGCGCTACGCCGGCAAGGTCGGCACCGGCTTCAACGAAACCACGTTGAAAAGCATCCTCGCCCAGCTCAAACCGTTGCACGCCAAAAGCGCCGCGGTGGTCAACCCGCCCAGCGGTTTCGAGGCCAAAGGCGTGCACTGGCTGAAACCCAGGTTACTGGCCGAAGTGGCGTTCGCGGAAATGACCAAGGACGGCTCGGTGCGCCACGCCGTATTCCATGGATTGCGCGACGACAAGCCGGCCAAGGACATTACAGAGGAGCGAGCGAAGCCTGTGAAAGCTGCCAAATCTGAAAAATCCCCAAAGGGCGGAACAACCAAAACCGCCGCGAAGAAACCGGCAAAGAAAGCCGCTGCCAGCAAAGCCGAAACCGCGCCGTCGCAATCGGGGCTGGCCGGCGGCAAGGTGCGCATCACCCACCCGGATCGGGTAATCGACGCGGTCAGCGGCACCACCAAAATGCAACTGGCGCAGTATTACGCCAGCGTTGCCGAACATATCCTGCCGCAACTCAAGGATCGCCCCGTGGCGCTGGTGCGTGCGCCGGATGGTATCGCTGGCGAACTGTTCTTTCAGAAGAACGCCGAACGCCTGGCGATCCCCGGCATCACTTCGCTGGACAAGGACCTCACCGGCCAGCCCGTGATGTTGATCAACAATGCCGAGGCGCTGATTGGCGCGGTGCAGATGAGTACGGTCGAATTGCACACCTGGAACGGCACGACCGTCGACTTGGACAAGCCCGATCGCTTTGTCCTCGACCTCGACCCGGACCCGGCGTTGCCTTGGAAAAGCATGGTCGAAGCCACCGCGCTGACTCTCACCGTGCTGGACGAATTGGGCCTCAAGGTTTTTCTGAAAACCAGCGGCGGCAAGGGCATCCACCTGGTGGTGCCGCTGACCCGCAAGCACGGCTGGGACGAAGTGAAGGACTTCAGCCACGCCATTGTCAGTCACATGGCCAAGCTGTTGCCGGACCGTTTTTCTGCGGTGTCCGGGCCGAAAAACCGCGTGGGGCGGATCTTCATCGATTACCTGCGCAACGGTCTGGGCGCCACCACTATTTGTGCCTACGCGGCGCGCGCGCGCGAAGGCATGCCGGTGTCCGTGCCGGTGTTTCGCGAGGAAGTCGCCGAGATCAAGGGCGGCAATCACTGGAACATCCACAACGTCCATGAGCGCCTGGCCGAGGTCGGCGAGGAGCCTTGGGCGGACCTGAAGAAAACCCGACAGACCATCACCGCCGAAATGCGTAAACGCGTCGGCCTGAAAAAATGATCAGGTATCGCGTAGCAAGTCGTGGGCGTTGAGCAGTTCGAAGGCGATTTGCGGGTGGTTTTCCAGGCCCTTGCGAATCGCCGCCGGGATCGCCGCGCGGGTCTTGCGGCAGAGGCCGGGCAAGTGGTCGATTTGAATGGCGATACCGCGCATGGTGCGCACTTCGTTGAAGCCGGGAGCAACGTCGACGCGGATGCCCAATTGCTCAAACATGCGCTGCTGCAGGCGTTTGAGATCGTCGAGGTCTTTGAGTTGTTCCAGGCGCGCCAGGAGGATTTTTTCCTCGGCGCGAGTCAGGCGCAGAATGCGCAGATCCGCACCGGGCGTTTCCAGCAACGGATCGCGCCCGCAGATGCAGGCGCCGGGTGGGCAGGGAGAGCGCAGGGGCACGTTCGTCGTCATGGCCTCCATCATAGAGGCCGTCGGACAGTTTTGCCTATGTGCACTCAGCGGCCGTCCATCGGCCGCTGCTTCCCTCGTGGCTACTGATGCAAGCCTTCGTATTGCACCAGAATGGCGTTGGCCAGATCTTCGTCACTGGCATTGAGGCCAGGGTTGGCCTGGCGCACCTGTTGCAGCACCGACTCAAGATAAACCCCACGGATGGCCCCGCCGCTGGCGACAAAGGCAGACACGTCGTCACGGGCCGGAATCACCATTTTGTCGTCCTTGAAGGTCGAGTACAGCGACGCGGAGACACCCGCCGAGGTGGCAACATCACCCGCATCGACGCGGGCCAGCGCCGAACCGACCGGCAGGCAGAGGAGTAAAGAAGAAACCAGGACTAACTTGCGCATGACGTGTTCCTCCACAAGCGCGAAGCAAAAAGGAAGGGACTGCATAACGTCAGAGGTGAACCGCGCGCGGGAGTTCCGTAAGCGATGAGAGCGCAGCGGTGAGGAACCGGGCGAAGCGGCGAAGGGTCTACCGCATGCCTGCATTGCCGAGAAACGAATCATGCTCGTCAGAGTCAGCCACAACGTTGTACGCCCCGCAGATCCGCGAATCGAAGCCGCATTGTTCGGCGCATTTGTCCTGTTTACCATCGTGCTGGGCATTGCCCCGCGCAGCCGCGTCGACTGGTTGCTGGAGAATGTCCTCGCGGTGGCGCTGGTGTTGACCCTGCTGCTGGCGCATCGACGTTTTCGCCTGTCGACACTGTCGCTGGGGATGATCTTCGCCTTCCTGTGCATCCATGAAGTAGGCGCCCATTACACCTATTCGCGAGTGCCTTACGATCAGTGGAGCACGCTGCTGACCGGCGTCAGTGTCAACAAGACCCTAGGCCTGGAACGCAATCACTATGATCGGCTGGTGCACCTGAGTTACGGATTGCTGTTGGTCTGGCCGATACGCGAAGTGCTGCTGCGCCTGACGCCATTGCGCGGCGCCTGGCTGACGCTGCTGACCTTGAACGTGGTCCTCGCAACCTCGGCGTTGTACGAATTGATCGAGTGGGTGGGCGGCGCCTATCTGGGGGATGACACCGGCCAGGCGTTCGTCGGCGCGCAGAACGATCCGTGGGATTCGCAGAAAGACATGGCCCTGGCGCTGTTCGGCGCCGGGCTGTCTTTGCTGGTGTTGGCAGGTTGGCGCCGAGCGCCGCGCTGAAGGATCAGATCACCCCACAAGCCATGCGATCACCGCCACCGCCCAATGGTTTGGGCGTATCGGAGTGGTTGTCGCCACCGGCGTGAATCATCAGCGCGTGGCCTTTGATCTCGGCGATTTTCTTCAGGCGCGGGGCGAGCACCGGATAGTTGGCCACGCCGTCCGCCGTCACGTACACCGCTGGCAAGTCCCCCAGATGGCCGTCAGCGTATGGACCGAGATGCTTGCCGGTTTTCTGCGGATCAAAATGCCCGCCCGCCGCCAACGCGGCACCTTTGACGCCGTCCTTCACGCCGGCCTCGCAACTGCCGTTTTCATGGACGTGAAAGCCGTGAACGCCGGCCGGCAGCGATTTCAGATCGGGCGTGAACAGCAGACCATACGGGGTCTCGCTGACCGTGATCGAGCCGATCGCCTGCGGCGCACCGTCGGCACTGACCAGGTTGATCGCGACTTTTTCTGTTGCTGCCTGTGCCGAACCGATGACGAAGGTGCCGAGCAGACCTAACCACAATGCGCGTTTCATTAGCGTTTCCTTTAGCTGCATGAGTGTTCTTGACGACGGACTCGATACCTTGCCTGAGTTAACCGGCGATGAAGGCGAATCCATCGGCGCTGCAAAATGTGACTGGCCGCTCAAAGCAAAAGTTTTGCCGGATTCAAGTCGGTGCTGACATCAGCCGATACGCTCTGTGTCGGCAGGTATAGCGAAATAGGCTTAACTGAAACCCGACAAGCGCAATTCCGCGTGTCCAGGGGAGATTCCACGGTGTCGATCAAACTGCGTTTGGTGTTGCTGATTGCGACCAGTCTGTTGACGGCGCTGATCGTGAGTCTGGTCAGTTATGTCGGTAACCAGCGGATGGCTGCCGCCGTCAGCGACAATGCCGCCAGCATGAGTGCGCTGCGCAACCACATGGAAGCGGACATGATGCACGACGCCCTGCGCGCCGATGTTTATTCGGCGCTGCTGGTCGGCCTGGGCAAAAGCACCAGTACCGCCGCTGAAGTGCGTGAGTCGATCGCCGAGCACGCCGGGCATTTTCACCAAGTGCTCGAAGACAACCTGAAACTGCCGATCAACCCGACCTTGCGCACGGCGCTGGAGCAAATCAAGCCGAGCCTCGACACCTACATCAAGACCGGCGAACAGATCGTCGCGGTGGCGCTGGACAATCCGGACGCCGCCCAGCAACAGCTTGGCACCTTCAATAGCGCGTTTACCCAGCTCGAAGAGCAAATGGGCGCGCTCAGCGAACTGATCGAAAGCAACACCCTGCACACCAGCGAAGGCACCGAAGCTGCCATCCGCCACGCCAACCTCGCGTTGGGCGCGGTGCTGATTGCTGGCCTGGTGTTGCTGCTGGGACAGGGGCGCTGGGTCATCCTGAGTATCATGGGCCCGCTCAAATCTGCCAGTCGCATTGCTGAAAGCATCGCCCATGGCAATCTCAGCGAACCGATCATCGAACCCGCCGGTAAAGACGAAGCCAGTGTTCTGATCCGCACGCTGGCGACGATGCAACGGGATTTGCGCAACATGATCGATGTGGTGCGGCGCAACGCCCACGGCGTCAGCGGCATGAGCGAGCAACTCAGTCAGGGCTGCCATCAGGTCGCCGACAGCAGTCAGCAACAAAGTGTCGCCGCCGGTACGATGGCGGCCGCCGCCAGCCAGATGACCGCCAGCATCGAAGAAATCACCCGCCACGCCGAGCGTGCCCTGCACATGGCCAATCAGGCCGAAACCCTGGCCAAGGAGGGCGGAGGGGTGATTCATCAAGTGGTCAGCGACATGGACGACATTGCGCGTTCGGCGCAACAGTCAGCGCAGGTGATTCGCACGCTGGACCAGGAATCCGAGGCGATCTTCAACATTATTCAAGTGATCAAGAGCATCGCCGACCAGACCAACCTGCTGGCGCTCAATGCCGCAATCGAGGCAGCCCGGGCGGGTGAACAGGGCCGCGGTTTTGCCGTGGTGGCCGATGAAGTGCGCAGCCTGGCGGCGCGCACCAGCGCCTCGACCCAGGAAATTGCTGCGATGGTCGCGCGCATTCAAAACAGCACGCGCGAAGCGGTCACCAGCATGGAGGCGGGTGTGGCGCAAGTCGACAAGGGCATGGCGGTGACGGCCGACGTGGAGCGGGCGATTCGCGAAATCCTCCAAGCCACACTGAACACCACGCAACTGGTTAATGACATCACCCGCACCATTGGCGAGCAGAGTCAGGCCAGCAATGAGATTGCTCATCAGGTGGAAATGATTGCCGGGATGTCCGAGGGCAATAGTTGGGTGATCGGGCAGACAGCTACGACGACAGATGAGTTGTCGAATCTGGCGGGGCAGTTGGCGCAGTCGGTGGATCGGTTTCGTCTTTGAAATTCAATAGAGTCAGGCGGTTTTGTAGTGCCTGGCCGGCCGCCTTCGCGAGCAGGCTCGCTCCCACAAGGAACTCAACACCACCAAACCCTGTGGGAGCGGGCTTGCCCGCGAAGAGGCCCGCCCAGGCAACATTGAATCAGGCCAATTGACCTTCGATCAGAACTTGAACGCCTGCCGCCCGATCAACAACCACTTGCCATCCTGCTTCTGCCAGATCTGAAAATTTTCGATCTCAGTCGGAATCACCTCGGTACCCTTCAACGCCTGCGCGGAAAAATGGTTACGCACCAGCGCGGTATCGCCAGACAGGGTGATGGTCTGTTTTTGCATTTCAAGGGTCTTGAATGCACTTCGGCCGGTTTCGATGTCGGCGATGAATTCCTTTTTGTCCTGAATTTTGCCGCTGGAGTGGCCATAAGTCAGGTTGGGCGCGGTGAGTGCGTTGAGCTCGGCAATGTCCTTGTGCAGCATCGCCTGGGTCAGGTGATCAACCGCTTGGGCGACATCTTTCTCGGCCGGGGCAGGGGCGGCGAGGGCGTAGCCGCTAAAGGCGCAGAGAAAACCGATCAGGAGGCGGGTCTTGTTCATTGAAGATTTTCCTTGTTGTTATGGGTTGTTGACTGCTGAATTCGTCAGTCATCGTACAACGTAGCAGGTTCTTTCAGGATTGTGCAGCGTCGGCGGGTCATGTTCGGCGCTTGTCGGCCGATAAGTGCCTGAGTGCAAAAAGACTTTCAGGTCAGGAAGCGACGCGCGAGTTTGCCCTGACGTGATATTCTTCGCGCCAACTTGGTTTGACCTAATTCGGTTGGCCTGCCTTTTGGGGCGGGCCGACGGGATCCCTGTCGCTCAAGCAGCTGAAGCCAATAACGATAAGAAGTCAGTTCAGAAGGGACATTAACTGGGGTCGATGCTGCATGTCGGCCTTGTGTGCCCACCCGTCATTATTGAAGTGTGCCGTCATCCGCGACGCGAGCCTGAGCGTCAGCCAAGCGGAGCGCATACAGATAACAGCGGCGGGCGGAAGGCGTTTTATCATAGGTGCAACAGATGTTTAAAAAAGTGAACACAGCCTTGCTGGGGCTGGCTTTGGCGATGGGGATGTCGTCCGCCAATGCTGAAGAAGCAAAGAAAGTTGACGTCCTGCTGATCGGCGGCGGCATCATGAGCACCACCCTGGGTGTGTGGATCAATGAGCTGGAGCCGAGCTGGTCGATGGAAATGGTCGAGCGCCTCGATGGCGTCGCCCTGGAAAGCTCCAACGGCTGGAACAACGCCGGTACCGGTCACTCGGCGCTCGCCGAGCTGAACTACACCCCGGAAGACGACAAAGGCAACGTGACGATCCCGAAAGCTGTCGAGATCAACGAAGCGTTCCAGGTGTCCCGTCAGTTCTGGGCCTGGCAGGTTCAGCAAGGCGTTCTGAAGAACCCGCGCTCGTTCATCAACACAACTCCGCACATGAGCTTCGTGTGGGGCGATGACAACATCAAGTTCCTGAAAAAGCGCTACGAAGCCCTGCAAGCGAGCCCGCTGTTCGCTGGCATGCAGTACTCCGAAGACCCGGCTGTGATCAAGAAGTGGGTCCCGTTGATGATGGAAGGGCGTGACCCGAACCAGAAAATCGCGGCCACCTGGAGCCCGCTGGGAACGGACATGAACTTCGGCGAAATCACCCGCCAGTTCGCCGCGCACCTGCAGACCAAGCCTAACTTCGACTTGAAACTGTCGAGCGAAGTCGAGGACATCACCAAGAACGCCGACGGCACCTGGCGCGTCAGCTACAAAAACCTCAAAGACGGCAGCAAAACCGAAACCGACGCCAAGTTCGTGTTCATCGGCGCTGGCGGCGGTGCCCTGCACCTGCTGCAGAAGTCGGGCATTCCTGAAGCAAAGGAATACGCAGGCTTTCCGGTGGGTGGCTCGTTCCTGGTGACCGAGAACCCGACCATTGCCGAGCAGCATCTGGCCAAGGCCTACGGTAAAGCGTCGGTTGGCGCGCCACCGATGTCCGTTCCGCACCTGGATACCCGTGTTCTGGACGGCAAACGCGTCATCCTGTTTGGCCCGTTCGCGACCTTCAGCACCAAGTTCCTCAAGGAAGGCTCGTACCTGGACCTGCTGACCAGCACCACCACCCACAACATCTGGCCAATGACCAAGGTCGGCATCAAGGAATACCCGCTGGTCGAGTACCTTGCCGGTCAACTGATGCTGTCGGATGAAGACCGTCTGAACGCGCTGAAGGAGTACTTCCCGAACGCCAAGGCTGAAGACTGGCGCCTGTGGCAAGCCGGCCAGCGCGTGCAAATCATCAAGCGTGATGAAGCCGCGGGCGGCGTGCTGAAACTGGGCACCGAGATCGTTACCTCGCAAGACGGTTCCATCGCCGGCCTGCTGGGCGCATCGCCAGGCGCGTCGACCGCTGCACCGATCATGCTGAGCGTGCTGCAGAAGGTCTTCAAAGACAAAGTCGCGACCCCTGAGTGGCAGACCAAGCTGCACCAGATCGTGCCTAGCTACGGCACCCAGCTGAACAGCGATCCGGCCAAAGTGGCCGCAGAGTGGGCCTACACCGCCAAGATCCTCGAACTGCCGACGCCTCCGGTGATCGGTCAGGCCGCTGCTCCGGCAGCCGGCGCTGCGGCTCAGAAGGCTGTGGCACCGAAGGAAAGCGCTGCACGTGACATGGCTCTGTAACTAGAACCCTGACACACAAAACCCACTGAACCGGCGACGGTCAGTGGGTTTTTTTGTGGCCTGGATTTGGAAGGAGCGTAGGGGTGAGTTCAGATTTTCGCGTTCGCCAGGTAGGCACCCAACCGCCGGCCCATTTCCTCGCCCAACGCCTGCAACCCGCTCAGCGGCCGCACCATCACTTCAAACTCGATAATCTTGCCGCTGCCGTCGAAGCGAATCATGTCGATGCCTTTGAGTTCTTTCGTACCGACCCTGGCGCTGAATTCAAGAATCACGTTCAAGCCATCGGCGGTGGCCAGCTCGCGGTGATAGGTGAAATCCTCAAAGACCTCAAACACGGTGTTAAGGATCATGGTCACCACCGGCGCGCCAGGGTAGGGCGTGTGGGCCATGGGCGAGCGAAACACGGCTTGCGGATCAAGCAGTTCGGGAAGGGCGGTGAGATTGCCGCTGCGAATCATTTCGTGCCAGCGCTTTAGGGATGCGCTGACATTGGGCTGTAAGGCGAGATCGGGCATGGTCACTCCTGTTTTTTATTGTTGTTCGACGGCAATGACTCTAGATCAGTCCGGCTGAAATGGGATCCTTGAATATTAAATTGAATACCCGCCTATGTCGGAAGCGGATCAGATGCGCATCTGATCCGTATTTTTCAGTCTCATCTGCCTCTGTATTCAATACAGCCACAAGCTCAAAATGCCCGGCAGGTGCGGTCACTCGCGACAAGTCTTCATCCCGAAGCGTCCAGTGCACCGCAGGTTTGGCATTGAGGAGAGCTGTATGTACAAGATGGCGTTTTTTCTCGGCGGTTTTCTGACCCTGACCATTCTGATTGGTGTCCTCGCAACGATTTCTCCGGTCTGATCCCGGCGCATTTTTTCGAACTCTGTCGTTCTCCTGCTTTCAGTTGCAGAACAGGGCACTCAGCCCGCCACTGAATGATCGAGGAGCGAAACATGCGTAGCACGACCTTGCAGGGACGTTGGGTTCCCGTGGGCTTGATGGTTGCGGCCCTGACTGGTTGCGCGATGAGCAACACCGATTCGCCGGTGCAGACGCCCGGTCAGGCCAAAGCCTCCGACACAGAGATGCTCGAAGTCGGCGCGCAATGGCTGCAGGACAAGCCGCCCATCCGTGCGTTGAACATGTACCTGGATGGCTTCCATTTCTACAACGGCCATCCTGGCGCACAGATGGAAGCGCATCACTACTGTTCGGCGCTCAACGAAGAAGTGTTTCAGTGCGTGATCTACGATGGCAACACCGCCGAAGCCAAGTTGATGGGCGTGGAGTACATCATCAGCCAGCGTCTGTTCACGCAGTTGCCTGCCAAGGAAAAGGCGCTGTGGCACAGTCACGCGCACGAAGTCACCTCGGGTCAGCTGATCGCGCCAGGCATTCCGCAAGTGGCGGAAACCCGTCTGATGGAAAAACTCGCCAATACCTACGGCAAGACCTGGCACACCTGGCACACCGATCAGGACAAGCAACTGCCTTTGGGCGTGCCGCAATTGATGATGGGCTTCACTGCTGACGGTCAAGCGGATGCGCAAATGGTCCGCCAGCGCGATCAGCGCCTGGGCGTCGACAGCGCCGAGAAGAAACAGGCTCGCGCCGGGATCAAACCGGCGCCTGTTGCGCCTGGGGCTGACGCCTGGCAGAAGGGCAATGTTGTGCAGATCAAGGATCCGACCGGACACCAGCACCTCATGCCGCGCCCGGCCACTCCCGGCGATGAAAACGCCCGGAGCCAGCCGTGACTTACGGCGCGCCGAACAGCATCGTCCAGTAGACGCCTTTATCACTGCGCGATTCACTGGCGAACCCCGTGCCCACCTGCGTGAAGATCGGGCTCATCAGGTTGGCGCAATGGCCCGGGCTGGCCAGCCAGCCCGCCATCGCCTTGCCGGGCGAGCTTTGTCCGGCGGCAATGTTCTCGCCCACTTGCCGACCACGATAACCGGCAGCCCGGGCGCGATCGGCGGGCATATCGCCGTCAGGGTCGCGGTGGGCAAAGTAGTTGCCATACGCCATGGCTTTGCTGTGTCCCTGTGCCGCTGCGCCCAGTGCTGCATTCCAGCTCAGTGGCCGGGCCGCGGCGAAACGCTGGCGCCCGCACATCCGCGGACGGGCGCGGGCGGCGTTGACCTCGGCGAGCAGAGTTTTGCCAACGCTGCGGTTATCGCCGACGCGACGGTCGAGCACCGGTTGCGCGAGCACCACTTGCCATTGATTGCGCGATCGGCTGACGCCGATATCGGCATAGCTGGCATCCAGCAAGGCGGCGCAGTAATCACTCTGCAACAGGTCGAAAGCCTCGTCGGCGTCCTCGGCACCGACAATGCGAATGCTGCGCACTGCGACGGCCGAATACCCGGACGACTTCAACGCTTCCCGCATGCCGCCGCCATAGCGATAGCCGATCGGCAAGGCCAGATTCGCCTGCAACGTCAGAGGCGCCAGGCGTTGTCCCGGCCGGCGCTCGCAACGCTGCGGATGCGCACGATAGTCGTTGATCGCGGCCACCAATTGTCGCTCCGCTCCGGCATGGGCGGTTGGCACAAACAGTGGCGACAGAATCAGCAGGCACAGCGAAAGCAGGCGAGACGAACGAACGGCGTGGCGCATGGGAAGGGCAGCTCAAGGGGGACAGCGCTAAAGTGGGAGAGCCGCGCAGGGCGGCGCGAATAGGACTGGGGTTTGCGGACTTGGTTCAGCGCAGGCGCGGGGATTTGTTCGGGTGGGTGGCAATCGAAAATGGTGTCGTTTGGACTGCCGCCTTCGCGAGCAGGCTCGCTCCCACACGGGACTTATGGTGTACCAAAAATAACTGTGGGAGCGAGCCTGCTCGCGAAGAGGCCGGCCCGGTCAACCCCTCTACCACTGGCAAACAACCTCTAGCGATTCAACACATCCTCCATCCACTGCAAATATTCCCCCCGCCCGGAAATCGAGTTATGCCCCGAATCCGGTACCACCTTCAGCGTCGCCACGCCTTGAGGGAAACTTTCGAACAACCGCTGCGTGCTGCTGCGTCCAATCACTTCGTCATCACTGGCCGCCAACAACAACGTCGGCACGCGGATATGCGCCGCGTACTTGCCCGATTCGAAACGATCCTTGAGCAACCACTTCACCGGCACCCATGGGTATTGCTGCTCGGCGATTTCCTTGAGGCTGTTGAACGGCGTCACCAATATCAGCTTCTGCACCGGCCGCTGGCTGACCAGACGCACCGCCACGCCCGAGCCCAGACTTCGTCCGACCACGGCAATTTGCGGGTGGCTCGCATACACCTGATCGAACAATGCCAGCGCATCTTCGGCAATCGCCGCTTCGGAAGGTGAGCCAGTGCTGCCGCCAAAGCCCCGATAGTGCAAAAAATACAGCGCGTAATCGGGAAACGCCTCGGCAAATTCCTCAAGATTGCGCGAAACGTCTTCGGCATTACCGCCGAAATAGATCAGTGCCCGCGATCCGCTGCGCTCGCGAGTGGTCACCCAAACCTCCACGTCCGGCATCGACAGCTTCAGCCGTGAATCTTCTGAGGTTACTGCGGCAGGCTGTGGAAAATAGATCAGCGAACGCTGAAACACGAACAGCGCCGCACACAGCACCAGGTACACGGCAACGATGAAAACGACGAGTGACATCAGCGTTCGGGACATTCGGCTACTTTTAACGGGGTGAGGGGTTTGCTGTCGCAGTGTAGTTCAGCGACTGCGCCAGACAGCCGTCGCACACAACATGCAACAGATCCGCGCAGCAGGAGGACCCGCATGCGCCACACTGAGGGTTACTCCCGTCGTCGCTTGCTGAGGCTGGCTGCCGAGGCGACGGCGGTTTTTACGGTTGATCGGGCGCTGGCCACTGTCTTGCCGCCAACCGTCACTTCGCCGGACGAGGCAGGAGAGCAGACTATGCAGACCCGTACCATCCCTTCCAGCTCCGAGTCGCTGCCCATGGTCGGGTTGGGCACCTATCGCGGTTTCGACGTCGCCCCGGGTGATCCGGCTTACAAACAGTTACCGGCGGTACTCAGCGAACTGTTTCGCAAGGGCGGCACGGTGGTCGACAGCTCGCCGATGTACGGCCGCGCCGAGCAGACCACCGGCGAGTTGCTATCGATTCACGAACCACGCTCGCCGGCCTTTCTGGCAACCAAAGTGTGGACCCGCGGACGCGAGGAGGGCATCGCGCAGATGGAGCAGTCGTTCAACCTGCTGCAAACCGAACGCATCGACCTGATGCAGATCCATAACCTGCTCGACTGGAAAACCCACTTGCCGACGCTGCGCGAATGGAAAGAGCAGGGGCGGATTCGCTATATCGGCATCACGCATTACACCTCCTCGGCCTACGACGAAGTTGAAGCTGTCCTGAAAGCCGAAAAGCTCGATTTTCTGCAAATCAATTACGCCCTCGACGACCGAGGTGTCGAGAAACGCATTCTGCCGCTGTGTCGCGAACGTGGAGTGGCGGTGATTTGCAACCGGCCGTTTGGTGGCGGCGATTTGCTCGCCCGGCTCAAGGGCAAAGCCCTGCCGGCGTGGGTCTCGGATGTGCAGGTCAACAGTTGGCCGCAACTGGCGCTGAAATTTCTGCTGGCACATCCAGCGGTGACCTGTGTGATACCGGGGAC
This sequence comes from Pseudomonas sp. SWRI99, assembly GCF_014270125.1. NCBI lineage: Bacteria > Pseudomonadati > Pseudomonadota > Gammaproteobacteria > Pseudomonadales > Pseudomonadaceae > Pseudomonas > Pseudomonas sp. SWRI99. The sequence continues at coordinate 133,388 of NZ_JABWQR010000014.1, read as the reverse complement.
CGGCAATCCGCGGTACATGGCCGACAACGCCGGGGCGGGATTCGGTCCGATGCTGACCGATGCGCAGCGGCATCAGTTGATTGCACTGGTGGGCTGACCCCGCACAAACGTTGCTGCCCCAGCGCAACGCTTCGAGCAATAACGCAATTACCGTGAAGTGGCGCCACTTGTAGGAGCTGTCGAGTGCAACGAGGCTGCGATCTTTTGACCTTGCTTTGAACATCAAAAGATCGCAGCGTGCCGCAGCGCCTACAGGGACGTTTTCAGATCATCTCCGGCAACGAATCAAGAATCTTGTCCAGCGTAATCGGATACTCCCTGACCCGCGCCCCGGTGGCGTTATAGATCGCATTCGCCACCGCCGCACTCACGCCGCAAATCCCCAACTCACCGACACCCTTGGCCTTCATCGGCGAAGAAATCGGGTCGGTTTCATCCAGGAAAATCACTTCCTGATGGGGAATGTCGGCATGCACCGGCACTTCATATCCAGCCAGATCATGGTTGACGAAAAAGCCCAGGCGTTTGTCCACCGCCAGTTCTTCCATCAATGCGGCGCCGACGCCCATGGTCATGGCGCCGATCACCTGACTGCGTGCCGACGTCGGGTTGAGAATCCGGCCGGCAGCGCACACCGCAAGCATGCGCCGCACGCGCACTTCGCCGGTGGCGGCATCGACGGCGACTTCGACAAAGTGCGCGCCGAAGGTCGATTGCTGGTATTTCTCGGCCAGATCACCGAACTCGATGCTGTCCTCGCCGACCAGTGCGCCGTTTGCCGCCGCGTTGCGCAGCGGCAGGCTTTGGCTGCCGACGCGCACTTGCCCGTCGACGAATTCGGCCTGATCCGCCGCCAGCCCCAGTCTGGCCGCCACCGCTTCGCGCAGTTTTACGCAGGCAGCGTAGACGCCTGCGGTCGAGCAGTTACCGCCGAACTGGCCGCCGGAGCCGGCTGACACCGGGAAGTTTGAATCACCCAGACGCACCACCACATCATCGAGGCCAACGCCCATCATTTCGGCCGCCGTCTGCGCGATGATCGTGTAGCTGCCGGTGCCGATGTCGGTCATGTCGGTTTCCACGACGACTTTGCCATCGCGCTCCAGCCGTACGCGGGCGCCGGACTTGACCAGCAGGTTGTTGCGAAACGCCGCGGCGACGCCCATGCCGATCAGCCAACGGCCTTCTCGGTGCGTGCCCGGCTTCGCCTTGCGCTGATTCCAGCCGAACTTCTCGGCACCGGTCTGCAGGCATTTGATCAGTTGGCGTTGGGAGAATGGCCGCTCGGTTTTCACCGGATCGACCTGGGTGTCGTTGAGAATGCGAAATTGCACCGGGTCCATGTTCAGTTGTTCGGCCATTTCGTCCATGGCGATTTCCAGCACCATCAGCCCGGGTGCTTCGCCGGGCGCGCGCATGGCGTTGCCCTCGGGCAAGTCGAGCGGCGCCAGGCGCATGCTGACGCGGCGGTTTTGCGCGGCGTAGAGCAGTTGGCTCGGCTGCGCGGCGAGTTCGACCTTGCCGTCCGCCAGGTTGCCCGACCAGCCTTCGTGGGCAATGGCCGTGAGCTTGCCGTCAGCGGTCGCAGCCATGCGGATGCGCTGAATCGTCGCCGGGCGGTGGGTGGTGTTATTCGCCATCTGCGGGCGGGCCAGGGCGACTTTCACCGGTCTGCCGGCCATGCGTGCGCCGAGGGCGGCCAGGATCACGTCGGCGCGAATGAACAGCTTGCCGCCAAAACCACCGCCGATGTACGGCGAGACCAAACGGACATTTTCCTTCGGCAGGCCAAGGGTTTTCGCGATGTCACCGACACTCCAGGCGACCATCTGGTTCGACGTCCACACGGTCAGCTGATCGCCTTTCCATGCGGCCAGTGTCGCGTGCGGTTCCATCATCGCGTGGGACTGGTCAGGGGTGGTGTAGGTCTGATCGAACTGCACCGGCGCCGCGGCAAACGCCTTGTCAAAATCACCGTGATTGACGTCAGGCAACTCGTCTTTCGGCTCGACGCCCAGATCTTTGACGCTGGCCAGATCGAACTTGCCTTCGGTGGTTTCGTAATCAACCTTGACCCATTGCGCGGCGGCGCGGGCCTGTTCGAAGGTCTCGGCGACGACCAGTGCGACGGCCTGCTGATAGTGCTGGACTTCAGGCCCGGCGAGTAGGTGCGCGGCGTTGTAATCGCCCTTGGCGAGCTTGCCGGCGTTCTCGGCAGTGACGATCGCCAGCACGCCCGGCGCGGCTTTGGCCTTGTCCAGATGAATCGCTTTGATCCGGCCTTTGGCGATGGCCGAATCGACCATGAAGCCGTAAGCCTGGTTGGCTGCTGCCTCATGTTGCTCGTAGGCATAAGTGGCCTGGCCACTGGTTTTCAGCGGACCTTCGATGCGCTCGGTGGGGTGGCCGACGACCTTCAGGCGGTCGATGGGGTTGGTGGTGGCGGGCGTGTCGAATTTCATGCCGTTTCCCTCGCTTGCGCCAACACCGAGGCCAGCGTGCGCTCGACCAGTGTCAGTTTGAATTGGTTGTCAGCGGTAGGTGTCGCGCCTTCGAGCAGGCGTTCGCTGACCGCTTTTGCGCCTTTGGGCAACAGCGCGTCTGCCGCTTCGACCCGCCACGGTTTCGGCGCGATGCCGCCGACCGCCACGCGGCCGCTGCCGTCCTTTTGCAAGATCAAACCCACCGAGACCAGCGCAAAGGCGTAGGACGAGCGATCGCGCACCTTGTGATAAATGTGCGTGCCACCGACCGGAGGCGGCAGCGTTACGGCAGTGATGAATTCGCCGGGCGTGAGGCTGGTTTCGATATTCGGTGTGTTGCCCGGCAACTGATGAAAGTCAGCCATCGGGATACTGCGCGTGCTGCCGTCGGGTTTCACCGTTTCAATCTGCGCATCGAGGGCGCGCATGGCGATGGCCATGTCGCTTGGGTGGGTGGCAATGCACGCGTCGCTGACGCCGATGATCGCCAATTGCCGTGTGACCCCGCCGATGGCTGCGCAGCCGCTGCCGGGATTGCGTTTGTTGCAGGCTTGGTGCGTGTCGTAAAAGTACGGGCAGCGGGTGCGCTGCAACAGGTTGCCGGCGGTGGTCGCCATGTTGCGCAGTTGCCCGGACGCGCCGGCGAGGAGGGCGCGGGAAAGCAGGGCGTAATCCTTGCGCACCCGCGCATCGGCGGCCAGGTCGGTGTTGCGCACCAATGCGCCGATGCGCAGGCCGCCCTCGGGCGTGGCTTCGATCTGATCCAGACCGAGGTGGTTGATGTCGATCAGGTGCGCCGGGGTCTCGATGTCGAGTTTCATCAGGTCGAGCAGGTTGGTGCCGCCAGCGATGAACTTGGCGCCCTCGACTTGCGCAGCTTGTGCGGCGGCTGCGGCAGGCGAGTCGGCGCGGCTGTAATTGAAGGCTCTCATGCCGGCACCTCCGCGACTTCAGTGATGGCTTCGATGATGTTCGAGTAAGCGCCGCAGCGGCAGATGTTGCCGCTCATGCGCTCCTGCAATTCGGCGGCGATCAGCTTCGGCGGCTCGGTCAGGCTCGGGCTGACGTGGCTGGGAATGCCGTCGCGGATTTCCTTGAGCACGGCGACCGCCGAGCAGATCTGCCCCGGCGTGCAATAGCCGCATTGATAACCGTCGTGCTTGATGAATGCGGCTTGCATCGGATGCAGTTTGTCCGGCATGCCGAGGCCTTCAATGGTGGTGACCTCGCTGCCCTCGTGCATGACCGCCAGGGTCAGGCAGGCATTGATCCGCCGCCCGTCGGCGATCACCGTGCAGGCGCCGCACTGGCCGTGGTCGCAGCCTTTCTTGGTGCCGGTCAGGTGCAGGTGTTCGCGCAGGGCATCGAGCAGGGTGGTGCGGTTGTCGACATCCAGCGTTTGCGGTTTACCGTTGACGTGCAGGGGGACTTTGCTCATGGCCGGTTGCTCCAGACTGGCCGCGTAGGCCTTGAGGCTGATGAAAGGGGGCATTGCGAACGCCGTCGCGGTTACGGCGCCGAGGATCATGAAATTGCGTCGGGAAATCGGCATGATTCGATTCCTTGTCTCATCGGGCGGCAGGATTGCAAAAAGGCCCAAAGGGGCGCGCCGGCATGCATGCCAGTCTCGTAAAAGGAGTGACCGCCGGAGAGGGGAAAAGGTTTTGTCGGATTTGCGCTAAAGGGTTATGTACTGGATTCATCAATCTTCAAAACAACACAAACCCCCTTGTAGGAGTGAGCCTGCTCGCGATAGCGGTCCGTCAGTCAAATCAATATCAACTGACAGACCGCTATCGCGAGCAGGCTCACTCCTACAGTGGAGATGTGTTTTCCAGTTAATGCCCTACTACCATTGAGGTAAACGGCGGCACATACGCCTGCAATGTCACCAGCCCGCCAACCAGGATCGCCAGCACGATGGAGTGGAAGAACACGTAACGCAGGATCTCGCCCTCATGGCCGTACCAGCGGGTCGCGGTGGAGGCGACGACGATGGATTGCGCGTCGACCATTTTGCCCATCACGCCGCCGGAACTGTTCGCTGCCGCCATCAGCACCGGGCTGATCCCGAGCTGTTCCGAGGTCACCCGTTGCAAGCCGCCGAACAGCACGTTCGACGCGGTATCGGAGCCGGTCAGTGCCACCCCGAGCCAGCCGAGCAGGGTGCCGAACATCGGGTAGAAGATCCCCGTCGCGGCGAACGCCAGCCCCATCGTCGCATCCAGCCCCGAATACCGGGTGAGAAAGCCCAGCGCGAGCATCGCCGCAATGGTGATCAGCGAAAAGCGCACCACCCACAACGTGCGCAGGTACTGCTTGATCAACTGCGGGATCGAATAGCCCATCAGCAAGCCGCCAACGATCGCCGCCAGCAAAATCCCGCTGCCGGTCGCGGTCAGCCAAGTGAATTTGTACACCGCTTCCTCGGCTTTCGGTGCCGCGACCACTGGCGGGACTTTTTCGATCTGCAGGTGCAGGCTGGTAAAGGTCACTGCCGGGGCGAAGAGCGGATTGGCCTCGCGCATGGGTTTGCCTTGCGCATCAAGCTTGGCCGACTGCGTGACCGGATCAATCACCGGGCGCGTATCGAACATGTTTTTGAAACCCTGGGTGCCCCAGGCAAACACGAACACGGTGAGGATGATCCACGGCATCCATGCGCGCATCACCGCCGGGCGCGCCTGATCGCTGAACGCGGCGCTGGCGGTGATGTTTTCTTCATCAACCTTTGAATCGTCGACGCGGCCGGACAGCGCCGCCGATGTGTGAATGGTTGCCGGTTTCCAGACTTTCAAAAACAGCGTCAGACAGGCCATGGAAATCAGCGCGGCGATCACATCCACCAACATCGGCCCGTGGTAGTTCGACACGACGAATTGCGGGATGGCGAAACTGACGCCGGCCACCAGAATCGCCGGCCATACCTCAAGCATCTTGCGCCACCCGGCAAAGGCCCAGATCAACCAGAACGGCACCAGCACCGAAAAGAATGGCAACTGCCGCCCGACCATCATCGACAGCTCCATTTCGTCCAGCCCGGTAACTTTGGCCAAGGTGATGATCGGCGTGCCCAGCGCACCAAACGCGACCGGCGCAGTATTGGCGATCAGCGCCAGGCCCGATGCGGCCAGCGGCGAAAAACCCAGGCCGATCAGAATCGCCCCGGTCACCGCCACCGGGGTGCCGAAGCCAGCCGCGCCTTCGAAAAACGCGCCGAAGCAGAAGGCGATCAGCAATAGCTGCAAGCGGCGGTCATCGGTGATGCGCGCCAGAGAGTCTTGCAGCACTTTGAACGAACCGTTCTCGGTGGTCAGGCGATGCAAAAAGATGATGTTAAGGACGATCCAGCCGATCGGCAGCAGGCCATTCGCCGCGCCGAACAACGCCGCCGAACCGGCCATGCCCGCCGGCATGTCGAAGGCAAAGATCGAAATGAGCAACGCTGAAGCCAGCGCCAGCAACGCTGCCAGATGCGCCTTGACGTGAAAAAACGCCAGTGCCGCGAGCATCACCACCACCGGCACGGCGGCCATCAATGTGGAGAGCACCGGGTTGCCGAACGGGTCATAAATTTGCTGCCAGACCATGGTCCACCTCTGCTTGTTGTTATTGAGGGCGCAGATCCGTTGCGTGGGGGTTGGTTGCAAGCAGTATAGGAGGCATTTCGCCGCTGTTCGGTCAGCGCAGGCGGGGCGACAAACGGTCGATAGTGGCCACTGAATCATCGACCGATTGCCCGGTCGTATCTGCGGCTGCGCGCAGCGTGTTTCGAAGACACGGGCAGCGCGGCGATTTCCGTCGTCAAGACCTTGGTTTTAGGGAAGTGTTGAATGAAGCGCGCGACAACGATGCTGCTGACCGTTTGCGCCGCCGTACTGCTCGGCGGCTGTATTGCAGACTTTGATGATGACCACCGGCATGGCCGGCATTACGACCGTGATCATGGCCGCTATTACGATCATGACCGGCGCTGGGATGACCGCGATGACGATCGCCGCGACGGGCGTCGTTATTACCGTGATCGCGACGATGACTGATTGAATGAAAAAGAGGGCGTTCATCCGAAAGGGGAACGCCCTCAACGGTTAAAAATGAGCGCTCGCCCGGACGCTGGATCGCGCAGGCACGGCGGCCTCGATGTCCAGCAAATGGGTGGCGAGGATGTCGCTCAGAAAGCGGAACTGATCGTTGAGGCCGACCACTTCATTGCTGAAGTGATTGCTCGCGGCGGGCATCAGCAGATCTTCGAAATCTTCGTTGAACACCAGAGTCGGCACCTTGCGGTTCACCACATGCTGTTCGTAGTAGTTGCTGCCGAACACCGGGAAACTCACGCAGAGGGTGATTGGGGTATGCATTTTCATGTGAACGCCTCGTTGTGTGTCGGATGCGCTAATCGTGCCTTCCATGAACGATGGGCGGAAGGCAATCGTGGCGATGGTGGATATCGACAACAGTGATGGTTAGCGAATATCCCCTGTGGGAGCGAGCCTGCTCGCGAAGAGGCCGCTGCATCCACCATCACCTTTTACTGACGCACCTATACTCAAACCTGCACCTCCCTCATCCAAAGGACACCACCACCGTGAACCCGCGCGCGCTGGTTGTCGTCGCACTGTTTCTGCTGGCCGGCTGCGCCTCCTCGGCCCGGACGCCGGTGAGTGCGCCGCAAGCCGTGGTGGTGTCACCGCAAACCTGGCAGCAAATCGATCGCGACATCCTCAGCGCCTCGCAGCAGGCCACCGAGCAGGTCAAGCTGTTCGCCCGTGGTTCGATGGAACATTGGCGCACGCGGGTCTATCAGCAAACTGAAGAAAATTTCATCCCGTGGTTCAGCAGCTACTGGACCCAGGAATGGCTGTCGATGAAGGTCAGTTGGTACACGATCAGCGCCGGCGGCGAGCAGGACGCTTCGGCGAAACGGCTGGCGGCGTATCTGCTTGAGCAATATCAGGAAAGAGTGCTGGCCCCCGTCGCTGTAGAGATCGATCCGGATGCGATACTCGCCCAGGCCACGGCGTTCTATGCGCAACTGATGGCGCAGCAGATGCCGCTCATCGCCCAGCGCCATGGCGTGCCGGTGGCGCAACTCAACGGGCGCTTGCAGAAGATTCCCGCCATCGCCCTTGGGCCGCCGCCTGCGCGCGACGCTTCCTTGTTCAAGGTGATCAGCACCGAGCCGCTGAACACCCTGCCGGCCTATGCCGCGCTGATTGACAAGATCCACACCGACGGCGGCGCCAAGGGCATTTCCTCTACCGATGCGGCGATGGCCCCGGTCGCCAAGCGCGCCAGCCAGCGCATCGAAGCGGAAATGGCCCCGCGCGGCGCGGCCAGCGCCGTAGCAGCCGCCGCGGGAAAGCTGGCCGGGGCGATGATTTCAGTGGGGGTGGCGGGTATTCGCGCAATTATCCAGGCCAACGACCGCCCCGACAGCGAAGCGCTGATTCGCAGCAGTCTGGGCAATACCTTCGACAAGGCCTGGCTGAAGCTGGTGCAAAACCCGACGACCGGGGTCATGGCCGGCACGCTGCACATGGCCGGGCACATCGAGCGCAGTCTCGGTGCGGCTGATGAGTCGCCGGTGGGGCTGGGGGTGAACCGGGTCGAATGGCGCCCGGGGCAGTCGATCAGTCGACCGATCGAAGCCAGTATGCAAGGAGAATGAAAGAAGTCAGTGTCTGAACCACCGCTCCCACAGGATTAGTGCTCACGGGCCGTGTTTAATCGGGCGAGGGGGTGATGCGGCAACCCTTGCGGTTGCGAATCTGCTCGTCGGTGGGCCTGTCGCGCACGAATTCAAAGCGGGGTTTACCCTCGCTGTAGTGCACCAGCCAGCCCCATTCCAGTTCGCTTTCGTCCTGCCCGGGGTGCGGTGGCCGGGCCCACCAGGGTTCTTTGCTGAGGATTGTGCGCATGGCAGCCTCCGGTTATTGGCAATCCTTGAACTATAGCGTCCTGTCGCGAGTCGTCAGAACAGGCTGTGTAGAATCGCGCGTATCACAATGAGCGAGGGGGCAGGGCGATGATGGATGAGGTGCGCAGGGACGAACCGTCGAAGCGGCTGTTTTTCGCCCTCGACTGCCCGCCGGCTCAGCGCAAGGCGATTGCGCAATGGCGTGCGCAGTTGGGTTTGCGAAGCGGTAAACCGGTGCCGGCCGATAATTTTCATCTGACCCTGCTGTTTCTCGGTGCGGTGCCGTTAGCGCAGATTCATGGCGTCTGCGAAGCGGCTGGCAGCGTGCGCACGCCGGGGCAGGCGTTGAGGGTTGCGCTGGACCGTTTGCAGGTCTGGCAACGTGCGGGGGTTTTATCGCGGGCACCCGAGCAGGCACCGCCGGCGTTGTTGCGTCTGGTCTACGCCCTGGAGCAGGCGATGTTGCCATTCGGCTTTGAAGAGTCCACCCGTGAGTTCCGCCCGCACCTGACCCTGGCGCGCGAATTTCGAGCAGCGGAACCGGAAGCAAGCACGCCGCCGGAATTCTTGCTGCGCGCTGAACGCTTCGCTTTGTTCGAATCACACAAGGGGCGCTATCGGGTGTTGCAGGACTGGTCGCTGATCTGACCGCATAAAAAAAGGCGCACGAAGGCGCCTGCAAATTCACCCGAGCCGAGGGAGCCGGGTGAGGCCGTTCAGAGCAGAGTGCAGCGGTGGTAAGGCGCTGCGTGAACGGAAAATTCTCCCACTGATCGTTCCCACGCGGAGCGTGGGAACGATCAGTCGATCGGCATTGACTAGCTTGCTTATTTACCGAGCTTCACCCGGGTCCACCCGCGCGTCATGATCCGCTGCGTAGCAATCGGCTGATCCGGCACCGCATACAGCGTCGCCATCACCGCTTGCGACGGGTACGAGCCCGGCTCGTTGCGGATCGCTTCATCGACCAACGGCGTCGCGGCGGCGTTGGCGTTGCTGTAGCCGATGCTGTTGGTGACTTCGGCGATGATGTCAGGCCGCATCAGGAAATCCATGAACAGATAGGCATTGTCGACGTTCGCCGCATCGCGCGGGATGGCAACCATGTCGTAGAAGCTGCCGGCGCCTTCCTTGGGAATGCTGTAGTCGATCACCACGTTGTTGCCCGATTCCACCGCACGGGCCTTGGCCTGCAACACGTCGCCGGAGTAACCGACGGCCACGCAGATGTTGCCGTTGGCCAGATCCGAGATGTACTTGGAGGAATGGAAATACGCCACGTAGGGACGGATCTTCATGAACAGCGCTTCGGCTTCGGCGATGTGGGCCTTGTCCCTGTCGTTCACCGGATAGCCCAGGTAATGCAGAGCGGCCGGGAGCATTTCGGTCGGCGAATCGAGGAAACTGATACCGCAGGCTTTGAGCTTTTCAGCGTTCTCGGGTCTGAACAGCAAGTCCCAGGAGTCGGTCGGGGCGTTGGCGCCGAGCACTTCCTTGACCTTGGACGGATTAAAACCGATGCCGATCGAGCCCCACATGTACGGGAACGCATGGGCGTTGTCCGGATCGCTGGCGGCGGCGTTTTTCAGCAGCACCGGGTTGAGATTCTTCCAGTTCGGCAGCTTCGATTTGTCCAGCGGCTGGTAAACGCCGGCCTTGATCTGCTTGGCCAGAAAACTGTTCGACGGCACGACAATGTCGTAACCGGATTTGCCCGCCAGCAAGCGCGCCTCAAGGGTTTCGTTGCTGTCGAAAACGTCGTAGGTCACGCGGATGCCGGTTTCGTCTTCAAACTTCTTCACGGTGTCTGGCGCGATGTAATCGGACCAGTTGTAAACACGCAGCACCTTGTCGTTGGCCTGGGCGCCCATGACCATTGCGCCCGTTAAGGACAGTGTCAGCAGAGTCCTGCCAAACATTTTCATCGGTACAACTCCATTCTTCTTATTCAAAAACACAAACCGAATCCTGATGTACACAGAATCTTTGTGGTGAGGGAGCTTGCTCCCGCTGGGCTGCGCAGCAGACCCAAAAAGCTGTGAGCGCTGCGCACTCAAGCGGGAGCAAGCTCCCTCGCCACAGTTGTTCATCAATGTTTGCTTAGGCGGTCGCCGCACGTTGCGGCTGCCACGACTCGTTCGCGGTCTGCTCCATCGCTTCCTGAATCGCCCGCTTGCGGTTGGCTTCTGCCTGACGGCCGAAGTACCAGACGAGGAAAGTCATCAGCGACACCGCCAGCAGAATCAGGCTGGCCACGGCGTTGATCTCAGGCTTGACGCCCAGACGTACCGCCGAGAACACTTCCATCGGCAGGGTGGTGGAACCCGGCCCGGAAACGAAACTCGCCAGCACCAGGTCGTCCAGCGAGAGGGCGAAAGACATCATCCCGCCTGCCGCCAGCGACGGCGCGATCATCGGAATGGTGATCAGGAAAAACACCTTGAACGGTTTGGCGCCGAGATCCATTGCCGCTTCTTCGATCGACAGGTCCAGTTCCCGCAGACGGGCAGAGACCACCACTGCTACATAAGCGGCACAAAACGTGGTGTGGGCGATCCAGATCGTGACGATGCCGCGTTCCTGTGGCCAGCCGATCAACTGCGCCATCGCCACGAACAGCAGCAACAACGACAGACCGGTAATCACCTCAGGCATCACCAACGGCGCCGTCACCAGCCCCCCGAACAGCGTACGGCCCTTGAAGCGCGTCACGCGGGTCAGCACGAACGCCGCCAGCGTGCCCAGCGCCACCGCCGCAATCGCGGTGTAGCAGGCGATTTCCAGTGAGCGCACCACCGAACCCATCAGTTGCGTGTTGTCGAGCAGGCCGACATACCACTTCACCGACCAGCCGCCCCAGACCGTCACCAGTTTTGAGGCGTTGAACGAGTAAATGACCAGGATCAGCATCGGCAGATAGATGAACATCAAGCCGAAGATCAGCATGAATTTTGAAAAATTGAAGCGTTTCATCCCCGTGCCTCCATCTCTTTGGCCTGGCTGCGGTTGAACAGCAGAATCGGCACAATCAGGATCAACAGCATCACCACCGCCAGGGCGGACGCCACCGGCCAGTCGCGGTTATTGAAAAACTCTTGCCACAGCACGCGACCGATCATCAGGGTCTCCGGGCCGCCGAGCAGTTCCGGAATCACGAACTCACCGACCACCGGAATGAACACCAGCATGCAGCCTGCAATGATGCCGTTTTTGGCCAACGGCACGGTGATTTTCCAGAAGTTGTTGAAGTTGCTCGACCCCAGATCCTGCGCGGCTTCCAGCAGGCTGTTGTCGTGCTTGACCAGATTGGCGTAGAGCGGCAGGACCATGAACGGCAGATACGCGTACACGACCCCGATATAGACGGCGGTGTTGGTGTTGAGGATCTCGATCGGGTGATCGGTCAGCCCGGTCCACATCAGAAAACCGTTGAGCAGGCCATTGTTGCTGAGGATGCCCATCCACGCATATACGCGGATCAGAATCGCCGTCCACGTCGGCATCATGATCAACAGCAGCAGGACGTTTTGCGTTTCCTTGCCGGTCCTGGTGATCGCATAGGCCATCGGGAAACCGATCACCAGACACATCAGTGTGCTCAGCGCCGCGACCTTCAGCGAACCGAGGTACGCCGACAGGTACAGCTCGTCTTCACCCAGCAGGGTGTAATTGCCGATGTTCAGCAGCAGCTGGAATTTCTGCTCGGCGAAGGTGTAGATCTCCGAGTACGGCGGGATCGACAGTGCCGCTTCCGAGAAGCTGATCTTCATCACCAGAAAAAACGGCAGCATGAAGAACAGGAACAGCCAGATGAACGGAATGCCGATCACCAGTTTTCGTCCGCTGGGCACCAGGCGCAGGAATTGCTGATTGAAGGTTCTCATGAGCGCAGTACCACGCCGCTGTCGTCTTCCCACCAGACGTAGACCTTGTCGTCCCAGGTCGGCCGCGCGCCACGGCGTTCGGCGTTGGCCATGAACGACTGAACGACCTTGCCGCCGGGCAGCTCGACGTAGAACACCGAGTGGCCACCGAGGTAGGCGATGTCATGCACCTTGCCTTCGGACCAGTTGTAGCGGCCTTCGGGCTGGGTGGTGCTGACAAGCATTTTTTCCGGGCGGATCGCGTAGGTGACCGACTTGTCCTGCACCGAGGTGCTGACGCCGTGGCCGACGTAGATCTTCTGCTGCAAATCCGGGCTGTGAATGATCGCGTGGCCTTCGAGGTCTTCCACCACGGTGCCGTCAAAGGCGTTCACGTTGCCGATGAACTCGCAGACCATGCGGCTGACCGGCGCTTCGTAAATGTCGACCGGGCTACCGATCTGCGCGATCCAGCCCAGGTGCATGATCGCGATGCGCTCGGCCATGGTCATGGCTTCTTCCTGGTCATGGGTGACCATCACGCAAGTCACGCCGACGCGCTCGATGATCTCGACCAGCTCCAGTTGCATCTGCGAACGCAGCTTTTTATCCAGCGCCCCCATCGGCTCGTCGAGCAGCAGCAGCTTCGGCCGTTTGGCCAGTGAGCGGGCGAGGGCGACGCGCTGGCGCTGACCGCCGGACAACTGATGCGGGCGGCGTTTGGCGTATTGGCTCATGTGCACCAAGCGCAGCATTTCTTCGACGCGGGCATCGATTTCGCTGGCGGGCAAACGGTCCTGCTTGAGGCCGAAGGCGATGTTCTGCGCCACCGTCATATGCGGAAACAACGCGTAGGACTGGAACATCATGTTGATCGGCCGTTCGTACGGCGGCATGTCGGTGATGTCGACGCCATCAAGCAGAATCCGCCCCTCGGTCGGCCGCTCGAAACCGGCGAGCATGCGCAGCAGGGTCGATTTGCCCGAACCGGAGCCGCCGAGCAGGGCAAAGATTTCGCCCTGATGGATCTCCAGGGACACATCGTCCACGGCGACGGTTTCGTCGAACTTCTTGGTGACACGATCGACCTTCACCAGCACCTTTTTCGGTTGCTGATGACCTTCAAGTGCCTTCCTGTAAGTGCTGGAGGCGTTTGCCATGTGAAACTCCCAACAGGTTTCAGTTGCCTGGCCAATGTGGCCGGGCTTAAGTGGATTGCAAGCCTGTAAGTGCTGCCCCGGTCGAATCGCCGCAATACCCTGTGGGAGCTGGCTTGCCAGCGATGGCGGTGGGTCAGTCACCTTTAAGGTTGAAGGTGACGGCCTCATCGCTGGCAAGCCAGCTCCCACAGGGTTTTGCATTGTTCTGACAGGTATTGCACTTACCGATCCGGCTTGTTCGGCGCCGCCGTCCTGGCTGCCTGGGTCGTACTTGTTGTTATTACAGGTGTTGTTGCTCACAACTGACGGGTGCGCGCAGGCACGCCCGACCGCTGTGGGGGCAGTCAATCGTTACGTATTCGTTGCTGGTGTCAGCGCTGGCTGCGCCGCGCCGCCCGTTGCCGGCAGGCGGCGCCGAACGCCTGGAAAATCTTCAGGTAGTTGGGGTTGTACAGCACCTGCCATTCCGGGTGCCATTGCACGCCGAGGGCGAAGGTCGGGCTGTGCTCGACCGAGATCGCCTCGATCAACCCGTCCGGCGCCACGGCTTCGGCGCGCAGGCCGGGCGCGAGGCGGTCGATGCCCTGGCTGTGAATCGAGTTGACCTGAAATTCATCCGGCAACTGCAGCGCTTCAAACACACCGCCGGCGAGCACGCTGACCACATGGGCCGGTGCGTATTGCACGGCGACGTCGGGGCTGTCGGCTTCGCGGTGATCGAGCATGCCCGGCAACTCGTGCACCTTCTGGTGCAGGCTGCCGCCGAACGCGACGTTCATTTCCTGGAAGCCCCGGCAGATGCCAAGCACCGGAACGCCCGCCGCGATGGCTGCACGCAATAAAGGAAGGGTGGTGGCGTCGCGCGCCGGATCGTGATCCGTGCCCGGGGCGCTGGCGGCGCCTTGATAATGGAACGGTTCCACGTTGGAAGGCGAGCCGGTCAGCAACAGGCCGTCGAGCTGACCGAGCAGGTCGTCGATTTCCGTCAGGTTGCCAAAGGATGGAATGACCACGGGCAACCCATCAGCGGCAACGCTGACAGCGCGAACGTACTTGTCGCCGCTGATGTGATAGGGGTGCAGGCCAATCTGTTTGACGCACGCAGTAACGCCGATCAATGGCTTGAATGCCATTTTTATTCACCTCGAAGTCTGTCACTTGAACGAGCTTTTCCGGAGCTTAGCCTCGTTGATTTTAATTAACAACTGCCATGTAAAAAATTCTAAACGCCGCTAGTCAAATCGCTCAGGTTTTACGGCGTTTGGCGGTCGATAAGGCACGAAAGTGTTAATAAAAGCCCGAAAAATAAAGGCTGAAGGCCCAGCTGTTCGCTATTGACTTCACTTTGCCTTTCGGGTTGACTGGCTGCGCAACACGGCAGTGAACATAATAATTAACAGCTAGATAGGTGCATCATGTCGGTCCCTCTGCGTACCGTTCAACTCAACGAAGCCAACGCATTCCTTAAGAAATATCCTGAGGTTTTGTACGTCGACCTTCTGATTGCGGACATGAACGGTGTGGTGCGCGGCAAGCGCATCGAACGCACCAGTCTTCATAAGGTGTACGAGAAAGGCATCAACCTGCCGGCCTCGCTTTTCGCGCTCGACATCAACGGCTCCACGGTGGAAAGCACCGGCCTGGGCCTGGACATCGGCGACGCGGACCGCATCTGCTACCCGATCCCCGGCACCCTGAGCATCGAGCCGTGGCAAAAGCGTCCGACTGCACAGTTGCTGATGACCATGCACGAGATCGAAGGTCAGCCGTTCTTTGCCGATCCGCGTGAAGTGCTGGCCAACGTCGTGCGCAAATTCGACGACCTCGGCCTGACTATCTGCGCCGCGTTCGAACTCGAGTTCTATCTGATCGACCAGGACAACGTTAATGGTCGTCCCCAGTCGCCACGCTCGCCCGTATCGGGCAAGCGCCCGGTGTCGACGCAGGTCTACTTGATCGACGACCTCGACGAATACGTCGACTGCCTGCAGGACATCCTCGAAGGCGCGAAAGAGCAGGGCATCCCGGCTGACGCCATCGTCAAGGAAAGCGCCCCGGCGCAGTTCGAAGTCAACCTGCATCACGTTTCCGACCCGATCAAGGCCTGCGATTACGCCGTCCTGCTCAAGCGTCTGGTGAAGAACATCGCCTACGACCACGAGATGGACACGACCTTTATGGCCAAGCCGTATCCGGGTCAGGCGGGCAACGGTTTGCATGTGCACATTTCGATTCTGGACAAAGAAGGCAACAACATCTTCGCCAGCGAGGATCCCGAGCAGAACGCCGCGCTGCGACACGCCATCGGCGGTGTGCTGGAGACCCTGCCGGCGCAAATGGCCTTCCTCTGCCCGAACGTCAACTCGTACCGTCGCTTTGGCGCGCAGTTTTACGTGCCGAATTCGCCGAGCTGGGGCATCGACAACCGTACCGTTGCCGTGCGCGTGCCGACCGGTTCAGCGGACGCCGTGCGCATTGAACACCGCGTCGCCGGTGCCGACGCCAACCCGTATTTGCTGATGGCCTCAGTGTTGGCCGGTATTCACCACGGCCTGACCAATCAGATTGAACCGGGCGCCCCGGTCGAAGGCAACAGCTACGAGCAGAACGAACAGAGCCTGCCGAACAACCTGCGCGACGCCTTGCGCGAGCTGGACGACAGCGAAGTCATGGCGCGCTACATCGACCCGATGTACATCGACGTGTTTGTCGCGTGCAAGGAGAGCGAGCTGGCCGAGTTCGAGAACTCGATCTCTGACCTTGAGTACAACTGGTATCTGCATACCGTCTGAAAGCCAAAACCTGATCCTGTAGGAGTGAGCCTGCTCGCGATAGCGGTGCATCAGTCAACATTTCTGTTAAATGTGACGACGCTATCGCGAGCAGGCTCACTCCTACATGGGATCGGGTTAGCAAATTGATTAGCGGGTCTGTCCGCCACCCAATCTCCTTGTCGAGCCCAAAACAATGACCAATACCCGCAACGACTGGGAACAACGCTTCCAGTCTCTGTCCATCGAATCCCGCGCCTTCATCAACGGTGAATACCGCCCGGCTATCAGCGGTGACACGTTCGAATGCGTAAGCCCGGTCGACGGCCGCTTCCTCGCCGCCGTGGCCAGCACCGATGAAGCCGACGCCAACCTCGCCGTCGAAGCCGCACGCCAATCCTTCAACTCCGGCATCTGGGCGAAAAAAGCCCCGGCCGAGCGCAAGCGTATCCTGATCCGCTTCGCCGATCTGATCCTGCAACACCAGGAAGAACTGGCGCTGCTGGAAACCCTTGATATGGGTAAACCGATCAGCGATTCGATGAGCATCGACATCCCGGCGACCGCCAATGCGATCCGCTGGAGCGCCGAAGCGATCGACAAGATCTACGACGAAGTTGCCGCCACGCCGCACGATCAACTCGGCCTCGTTACCCGCGAGCCGTCCGGGGTGGTCGCGGCGATTGTGCCGTGGAATTTCCCGCTGATCATGGCCAGCTGGAAATTCGCTCCGGCATTGGCGGCGGGCAACTCGTTCATTCTGAAACCTTCGGAAAAGTCGCCGCTGACGGCCATCCGCATCGCGCAGTTGGCGCTGGAGGCCGGTATCCCGAAAGGCGTGTTCAACGTATTGCCGGGCTTCGGCCACACCGTGGGCAAGGCGCTGGCGCTGCACATGGATGTCGACGTACTGGCTTTTACCGGCTCCACGGCGATTGCCAAGCAACTGATGATTTATGCCGGCCAGAGCAATATGAAACGCGTCTGGCTCGAAGCCGGCGGCAAGAGCCCCAATGTGGTGTTTGCCGACGCGCCGGACCTGCGCGCCGCAGCCCAGGCGGCGGCCAGTGCCATCGCTTTCAACCAGGGCGAAGTCTGCACCGCTGGTTCGCGATTGCTGGTCGAGCGTTCGATTCGTGAGCAGTTCATTCCGTTGCTGGTCGAGGCGATGCAAGCGTGGCAACCGGGGCATGCCCTCGATCCGGCGACCACCGTCGGCGCCGTGGTCGATCAGCGTCAGCTCGACAACGTCCTGCGCTATATCAGCATCGGGCGTGAGCAGGGCGCCGAGCTGATTGCCGGCGGCCAGCGCAGCCTCGAAGAAACCGGCGGGCTCTACGTGCAGCCGGCGATTTTCGATGGCGTGACCAACGCGATGACCATCGCTCAGGAAGAGATTTTCGGCCCGGTGCTGTCGCTGATCACCTTCGACACCGCCGAAGAAGCGCTGCAGATTGCCAACGACAGCATTTTCGGTCTTGCCGCCGGTGTGTGGACCCGCAACCTCAGCAAGGCGCACACCTTTGCCCGCGGCCTGCGCGCCGGCAGCGTCTGGGTCAACCAGTACGACGGCGGTGACATGACCGCGCCGTTCGGTGGTTTCAAACAGTCGGGCAACGGTCGCGACAAATCGCTGCACGCGTTCGACAAGTACACCGAGCTGAAAGCGACCTGGATCAAGCTCTAATTCTTTAACAGCGGCGGTCGCCAGTGTCTGGCGGCCATCGGAGAATCGTATGAAACAACAACACGTCAACAGCTACTACGCCGCCACCCGCAACGAAGTCATCGACTTCCCGGTGCTTGAAGAGGCGGTGGACTGCGATGTCTGCATCATCGGCGCGGGCTATACCGGTCTGTCCTCGGCGCTGTTCCTCAGCGAGGCCGGCTACAAAGTCACGGTGCTCGAAGCGGCGAAAGTCGGCTACGGCGCCAGCGGGCGTAATGGCGGCCAACTGGTCAACTCCTACAGTCGCGACGTCGATGTGATCGAAGAACGTTACGGTGACAAGACTGCGGAAATCCTCGGCAGCATGATTTTCGAAGGCGCCGACATCATCCGTTCGCGCATCAAGGATTACGACATCAAGTGCGACTATCGCCCGGGCGGTATTTTCGCGGCGATGAACAAGAAACAGCTCAACGGCCTCGCCGAGCAGAAGCGCAACTGGGAGCGCTACGGCAACCGCAATCTGAAGATGCTCGACGCAGCCGACATTCGTCGTGAAGTCGGCTCCGATGCTTACGTGGGTGGGCTGCTGGATATGCAGGGCGGCCATATTCATCCACTGAACCTGGCGCTCGGTGAAGCGGCTGCGATCGTGCGCCTGGGCGGCAAGATCTACGAGCAATCGGCGGCGGTGGAAATCACCTACGGCGAGCCAATCACCGTGCGCACCGGCAAAGGTCTGGTGCGCGCCAAATACCTGCTGATCGCCGGCAATGCGTATCTGCCGCAAGGTCTGGATAACCGTGTCACCGCGAAAAGCATGCCGTGCGGCTCGCAGATTGTCGTTACCGAACCGCTGACCGAGCAGCAGGCGCGCGGCCTGATCACCCACAACTATTGCGTGGAAGACTGCAATTATCTGCTCGATTACTACCGCCTCACCGCCGATAACCGTTTGCTCTACGGCGGCGGCGTGGTCTACGGCGCGCGGGAACCGGACGACATCGAGCAACTGATTCGCCCGAAGATCCTCAAGACCTTTCCGCAGCTCAAAGACGTGAAAATCGACTACCGCTGGACCGGCAACTTCCTGCTGACCATGTCACGCATGCCGCAATTCGGCCGCATCGAGAAAAACGCCTATTACATGCAGGGCTACAGCGGTCACGGCGTTACCTGCTCGCACCTGGCCGGCAAACTGATCTCGGAAATGATTCGCGGCGACGCCGAACGCTTCAACGCCTTCGCCTCCCTGCCGCACATGCCGATGCTCGGCGGACGCACCTTCTCCGCACCGCTGACCGCCCTTGGTGCCGTCTACTACTCGCTGCGCGACCGTTTCGGCGTCTAAGTTACCACTCCGGCGGCGGCCCCAAGCCCCGCCGGTTTTTCACTTTGGCAAGCGCACCGATATCCATAGTGGGAGCGAGCCTGCTCGCGAAGAGGCCAGCCCGGCCACCGAAATACTTCCTGACACACCAAAATCCCACTGTAGGAGTGAGCCTGCTCGCGATGAGGCCAGTCCAGCCACCGAAAGACGTCCTGACACACCAAAATCCAACTGTGGGAGCGGGCTTGCTCGCGAAGGGGCCATATCATCCAACACTCATGTCGCCTGACACACCGCTTTCGCGAGCAAGCCCGCTCCCACATTGACTGTATTGCCAAGGCAAGACGGACTTTCGTATCACCATCCATCGAACCTGCTGA
The DNA here is from genome assembly GCF_014270125.1 of Pseudomonas sp. SWRI99. NCBI lineage: Bacteria > Pseudomonadati > Pseudomonadota > Gammaproteobacteria > Pseudomonadales > Pseudomonadaceae > Pseudomonas > Pseudomonas sp. SWRI99. The sequence continues at coordinate 113,812 of NZ_JABWQR010000014.1, read as the reverse complement.
GCAACACCTGCAAACGTGATTTAATAGCCGCCTTTCACGGTTCCGGGACACGGGAGCAACGTGATCCGCGCGACCTGCGCGGCACCCGCCACCCACCCCCATCGCCCTTAAGTCGTTCTTACATAAGGCTGTCATGGATACGGGTTCTCGACTCAAACTAGTACGCGAAAGCTACAAACTCTCCCAGCGCGAGCTCGCCCGGCGTAGCGGCGTGACCAACGCCACCATCTCGCTGATCGAACAGAACCGCGTCAGCCCCTCGGTCAGCTCGCTGAAAAAGCTGCTCGAAGGCATACCGATGTCCCTGGCCGACTTTTTCACCTTCGACCAGCCCCCGCGCGAGCACCAATACGTCTTCCGCGCCAACGAACAACCCGACCTCGGCCGCCACGGCCTGCGCCTGCTGCTGATCGGCGCCTCCGTCCCCAGCCGGCAGATGCGCCTGCTGCGCGAGCAATACGCACCGGGCGCAAGCTCCGGCGAAGAGCCGATCGTGCATGCCGAAGGCGAAGAGTGCGGGCTGGTCACCCGTGGCACCGTCGAACTGACGGTGGACGGGCAGGTGAGCGTGTTGAATGCCGGGGATGGCTATTACTTCCCGACGACGTTGCCTCACAAGTTTCGCAATATCGGGGCGGATGAGGCTGAAATTATCAGCGCGAATACGCCGGCGAACTTTTAAAGCGAAGCTGTTGGATTCCTTCCGCCGTTTTCGCATTGGCGAACCATAAGAAACCGCGTAATCGCGGTTTCTTCGTTTTGACTCACTAATCGGCAAGCCCCCGCCGCTCAATCACCCGAAACACATCACTGACATCCTGCACCATGATCCTGGCGATATTGGTCACGGTGTTGATGTCGTTTTCGGCATAGTCGGGGAGGCTGGTGCAGGCGATCAGGTCGAGGTATTTGAGGACGGCGTTGAGGCGCTCGGCAAGGCAGGCGTGGAGATCGCGCAACGGGGCGTCGGCGTCGATGAGCAGCACGGGGCGTTCGGTGGCGGGGTGGGACATGTGGGCGTAATGGTGAAGCGGTTTGTGTACGGCCATTAGCGGGTCCTTTCATCGGGAAGCAACACCTTCCGTTTGCTGCGATCCATAGGGTGACAGCGGTCAGCGGCGGATCACTTTAGGTCGCGTTTTCGCTTGTCGCAACCGGCCTGTAGGACGTAAAACCCGCCGCGCAGACGAAAAATACCGCCCCGTTTGGCGACGCAGGCGGCGTAATCCGACAATCGCACGCTCACTGATGAAACGGATTATTCGACTACGGGACTGCTTCGTAGCCCAGTGGGAGCAAGCTCCCTCGACACTCGGTGTGTTTTCCTACGAATCTTTCAGAATCCCAACGCGGCCAGCCGGGGTTTCAGTCCTGCGCAAACATCCACTCGGCGATCACTTCGCCTTCCACTGTCCGCCACCGTTTTCACAATCAATCCTGGCCTGAGCCAAATGTTCGGCGTCGTAGTAGTACGTGGTCACATGCGCGTTGTCAGGCAGGTTCAGCGGTTTGGCGCTTTTGTCTTTGCTGGTCGAGTGCGGGTTGGCCAGGGATTCCTGGGTGAGGCGGGCAGTGCAGGTGGCCTGATAGTGATCGTCGCAGCGTTCGACTTTTTTCTTGGTCGCATTGAGCGTGTCTTTGGTTTCGTTGCTGCACGACCAGTTGATCGAGTCTACGGGCACGCCCTCATACTCGTAGCAACTGTGGGTTTCCACCGCCGGCACCGAGGCGCTGGAGGAGCGGGTCTGGACGTCGCAGCCTTCGGCCATGACGCAGGTGGGAATAAGGCAAAACGCGGCGATCAGGAGCAGCAGTCGGGTGTTCATCGGCAGTTTCCTCTCCAATGGCGCCGCGTCTGATCGGTGACTGGGCGCTTGTCTGCTTTCGAGATCGCGGTGGCGCGCCAGGTTCAATCGGGTTTCCAGGCGGCGCCGTTCGCGTACACTGCAAAACAATCGGACACATTCAGCGCCCCACGGATTGGAACATCGTCATGATCGAAATCGGCCGCCGCAACAATGCGCCCAGCTCACAACAGCCCTTCCACGATATCTACCTGTTCCATATCGATCCAGGCCAGCCGGACACGCCGTTTTGCTTTGAGCAGTCCATGGGCGGCGGGCACATGGAGCATGGCGGTGCGCGGTTTTTGGCGCGTGATGAACTCGACGCCTGGCCCGGCGAATGGCGCGAACACTTGAAGAAGGCCGATTGCGCCTGGGTGGCCGAGTTGATCGATACCCATCCGCAGGCCGATCAGGCCACGCTGGTGTCTTTGATCCTCCAGCGCCATCAGCAACCAAACAAGCCCGTTGGACGCCTGAAAGCCATCGGCCGCTGGTTCAAGCGCAACATCCACATCGGCGGCCGCTACGGCATCTAAACCCCGGAGAATTTCCATGGTTCAAACCCTCGAACGCGCCATCGCCATTGCCGCCACGGCCCACGCCGGGCAAGTGGACAAGGGCGGCGCGCCGTACATTCTGCATCCGCTGAAAGTCATGATGCGCATGGCCACGCTGGAAGAACGCATCGTCGCCGTGCTGCACGATGTGGTCGAGGATTGCGGCGTCAGTCTCGATGACTTGCGCCGGGAAGGTTTCAGCGAAGAGGTGCTGACGGCCATCGCATCGGTGACTAAAGCCCCCGGCGAGTCTTACGACGATTTCGTCGACCGCGCCGCGCAGAACGCGATCGGGCGGGTGGTGAAGCTGGCGGATCTGGAAGAGAACAGCGATCTCTCGCGGATCGCCTCGCCGAGCTGGGAGGATCTGGAGCGGATCGAGAAATATCGGCGGGCGATGGCGCGGTTGCGTATGTAAGGCGTGCGGGGTTCCCTGTGGGAGCGAGCCTGCTCGCGAATGCGGCAGATCAGTATTCATCAGTGACTGGCGAGACGCTTTCGCGAGCAGGCTCGCTCCCACAATGGATAGGGGTGTGTCAGTTGAATAGCCAGGAAGGCGACTATGAAATCCATTGTGTGTTTGTTGATTGCTGCCGCGTTCGGCGCGTTGTTGCAGTTCGAAGGCGTGCCCCACGGCCTGCTGTTGGGCTCGATCGTCGTTACCGCGTTGTTTGCCAGTAAGACCGGCATCGCCCCGGCAACCCCTTATGGGCTGGGCTACATTCAGGTCACACTGGGCATCGCCACCGGGCTGATGTTCGGCGCCTGGCACAGCGAAACGGCCTCAACGATGTTGCCCAGCCTTGGCGTGCTGCTGATCTGCCTGACTGTACAGATCGCGTTGGCCGGATGGTGGCTCACACGTGGCGCCGGCTGGAATCGCACCGACGCACTGCTGGCGGTTTATCCCGGCGCATTGGCCGCAGTGTTCGATTTGCTTGAGTCGGAAAAGGCCTCGAGCAAAGTCATCATCGTGCACTTGATGCGGTTGCTGCTAATCACCGTGCTGGTGAGTTTGCTGATCCCCGGACACACAGCGGCGGCCGAGGTCGCCGACGACGCACTGACCACAGGCATGGCGCTGATCGCGTTCTCGGTCATTGTTTTGAGCCTGTTGCTCGGACGCCTGCTACTGCTGATCGGCGTCCCGGCGCCCTTCATGCTCACCGCGATCATCGTCACGGCCGCGTTTGTGAAGTCGGGATGGCTGCACGGCTTTCACATGCCGGAATGGAGTCTGAACCTCGCCGCACTGGTTCTCGGCGTGCGCATCGGCTCACGGTTCCAGGGACTCGGCATCGCTGAACTGGCGCGACATGGCCGCACAGCTTTCGTCTCGGTAGGTTTGATGATTGTCGTCGCAGCGGTATTTGCCGAAGTCGCCGCGCGCTGGCTGGGCAGTGATCCGCTGTCGCTGTGGCTGGCGTACATGCCGGGGGCGATCGAGACAATTGCGATTGTCGCCTTTGGTGGCGGGCTGAATGTGGTGTTTATCCTGACGCATCACCTGAGCCGGATGGTATTGCTGCATTTCGCGCCGGCGTTATGGGTACAGATGCGGCGCAGTCGCGCGGGTGCCTGAAATTTCAGGCACCAATGTGGGATTAATCGTCGACGTACATAAGCTCTAATCTATTGATCCAATTTTGCGATGCGCTAAATTTTTGGTAGTAAGCGTGCTTTTCGCTGTCATTCAGATTTGTGAAAAAAGGATAGAAATAGTTCTCGTCATAATAGCCTTGGGCTCCTTCCATATTTCCACCCCACCACGACGGTTCGTAATCAGGAAATGCAATCCATGGCGGCGGCAAAAAGAACTTTTCATCCTTCAAGCGTAACAGGAGCTCTGCACTGTCCGTTATCATTCGGATAGTGGCTGAATGGAACTCTCGAGTGGAAATCGAATATATAGCTTTAGCGGACGTAGTCGCGTCTGTATAGTGAAGAACCGGTAAGTCGTTAAAATATCGTTTGCTTTCTAAGTTGGAATCAGAAGTGACAACCGCCTCAAAGTTATCAATGTCATCAATGCTGATTAGAAAGCTGGAATAGAAAGCATTGATGCCTATATTTTTTAATGGAAAAGTACGAGGGTAATTCGGAAAATCCACAGTCTGCAAAGGGTGAGGGAATAGTTTTTCCAGTTCTGGCGGGCTATAACCAATTATTTGCTCATCTGGCCCCGATTTAAATGAGCGGAATATTCGACGAAAAAAATTCATGGGTAGTTTATTCCTGTAAATATTCAGTCAACCAAGTTGCTCCTAGATACCCGGCAGTACCAAATACTATCCCACCGATAGCGCTACTAACTATCGCTCCAGGCCCCGTTTCTATGCCGACTGCTGCGCCTGCTACCAGACCGATTCGTGCTCCGGCGATAGCAGCGCCCCAGCCGCCAGCTTGCTTCACCACTTCGACGGAAATTGGTTTAACGCTATTTTGTTTGAATGATTCTTCTGTAGCAATTTTCAAGTCATAAGCGGTGAATCCGATAGCGAATACTCGAACTACTCTTGCGCCCTTGATAAATGCTCTTGTTGCTTTCTCTGATGCGGGGGTAAAAATTGCACTGGCGGGTACTTTTTCTGATTGGATCAATACTTCCTTATCAATATTTTTTACTATGAGGACGGTTGAAGCAACCTCTCCTGCGATGGGGCTGCCGCATGCGCTCTTGTCGTTTTGACGGGCGGCAGCCAAACCATCAAAAAACACATCTGGTGAGCCAGAGGCAATTGGATTAACACCGTGCCCCGGTAGGGGGCATGAGGTAGGGTCGGTAACTCGGGCAGCAGGTTTTCCAGACATTGTGAACTTCCTTGTAAAAACGAGTGTTCCGGAAGTGTTACACAACACCGCTGAGGTGGGCCATGGTTCTGTTCATATGGCTTAAGCGTACCTAGAGAGCGTTCGGGTTACCCAAGGTCAAAGTAACTTAAACGATGTGTGAAGCGAATCCACTAAGTCCGGGCGCAATCTCATCCTTCAACGTCAACGCCGGAATCTCATACTCCCCGCCATTCTGTTGCCGAAATCCGATCGGCCGGGCACTCCACAATTCGTCCAGGCGCAGCCCCAGTTCAGCGGTGGTCTCGGCGTAGCGTGCTTCGTCCATGCGACTGGTGCGATACACCACGAACGGCGGCACCACTTCAAACCCCGGGTAATACAGAATCCCGTGCTGGATCGGAAACAGCAGCTCATCCATCGGCCCGTTAATCCCGCGTGGGCTGTAATGCGACTCCCAGCCGCCGGTCGTGACGAGCAGCATCGCCCGTTTGCCCTTCATTTTGCCTTCGCCGTAACGCTCGCCCCAGCGGCTGTCGGAGTGTTCGCCGACGCCATAGGCAAAGCCGTAAGCGTAGACGCGGTCAAACCAGCCTTTGAGAATCGCCGGCATGCTGAACCACCACATCGGGAACTGCAGAATCAGCGCGTCGGCCCAGAGCAGTTTCTCTTGCTCGCGGGCGATGTCGGCGGCCTGGGTGCCGTCGGCGTAGGCGCGTTTGGAATCGAGCGAGGCGTGGAAGGGGTGCGATGGGTCGCGCTGCGGTGCGTCGTCGGCGTCGAGCACGGGTTTCCACTTCATCGCGTAGAGGTCGGAGACCTGCACGGTGTGGCCGGCCGTTTGCAGGCGCTGGACCGTGAAGTCGCGCAGTGAGCCGTTGAGCGAAGTCGATTCAGGGTGGGCGTAGACCAGTAATACGTTCATGTCGCGTGCTCCTTGAGTTGGGTGACTGCAGGATCGTCGCTCGCCCGGTATATTTGAAATGAATGTCTGATATGTCTGGTATAGCCATGAATAATTTGAGACGCCTGGATATCAATTTGCTGCTGACGCTTGATGTGTTGCTGGCCGAGCACAACGTCACCCGCGCGGCGCAGCGCCTGCATTTGTCGCAGCCGTCGGTGAGCGTGCATTTGGCGCGGTTGCGCGAGATCTTCAATGATCCGCTGTTATTGCCCGGCCCCAGAGGCATGCGCCCGACAGCCCGCGCCGATGAATTGCGTGAGCCGCTGCGTGAAGCGCTGGAGGCACTGGAGAGGGCGGTGACGCCGGCCAGTGCGTTTGACCCGGCGCAGGCAACGCACAGTTGGAAAATCGCCGCGACCGACTACGGCGAGTCCACTGTCGTGCTGCCGGCGCTCAGCCATTTACGCGAACAGGCACCGGGCACACGGCTGGCGATCATAGATCTGACGCCGGCGCAGATGGTCAAGCAGGCCGAGCAGGGCGTGTTCGATCTGGCCCTGCACATCAGCGAAGACGCGCCGCCGGAGCTGCATCGACGGCCGCTGTTCACCGAACGCTATGTGCTGGCCGGGCGCATCGGCCATCCGGGGCTGATGAAGGCACCCAGTCGCGAGCAGTTCTGCGCGCTGGAACATGTGCTGGTGTCGCGCGAGGGCGGGGGCTTTTTCGGCGTGACCGACAAGGCGCTGGCCGAGGTCGGACTGGCGCGCAAAGTGGTGCTGTCGGTGCCGCACTTTCTGATGGCGATGTCGGTGCTGGCCAGCACCGATCTGGTGGCGATGCTGCCGTCACGCCTGGTGCGCGGCAATCCGGCGCTGCAAGTAGTCGATGCGCCGTTGCCGGTGCCAGGCTATGAAATGGCGATGTTCTGGGCTGAACGTGTGCACCGCGATCCGGCGCACAAATGGTTGCGTGAGCAATTGCTGGCTTCGGTCTGACGCGCTGTCAGGCGTGGCCGAGGGCAATCGCGAACGACACGACGATCATGCACGCGAAGGCGAAATTGAGATTCATCAGTTGTTCATCCTGAGGCTTTAAGAGTGAGGCCATTGTGAACAGGCGCAACGCAAAGAAAAAATTCGCCTTGTCGATTCCAATGATCAAAATCTTTGATAGCCGCTGCGTTTGTATTTGCCTGAGGCTTTCGCTAGTCTCAGCGAAACCTGCAACTACAAGCACAAACAGGCATAACCATGCACGATCATTCCATCGCCGAATTGCCTTCCTTGCGCCGGCAGAAAATCCTTTTGCTGCTTGAGCGCGACGGCAAGGTCATGGCCTCCGAGCTGAGCCAGCATTTTGCGGTGTCCGAAGACACCATTCGCCGCGACCTTGCCGAACTGGACAACGCCGGGCTGGTGCAGCGAGTGCATGGCGGGGCGTTGCCGCGACCCAAGGACTCCGGCAAGGATTACTTCACCCGTCTGGATGAGACCGACGAGGTCAAAGTGCGCCTGGCGCAACTGGCGGCGCAGCACATCAAGGACGGGCAGATTGTGCTGTTCGATTCCGGTTCGACCACCTTGCAGGTGGCGCGCTCGTTACCCGCTGCAATCCGCATCACGGCCGTGACCGCTTCACCGCTGACGGCGATTGCGCTGTCCGAATACAAAGGCGTGAAAGTGATTCTGGCCGGCGGGGAACTGAATCCACACTCGATGTCGGCGAGCGGTCAGGAGGCGCTGCGACTGCTGGCGGGCATCAAGGCTGATCTGGCTATTACCGGGGTTTGTGCGATCCATCCTGAAGTGGGGATCACCTCGCTGCATTTCGATGAAGTGCCGATAAAACAGGCGATGCTCAACGGCGCGACGCAGGTGATTGCAGTGACCACGGCGGACAAGCTGGGCGCGGTCGAGCCGTTTGTGGTGGCGCCGTGTACGCGTCTGCACAGGCTGATTACAGAGCTGCATCTGGGGTCGGGGAGTGTGGAGGATTACCGGCGGTTGGGGATTGTGGTGGAGCAGTTGCCGGATTGAGGTTTTGTGTTGGGTTTGAGGGCGTCTTCGCGAGCAGGCTCGCTCCCACAGGGGGTTTGTGTCGTTCACAAATCCGATGTAGGAGTGAGCCTGCTCGCGATGAGGTCAGTGAATTCAGCGCAACCGCTCAAGCATCTGGTAATACCACATCCCCACCGCCAGCAACGGGTTGCCGAGCAGATCACCCATCGGCACGCGAACATGCTGGCACGCGGCGAACGTGTCGAACTGCTCCATCTGCCCGGTAATGGCCCGGCTCATGATTTCACCCATGATGTGCGTCGTGGCGATGCCGTGCCCCGAGTAACCCTGGCAATACCAGACGTTATCCGACAGCTTGCCCAGTTGCGGAATACGGTTGATCACAATGCCCATGGCGCAGCTCCACTGATAATCGATCTGCACGCCCTTGAGCGCCGGGAAGGTGCGCTCGATGCACGGGCGCAGTTCGGCAGCGATGTCGCGTGAGTCCTTGCCGCTGTAGTTGGCGCCGCCACCGAACAGCAAGCGACCGTCGGCGGTGAGCCGGTAATAGTCGAGGACGAAGCGGCAGTCGTACACGGCGAGGTCTTCGGGGTTGATCTGCCGGGCCAGCTCACCGAGCGGCGCGGTGGTGACGATGCCGCCCATGGCCGGGAAAATCTTGCCCTTGAGCTGGGCGGGTTCGAGCTTGTGATAGACGTCGCCGGCGAGCATCACCTGATTGGCGTCGATCCGGCCGTGGGCCGTTCTCACACCGGGTGTATCGCCGTGAATGATCTCCAGCACTTCGCTGTTCTCAAAGATCAGCGCACCGAGACTCTGCGCCGCCCGCGCTTCACCGATGCACAGGTTGAGCGGGTGCAGATGCAGGTTGCGGGTGTTCTTGATTGCGCCGTGATACAGATCGCTTTGCAGCAGGTCGCGGACCTGATTGCCGTCGAGCAGGCTGACTTCGTCACCCAGACCGCGACGCACTGCTTCTGCGTAATCCTTGCGCAGGTCGCTCATGTGGCTCGGCTTGTACGCCGCGTGCAGATGGCCGTGTTTGAGGTCGCACTGGATCGCGTATTTTTCCACGCGCTGACGAATGATTTCATGCCCGCGCCAGCGCAGGTGCCAAATGAAATCATCGACGTCATCACCGAGTGTCGCGCGCATCTGTTTGCGCATCGCGCCGTCGCCGGACAGGCTGCCGGTGACTTGCCCGCCATTGCGCCCGGTGGCGCCCCAGCCGATTTTATGGCTTTCGACGATGGCGACTTTCAGGCCTTTTTCGGCCAGTTCCACGGCCGTGGCGACACCGGTGAAACCGCCGCCGATGATCACCACATCAACTTTGTGCCGACCTTGCAGGGTCGGGTAGTCGGTGTCCTGGTTGAGGGTGGCGGTGTAGTAGGAATTGCAGCGAATAGTCATGTTGGGTCCACATAAATTCGGGGTGTACACGGTCCTTTGTAGGAGTGAGCCTGCTCGCGATGGCGGTGTGTCAGTTAAAAATCAGCTATCTGACACACCGCCATCGCGAGCAGGCACACTCCTACAGGGGGCTGGTGAATACTCAGGCCTCGGTCAGATACCAGCGCCAATCCTGCTCACCCACCTCAGCCATGAACTGCCGATACTCGGCACGCTTCACCGCCAGATACACCCCAAGAAATTCCTGCCCCAACGCCTCCCGCGCCCACGCGGAATTTTCCAGCGCTTGCAACGACGTCAGCCAATCGGTCGGCAGCAGTTCTTTCGCCTGCGCATACCCATTGCCCTCGACCGGTGCACCCGGATCCAGCTCCTCACGAATGCCGCGATGAATGCCGGCAAGAATCGCCGCTGCCGCCAGATACGGGTTGGCATCGGCGCCGCAGATGCGGTGTTCGATGTGTCGCGTGGGGGCCGGGCCACCCGGCACGCGCAGGCTCACGGTGCGGTTGTCGACGCCCCAGGTCGGCGCCAGTGGTGCGTAGCTGTTGGCTTGAAAACGCCGGTAGGAATTGGCGTTCGGACAGAACAGCAGCAGCGAATCAAGCAGCGAGGCGAGCATGCCGCCAATTGCTGTGCGCAACAGTGGCGTGCCAGCTGGGTCTTCAGACGCAAACAGATTTCGGCCCTCGGCGTCGGCAAGGCTGACGTGCATGTGCATGCCGGTGCCGGCCAGATCATCGAACGGCTTGGCCATGAACGTCGCTTGCATGCCGTGCTTGTGCGCCACGGCTTTGACCAGACGTTTGTAGCGCACCGCCTGATCCATCGCTGCCAGTGCCTCGCCATGTTCGAGGGTGATTTCCACCTGGCCCGGTGCGTATTCGGAAATCGCCGTGCGCGCCGGAATGCCGTGCAGTTTGCAGGCGCTGTAGAGGTCGGCGAGGAACGGCTCGATCTGCTCCAGTTCGCGCAGACCGTAGACTTGCGTGTGTCGCGGGCGGCCACCGTCAGCATCGAGCGCCGGTTGCGGTCGGCCGTTGTGATCGCGTTTGGCATCGAGCAGATAAAACTCCAGCTCGCAGGCCATCACCGGGTGATAGCCCTCGGCTCTGAGCGCGTCGATCACTTTGATCAGCAGATGGCGCGGGTCGGCGATGCTCGCTGGCAGGCCCTCGGTCGGGTGCATGCTGACCTGCACCGCCGCGGTCGGAATCTGCCGCCATGGCAGGCGCACCAGACTGCCTTCCAGCGGATAGGCGCGGCAGTCGATATCGCCGACGTCCCAGACCAGCCCGGAGTTTTCCACGTCTTCACCCTGAACGGTCAGGCCAAGGATGGTGCTCGGCAACGGCCGACCGCTTTCATAGACCGCGAGCAGTTCTTCGCGGTGCAACAGCTTGCCACGCGGCACGCCGTTGGCATCGAGGATAAACAGCTCGATCATGTCGATGTCGGGGTTCTGCTCAAGAAACTGACGTGCGTCTTCAATGGCTGCGAATTTCATAATGTTCACTCACGATGGCGCCGCACAGGCGCGCAGATTCTGGCCGGACTCATGGAGGATGTTCCGGCAGGGATTTCAAATGGATTTCAGTCAGGGGTGACACAGAACCTGTGGCGAGGGCGCTTGTTTGCGCTGAGGCGCGAAGCGGCTCTCGCTTTATGATTCAAGGGCTGGGGACTGCCTTGCAGTCCGGCGGGAGCAAGCTCCCTCGCCACAATGGATCTTTACTGACTGACAGAAATCAGCAGGCGATATCCGGCGGGCGTGCGGAGTGACGCAGTTTGGAGCGGCGCAGGGCCATGGGCAGATTGACGATGCGGTTCATACGCGGCCCCTGTTGCAGTGGGCGCGTATGGCAGAGACGCTCAACCTTTGGGGTTGTTGTGGTGACGTACTCATAACGCGTATTTCCGTTGGCGGAAAGCGTCGGCAGCAGGGCGAACCCCGGCGACCGGTGTGCCCGGATAGTAAGGGGGAATTTGCCAGCGTGTAAACGGGAGATTCTCCGGTGGCACTTGCTGCGTTTGGTCTGATTGACCGAGTTGCCTTTTTCGCGAGCAGGCTCGCTCCCACATTGGAATGCATTTGAACTGTGAGACCAGGCTCGTTCCCACATTGGAATGCATTTGAACTGTGAGAGCAGGCTCGCTCCCACATGGAATGCATTTCAACTGTGGGAGCGAGCCTGCTCGCGAATGGCCGCACCTCGGCCCAGAGTGAACACGCCGGGCCCTATCGTTTCTTGCTGCTGTGTCATTCAACGCAGCACGTAGTCGTCCGGTTGCGGCGCGGGCGGCAGCGGCGACACGCCAAGTTCGTACAGCACGTCGCGCTCCAGCGTCCGCACCAATGCGTCGGTCGGCAGGTCGTTTTCATCGCGGCCGAACGGGTCTTCCAGTTCGTCGGCAATGGCGTCGAAGCCGAAGAAGGTGTAGCTGACAATCGCCGTGAACAGCGGCGTCAGCCAACCGAGGGATTCTGCCATGGCGAAGGGCAGCAGAAGGCAGAACAGGTAAATCGTGCGGTGCAGCAGCAGGGTGTAAGGGAAGGGCAGTGGCGTGTTCTTGATCCGGTCGCACACGGCCTGGGCCTGGGTCAGGCTGGTGAGGTGATTGGCCAGCAGCTGATAGCGCCATGGCGACAGTACGCCAGCCGATTCCAGCGCTGAACACTGCCGCCCGACCTGATGGATGATCTGCCCGCAGTGATCCGGCGCAGCCCCATCGATCGGCGGACTGACCCAGTCGGCACTGGCCCGCGCCTCGCTTTCGCCGCGCAGCCGTGCGTTCAGCGCATGGGCGAAACCGCACAGGTTGCGCAACAGCGGCGCGCGCAGACTGGCGTCTTCGATGCCTTGGGTCTCGCGCATCACCGAGCGCACGCGCAACAGCACCTCGCCCCAGGCTTTGCGCCCCTCGTACCAACGGTCATAACAGGCGTTGTTGCGAAAACTCAGGAAAATCGACAGCGACAGGCCGAGCAGGGTGAACGGTGTCGCGTTGATCTTGGCGAAATAGCTCGGCACAAGCAGTTCGATCAGCACAATCGCCGCCGCCAGCAGCGTCAGCATCAAGGTGCGCATGGCGATGCGTTTGGCGATCGAGCCTTTGAGGGTGAACAGTACGGCGAACTGATTGGGTCTCGGTCTTACGATCATCTCGCGGTCCCGGTTAGGCGGCGGGTCAGCCGCCGGTCATGTTCATGAACCGCACCACCTGCACGTCGTCGTTGACTTCGAAGTTGTGCCGATACGGCTTGAGTTTCATTGCCTCGATGATCGCGTTTTCCAGGCGCTCCGGATGGCCCGGATGGGCGCGCAACACCGCTTTGAGGTCCATCGAATGCTCGTTGCCCAGGCACAGCAGCAGGCGACCTTCGACGGTCAGGCGCACGCGGTTGCAGGTGCCGCAGAAGTTGTGGCTGTGTGGCGAGATAAAGCCCAGGCGAATGTTCGGTGCTTCGGCAACTCGCCAATAGCGCGAAGGCCCTTGGGTCGATTCGGCCGAATCGATCAGGGTAAACCGCTCGGCGATACGCTCGCGAACCTGCGCGCTGGAATAGAACGACTCGGCACGGCTGTGCTCGGCAATCGCTCCGAGCGGCATCTCTTCGATAAAGGAGATATCCAGGTCGCGGTCGATGGCGAAACTCACCAGATCGTTGATTTCATGGTCGTTGCGCCCCTGCATCACCACGCAGTTGAGCTTGGTGCGGGTGAAGCCGGCAGCGCGCGCGGCATCAATGCCTTCGATGACCTGCGCCAGGTCGCCGGTGCGGGTCAGTTCCTTGAAACGCTGCGGGTCGAGGCTGTCAAGACTGATGTTGAGGCGCTTGACCCCGGCTTCGAACAACGGCTTGGCCAGCCGACCCAACTGCGAACCGTTGGTGGTCAGGCACAATTCGCGCAGGCCGGGCAGGGCGGCGATCTGTTCACACAGTTGCACGACGCCGGGTCGAATCAGCGGTTCGCCGCCGGTCAGGCGGATTTTGCGCGTGCCCAAGGCGACGAAGCTTTGCGCGACCTGGAACAGCTCTTCCAGCGTGAGGATTTGCTGGCGCGGCAGAAATTGCATGTCCTCGGCCATGCAATAGACGCAGCGAAAATCACAGCGGTCGGTGACCGACAGGCGCAAATAGTCGACGCGGCGGTTGTAACCATCGATCAATTCACGCTCTGTCATAGGCCGCCTCGTGGGTGTTGGACGCCGGTATCGGGCGCAGACTGCGCAGGGTAAGGGGCGCTCGTCGTGTCGTCCAATCACTCTGGCTGACCGAGTGATTGACGGCGTCGATGAGGGTGGTCACTGCGCGCCGAACATCGCCGTCCAGTAAATGCCGGCATTGCTCTTCGGGTCGGTCGCATACGCCGCGCCGAGTTCTTTGTACTGCGGGTTCATCAGGTTCGCACAGTGGCCGGGGCTGGCGAGCCAGCCTTCGACGACCTTGTTGGCGCTGTCTTGCCCGGCGGCGATGTTCTCGCCGACCAACTGCCCGCTGTAGCCGGCGAGTTCGGCGCGGTCGCCCGGAGTGCGGCCGTCGCCGTCCTTGTGGTCGAGGTAATTTTTATTGGCCATGTCGCGGCTGTGATCCTGGGCGACGGTGGCCAATGTCGCGTTCCAGGCCAGCGGGGCCGCCGCGGCAAACGCCTGAGCGCCGCATTGGCGCGGCTGGCTGCGGGCGGTGTTGAGTTGCGCCAGCAGTTTTTGCCCTTCACTTTGCGCATCGCCCAGCTGCGCCGAGAGCAACGGCCGCGCCAGCACGATGCGCCAGTCGCGATCGACGCGGCTGACGCCGACATCGACGAACTGCGGATCAAGCACGACCTGACAGAAGCTTTCCTTGATCGCCTGCATCGCCGACGCCGCATCGCGCGGGCCGTTGAGGGTGATCGCCTGGACGTTGACCATCGGGTAACGGGCGCTGGCCATGGCTTGCTGCAGGTCGACCGCACCGCTCGCCGGCAGGCGCAGGCGCGGGTCGGCCGCCAGCGGTGGCAGTTCGTTCGACGCCTGATTGCCGCAACGCTGCGGCTGGCTGCGATAGCTGTTGATCGACTCGATCAATTGCAGTTCATCGGCAGCCAGCGCCGAGGCGGCAAAGACCACGCCCAGCGACAACGCGGCACAACGCAAAACCGATGGCATGAAACGCATGGAAATCCCCCTTGAGCGCAATGCGCCCATGATGCGCGAAAGGCCCCCGGTGAGCGCAATGTCTTTTTCTTTTCCAATGGTTTTTTCTACGCCACGATGCCCGCCAATTGTCCGGCTACAATCTGCGCAGGCCCCCGAAATCCGGGCGTCTCACCGACGTAACACTTTGCCCGCTGCGGGCGTTGAGGGAATCCACAATGCGATTAAAAGGCCTGACCGGCTGTTTCGTATTAACCCTGTTGATCCACGCAAGCTCGGCGAACGCGCAGGCGCCGATCGAGGCCAAGGCTGAACAAAAAGCCGAGGTGCTGGAGGAGAAAGCGGCGGACAACGTCAGTGCGCCTGCGCCGAAGTCCGAAGCGATCACGCCGACCGAGGCGCAAGCGGTAGACCCGGCCGGCGCCGCGCCGCTGGACGATCCGCTGACCTGTCTGGCGCGCAGCATCTATTGGGAAGCCAAGGGCAAGGACACCCCGGAAATGGAAGCTGTGGCCAGCGTGGTGATGAATCGCCTCGGCCACGAAGGCTTTCCCGACACGGTGTGCGCGGTGGTCAAGCAAGGCTCGGAGAGCGGCAACTGCCAGTTTTCCTGGTGGTGCGATGGCAAGCCTGATCAGGTCAAGGAAGATGCCGAATACGCACTGGCCAAGGAAATCGCCGGCAAGGCGTTGAACCGCCAGCTCAAGGACCGCACCCGCGGTGCCCTGTATTTTCATGATCGCGGCGTGCACCCGAGCTGGGCGAAGGCGTACCGCAACACGGCGCAGACCGGCAGGTTTCTGTTCTACAAACCTGCCGGCGGCGACGCGCGTTAACTGGCGTGGGTGCTGAGAATGCTCGCCACTTGCTGCGGCTGGCAGTTCAGATAAGGCGACTTTTGCAGCCAGCGCTGGTCGGGATACCACGAGAACATGAACTGGCCATTCTTCAGGCGGTCGATCACTTGTCTGGCAATCTGCGGCCGCACGGCCGGGCAGCCCTGGCTACGGCCGATGCGCCCCTGGCGCTTGCTCCATAACGGGTTCACGTAACTGGCGGCGTGGATGACGATGGCGCGGTCCCGGGCCAGGTCATTGAAGCCCGGCTCAAGGCCGTCCATGCGCAGCGAGTAGCCGTGGGTGCCTTCGTAGCTTTCCTGGGTGCGGAACAGGCCCAGGCTGGACTGATAACTGCCTTCACGATTGGAAAATTGCGTGGCGAAGTTTTCCCCGGAGTTGGAACCGTGGGCGACCAGGTCGCGCAGCACCAGCTTCTTTTTGCTCAGGTCGAAAATCCACAGGCGGCGCTCGGTGGACGGTCGCGAGTAGTCGATGATCGCCAGATGACGCGAGGGCCGGGCGCCGTTGTTGACTGCGCATTGCATGGCGCTCAATGCACCTTTGAGCGCATGGGGATTGAGTTCCGGCGCGGCTTGGGCGAGGCTGGTGTAGAGAACCGGCGATGGCTTGCCGGCGGCAAATACTGGACTGGTCACGGCGACAAGGGTCGCGGTGGTCAACAGGAGTCGGCGCAAAAACGTCAACATTTTATAAAGTGTCCTCACTGGCGACATAAACGGCACTTTTGGTTCCTGACTCCCAGTCGTTACCCGCAGGCCCGAAGATCGAGCCTGACTGTTCAGCGCAGCTAATGTAAGGTTGACCGTCATCGAGACGGCCATGGATTGGAGTAAAGCAGTTGTTCAAAAAGTACGCATGCTACTTGAGCATTTGTTTGCTCGCTGCGCCGTTTGTCGCTTGCGCTGAGGAGCCGCTGCCACCCTTGCCGACGCTGGCGCCGCCGCCTGCGCCAATTCCGGTCGAGCCACGCAGCCCGTTACACGCGGTCATGATCAGCTTGCCGCAGTCGTGTCCGGCCATCGCCGGGCAGCTCAACGGCCCGGCACTGGCACAATTGCAGGCGTTCTATGAACAACAGGACTGGATGCCGGTCTGGGCGCAGGACCCTGCACGATTGCCGACGTTGCGCGCGCAATTGCAACTATTGGTTGACGATGGCCTGAATCCGAATCGCTATGCCGTCGCGACCACCGCGCCGCAGGATGGCGAGTTATGCGCCGACATCGATATCAGCCGCCAGTACCTCCAGGCGTTGCAGGACCTGCATTACGGGCGCCTGCTGCAAGCGCATTTCGAGCCGCTGTGGCGCGTCGACGGCCCGCCGCATGATCGTCAGGCGCAACTGCTGAGCATTGCCGTGCCCGGACTGCAGGATATTGCGGCGGCGTTCGAGCTGGCCCGTCCGCATCTGGTTCAGTACCGCAACCTGCGCCACCTTTATGCGGCGCAACGACTCCAGGCCTTGCCGCAGTGGCAGTCCATCGGCAGCGGGCCACTGCTGCGCCCGGCAATGGAAGACCAACGCGTGCCGGAACTGGCCAAGCGTCTGCACAGCGAAGGCTATCTGCCTGAGCCGGTCGCGTCCGGCAACGCCTACGAAGGCGAACTGGTGGACGCGGTGAAAAGTTTTCAGGCCAACCACTCGCTGCAGGCTGACGGCGTGGTCGGCCCGGGGACGATTGCCGAACTGAATATCAGCCCGCTGACCCGCCGCGATCAGTTGCGCATCAACCTTGAGCGGTTCCGCTGGCTGGCGCAGGACATGGAAGCCGACGGCCTGTTGGTCAACGTCGCCGCCGCAGAACTCACGCTTTATCACGGCGGCCAGCCGGTCTGGCAAACCCGCACTCAGGTGGGCCGGGCGGAGCGCCAGACGCCGCTGCTCAAATCCCGCGTCACGCGGCTGACCCTCAATCCGACATGGACGGTGCCGCCGACCATCTGGAAAGAGGACAAACTGCCGGAAATCCGCAAGGACCAGACCTTTCTCAGCCGCCATAACCTGCAAGTGCTCGATGCCAACGGCCAACCGTTGGCGGCGGCGGACATCGATTGGGACAATCCCGGCAATGTCCTTTTGCGACAGGACGCCGGCCCGCGCAATCCGCTGGGGCAAATGGTCATTCGCTTCCCCAACCCGTTCTCGGTCTACCTGCACGACACACCGAGCAAGGCGCTGTTCGACAAGGGGCCACGGGCGTTCAGTTCCGGATGCGTACGGGTCGAACACCCGATGCAATTGCGCGATCTGCTACTCACCCCGGCGGAAAAGGCCCGTACCGAAACCTTGCTCGCCAGCGGCAGCACCCACGAATTCCGCCTGTCGGCCCCGGTGCCCATCCTGATGACCTACTGGACCGCACAGGTCGATAGCGCAGGCCAGGTGCATTATGCGCCGGACATCTACAGCCACGACAGCGCGCTGTTGGTAGGGCTTGATCGGGCACATTGAGGGCGAGATCGGTGACGTTCAGGAGTTATGTGGCTGGCCCCGGACCCTTGTGGGAGTGGGCTTGCCCACGAAGAGGCCGGCACATTCACCATCGATGCTGGCCGACCTGCCACCTTCGTCGGAACGCCGCCCGGAGCAAGCCCGCTCCCACAGTGGATGGGGGGGCGCGCGGGGTGGTTGTGGCAGGAATGGGGCCAGTGTGGGAGTGAGCTTGCTCACGAAGAGGGGCATGAGGTTCTGGTGGCCCAAATCGCATCCCACAGTGAATAGTCGTCAAGCTTTTGCACCAAGCCTGCCCGCAGGGGGTTGGCCACCACATATCGAGCCATTTGTACCGGATCGTCGTCCCGCCTCAGTGCACGATCATGAAAGCCCGGTTGCCAGAGACTTCCCTCTCGACCCGCAGCCATATTCACCACCCGCGCGCTCAGGGATTTTGTTCTCTGCATCAATTCACTCAGTGACCCACGCTTCAAATCGATCAACCAGTGAAAGTGGTCCGGCATGACAACCCAGGCCAGCGAATCAGCGAAGCCCAGCTCCTGAGCTTGGCGGAATTGCTCTGCGACCAATCTACCCAATGCAACTTGTCTGAAAACAGGTGCGCGGAATAGCGTATTTGCGGTTAATAAATATATACGGTTGGGTTCGTCATAACGGCCGAGACGCAAACGATGTGAGGCTGATAGTTTTGGCATTCCCTTGCCCTTTCAAGAGGAACTGAAAGGTTAGATCTGTAGATAGAGAGGTACGGGAAGGATTGTTGGCAGGATGTGTCTGTTGAAAACCTTTCAGACTGATCGAAGAGACCGTCTGATCAGACGCCTTCGTCGGAACGACGCCCGGAGCAAGCTCGCTCCCACATGACATCGGCGCTATCGAGATATTTTGTGTCAGGCCGAAAACCTGTGGGAGTGGGCTTGCTCACGAAGAACGATGACACGGTCTACCCCTTCGCCACCCGCCACAAATACCAAGCCGCGACCGTGCGGTACGGCCGCCACGCCTGGCCGATGTCGATCATTTGCTTGCGAGTCGGCTGCACCTCCAGGCCTTTCAAGCGCCGATAGCCTTCGCGCACGCCGAAGTCATCTGCCGGCAGGATATCCAGGCGTTCCAGGCTGTAGATCAGCAGCATTTCCACGGTCCAGCGGCCGACGCCGCGCAGGCTGATCAGGCGCTCGATCAGCGCTTCGTCGGCCATGGCCCGGGCCGTGGCGTAATCCGGGACTACGCCGTCCAGTGTCGCCTGGGCTATTCCCTGGATCGTCGCGATTTTGCTCGCGGAAAACCCGCAACTGCGCAGCCGCGCGACATCGCAGGCGAGGATTTGCGCCGGGCGCGGAAAGGGTTGTTCGGGGAACAACCCCACCAGTCGGCCGATAATCGCATCACCGGCCTTGGCATGCAGTTGCTGATAGGCAATCGCCCGCACCAGCGACTCATAAGGATCGCGCGCTGGATGAGGTTGGTGCCGGCACGGGCCGACGGCGCTGATGTGGCGCTGCCAGTCGGCATCCAGCGCGGCGAGAAAGGCGCTGGCGGCTTGGTAGGCCTCAGGCATGCTCGTTCAGCAAGCCGTCGGCTGTACCGCTGAGGTGATGAATGTCGAGCGTACTCATCGAAAATCCCTTTTTATTGACTGAAAGGAGTGCGTCAGAAAGCCAGTTGTTGCGTCAGTTGCAGCGCCGCGTTTTCCAGCCTGAGCAGAAAGGCCTTGCGCGGCTGCCCTCCACCATAGCCGGTCAGGGAGCCATCTGCACCGATCACCCGATGACACGGCACCACGATCGACAGCCGATTATGTCCGTTGGCCAGACCCACCGCACGGCTGGCACCGGGTTTGCCCAGTTGCGCGGCAATGGCGCCATAGGTGCTGGTGTGTCCGTAGGGAATTTGCAGCAGCGCCGCCCAGACCTCGCGGGCGAACGCGCTGCCTGGCAAGTGCAGCGGCACGCTGAACTCGCTGAGTTTGCCCGCGAAGTAATCTGCCAGTTGCGCCTCGATCTGCTGCAAATGCGCGTTATGCCCCGGTGCCACGGCGTAGCCATAACGGTTTTGCAGGGCTTCGACTTCGCGGGTCAATGCCGGCCGGTCAAGAAACTCCAGCAGCACCAGGCCACGCCGTTCGGCCATGGCAATCATTGGCCCCAGCGGGGTGGTCAGCCGCGTAAACAGCAACGGCTCGCTGTTGGCGGCGCGTCCCGGGGTGATGTGAAAGGATTTCTGAAAGGCGTCGCGAAAACCGCTGAGCGACTCGTAGCCAGAGTCGAACGCGGCGTGGTCAATCGAGGTGCCTTGTTTGATACCGCCCAGGGCCATGCCCAGTCGGCGCGTGCGCAGCCAGGCGTGGAAGGTCATGCTGAAATGCTGTTTGAACCAGCGCCTCAGCTTCAGCGGTTCGATACCTTCGGCCAGCAACTGTGCGTCGCTCCAGCGGCGCTCGGGGTCGGTGTCCACGGCGCTGAGCAGGCGCTGCACCCAGTCCGGGGCGACGGCCGCCGCGTCCAGCGGTTTGCAGCGCAGGCAGGCGCGATACCCGGCGCACAGACACTCGTCGGCGTGGGCGAAGAATTCGACGTTTTCCGGTTTCGGCTTGCGTGCCGTGCAACTGGGGCGGCAGAAGATTCCGGTGGTTTTTACCGCCGTGAAGAACACGCCTTCATAGGCAGTGTCGCGTTCAAGCATGGCGCGAACCATTTCGGCGTGGGGCGGCAGGACAGCGGTCTGTATGTTCATGGCTTGAGAGTAAATCCGCTTTGTCGATGGCTCCACCGGAAAATCGACAGTGAATTCCCGCAAGCTCTGAACTACTGTAGATGCGGGTGCAAGCTGCGATCTTTTCAGGTGTAAAGCAACCGTTCACAACCTGCGCCAACCCCATCGGAGTGAGGCATCGACTATGCACCCGTTTACCCTGCGCCACATCGACCATATCGTGCTGCGCGTCGCCGACTTGCAACGCAGCATCGACTTTTACCGCCAGGTCTTGGGCGCCGAGGTGGTCAGGCACAACGAGCCGCTGGGGCTGGTGCATCTGCGCGCCGGGACTTCGATGATCGATCTGGTCGACCTTGAGGGCGAACTCGGCCGCAAGGGCGGCGGTGCGGCGCAGGCGCAGCGGCGCAACGTCGACCACTTCTGCCTGCGCATCGAGCCGTTCGACGAAGCAGCGCTCACTGCGCACCTGCAATCGTTCGGGCTGGCGGTGGAAAAAGCCGCCAGGCGTTTCGGCGCCGAGGGTTACGGTTTGTCGCTGTACTGTTTCGATCCGGATGGCAATCAGGTCGAACTCAAAGGCGCCAGCGAAGCGCCAGATTGATGCCGGCGCGCTTCAGGAGGCATGCACCGTTGGTCTCTTGCATTGCACTCGACGCTTGCACGGCATTCCAAACAAGTCCGATCCACACTTTTTGGAGGCAGCCAATGAGCAACCCATCCAGCAGCGACAAACCGCTCGATGACACGGTCAATCCGAATGACGACGGTTTCGTCCTTGGCACCGCCGGGCGCGATGAAGACCCGAACGCCACCACCGACTGGGACCACGCCGGTGCCGGCGGCGATGTGATGACCCCGGCCGATAGTCGCGGTCTGCCCGGTTACCCCGGGGCTGAAAAAAACGACCCGACGCGGCCCGCGCCTGACACCCGTGTGCCGGCCAACGGCGATCCATCTGTGCAGAACGACACTGCCGATTGAGCCGGTTCGCGGACCGGTACACCCCAGGAGGCTTCCCATGAAAAATCCGATGCGCCCCTGTGCGCTGCTCGCGTTGACCCTCGCAATCGGTAGCGCCCAGACGTACGCCGCAGAAACCAAACGAGTCGATGTCATGCTGGTGGGCGGCGGCATCATGAGTTCGACACTGGCGGTCTGGCTCAGCGAACTGGAGCCGGGTTGGTCGATGGAAATGGTCGAGCGCCTGGACAAGGTCGCCGAGGAAAGCTCTAACGGCTGGAATAACGCGGGCACCGGCCATTCGGCGCTGGCCGAGCTGAACTACACCCCGGAGAAAGACGGCAAGATCGACATCACCAAGGCCGTGGAAATCAACGAGGCGTTTCAGATTACCCGGCAGTTTCTGGCCTGGCAGGTCAAAACCGGGGTGTTGAAAAACCCGCGCTCGTTTATCAATTCGACGCCGCACATGAGCTTTGTCTGGGGCGACGACAACATCCGCTTTCTGAAAAAACGCTATGAGGCCTTGCAGGCCAGCCCGTTGTTCCGCCCGATGCAGTATTCCGAAGATCCGCAACAGATCCGGCAGTGGGTGCCGCTGATGATGGAAGGGCGCGACCCGGCGCAGAAAATCGCGGCGACCTGGACGCCGATCGGCACGGACGTCAATTTTGGCGAGATCACCCGGCAGTTCGTTGGGCACCTGCAAAACCGCGACAATTTCTCGCTCAAACTATCGACGGAAGTGCGCGACATCACCCGCAACGACGACGGTTCATGGCACGTCGAGTACAAGAACCTCAAGGACGGCACGACAGCGGCCACCGACGCTAAATTCCTGTTCATCGGCGCCGGCGGCGCGGCATTGCCACTGCTGCAGAAATCCGGCATCGAGGAAGCGAAAGACTACGCGGGGTTTCCGGTCGGTGGCTCGTTCCTTGTAACCGACAACCCGCAAGTGGCGCAGCAACACATGGCCAAGGCCTACGGCATTGCCTCGACCGGGGCGCCGCCGATGTCGGTGCCTCATCTGGACACGCGGGTGCTCGATGGCAAACGGGTGATTCTGTTCGGTCCGTTCGCGACGTTCTCGACCAAATTTCTCAAGGAGGGTTCGTATTTCGATCTACCGGCCAGTACCACCCTGCATAACCTCTGGCCGATGGTGCGCGTCGGCGTGCGCGAATTCGATCTGGTGCAATACCTTGCCGGCCAGTTGATGCAATCGGACGACGACCGTTTCGCCGCGCTGCAAGCCTATTTCCCTCAGGCGAAGAAAGAAGACTGGCGGTTGTGGCAGGCGGGTCAGCGCGTGCAGATCATCAAGAAAGATGAGCAGCAGGGTGGGGTGCTCAAGCTGGGCACCGAGGTGGTGGCCTCGAAGGACGGCAGCATCGCCGCACTGCTCGGCGCCTCGCCAGGGGCCTCGACTGCGGCGCCGATCATGCTCGATCTGATGGGCAAAGTGTTCAAGGACAAACTGGCGTCTGCGCCCTGGCAGGACAAGTTGCGTCAGATTGTCCCCAGCTACGGCACGCGGCTGAACGAACACCCCGAGCAGGTCATGCAGGAATGGCGTTACACCAGCGAAGTGCTGCAACTCACGCCACCACCAGCCATTGACCCGGCGCAGCCGGTGAACCCGCCGACCCACATCGACGCGGTGCAGCAGAAACACCTGGACAGCGATCCGGATCTCAAGCCTTGACCTCGACGGGGCTGGCGCCGGGCGAACTTTTGTCCACCGGCGCCACTCTGACCTGGGTGACATGACGGTAGAAAAAACGGGCCATGTGGTCAGTTTGGGCGTTCGCCGTGATAAATTTGCCCGCGTTGCGCGAACCCCCAATGGCCCAGGCGGCCCCACCTAGAGCGACCTACATGCAAGTAAAGGCCCGTGAGGTTTATGTGCCACCGGTACTGCAGGATTTGCGCGCCGGTACTGCCGAACTGCATATCGCACTGGAAAAACGCCTGCCTTTTTTCTCCGACACCCTTGATATCAACGCTTTCAGGCGGTTGATGCAGGCCTATTACGGCTTTTATCAGCCGCTGGAGCAGGCGCTGCTCGACAGTGGCGTGATCCCCGACGATTTTGACCTGACGCCGCGCTTGAAGGCTGCAACCCTGTACGCTGACCTGCAGACGCTAGGCGCAGCGTCCACAACGCTGCCAATGTGCCGCGAGCTGCCGCTGATCAGCGCCAGCGCCGCCAGCCTCGGCGTGTTGTACGTGCTTGAAGGCGCGACGCTGGGCGGGCAGATCCTGCGCCGGGAAATCGCTGCGCGGCTGAATCTGGACGCCGACAACGGTGCCGCTTTTCTCGATATTTACGGCGCAGCCACCGGCCGGCGCTGGCGCGATTTCATCGAATACCTGGGCAGCCGCCCCCTGGACGCCGCCGAACGTGCGGCTGTCGTCGCTGCGGCACAAACCACATTCAGCTGTTTCGAGCGCTGGCTCGAAAGCCAGGAGGTACTGGCATGACCCCGCAAGACCAGGACGCTTTTGAAGAACTGCTGGCCAACTGCGCCGACGAACCGATCCGCTTTCCCGGCGCGATCCAGCCCCACGGTCTGCTGTTGACGTTGAGCGAACCAGCGCTGCAGATCATTCAGGTCAGCGCCAACGTCGAAACCCTGCTGGCGCGCACGCCGCAATCGCTGATTGGTCAGCCGCTGCACAGCCTGATCGGCACTGAACACACCGCGCAAGTGCTGGATGCTCTGGCGCAGTCGGCGTTTTCCGAGGCGGCGCCGTTGCATTTCGAACTCAATGGCACCGCGTTCGAGGGCCTGTTGCACCGCCATCAGGGTGTGCTGATTCTGGAACTGGAAATCCACGTCAAAAGCTTCCAGCCGCGCAATGTCGCCGGGATCAACATCCACCTGGGTCGCATGCTTCAGCGCCTGCAAGCCGCGACCACCTTGCAGGCCTTGTACGACATCAGCGTCAAGGAAATCCAGGCAATGACCGGTTACGACCGGGTGCTGATCTACCGTTTCGAGGAAGAGGGCCATGGCCAGGTCATCGCCGAAGCGTCCGACCCGTCGATGGAAGTGTTCAACGGCCTGTTCTTCCCGGCCTCGGACATTCCCGAGCAAGCGCGCGAGCTGTACCGCACCAACTGGCTGCGAATCATCCCCAACGCCGATTACCAACCGGTGCCGCTGGTGCCGAAGCTGCGCCCCGACACCCAGACGCCGCTGGACCTGAGTTTCGCCACCCTGCGTAGCGTCTCGCCGATTCACTGCCAGTACATGAAGAACATGGGCGTGCTGTCGTCCATGAGTATCTCCTTGCTCAAGGGCGACCGCCTTTGGGGCCTGATCAGCTGCGGCAATCGCCAGCCATTGCACGTGCCCCACGAACTGCGCATGGCCTGCCAGACCATTGGCCAGGTGCTGTCGCTGCAGATCAGCGCCATGGAAACGCTGGAACTGACTCGCCAGCGTGAAGCAAAGGTCGAGGCGCTGGCGCTGCTTAATCAGGCAATGATCGACTCGTCGCAGAGCGTCTTCGATGGTCTCGCGCAGCATCCCGCGACGCTGATGGCGCTGGTCGAAGCTGACGGCATAGCAATGATCGAAGACAAGCAGTTGCACCGTTACGGCAACTGCCCGGAGCCGGAAGAAATTCGTGCCCTGCACAAATGGCTACAGGCGCGCGACGAACCGGTCTTCGCCAGTCATCACCTGTCCAGCGTCTATCCGCCAGCGGCGCAGTATCAGTCAGTGGCCAGCGGTGTGCTTGCCATGAGCTTGCCCAAACCGGTCGATAACGGCGTGTTGTGGTTTCGCGCGGAAGTGAAGGAAAACATCAACTGGAGCGGCGACCCGCGCAAGCCGCTGGACCTGGAAAATTCCGACGCTGGCTTGCGTCTGCGCCCGCGTACCTCGTTCGAGATCTGGAAGGTCGAGATGGCCGGGATCTCGAGGAAATGGAGCCATGGCGACGTGTTCGCCGCCAACGACCTGCGCCGATCGGCCCTGGAAAACGACTTGGCCCGTCAGGTGCGGCGCGAGCAGGAAGCCGTGCGCGCCCGGGATGAACTGGTGGCGGTGGTGTCCCATGACCTGCGCAACCCGATGACGGTGATTTCCATGCTCTGCGGCATGATGCAGAAGGCGTTCAGCTCCGATGGTGCGCACACCTCGCGGCGTATCTCCACGGCCATCGACACCATGCAGCAAGCCACGGCGCGGATGAACACACTGCTGGAAGATCTGCTCGACACCTCGAAAATCGATGCCGGGCGCTACACCATTTCGCCGCAGCCGCTGGACGTCGGGCACATCTTCGAAGAAGCGCAGTCGCTGCTGACGCCGCTGGCGCAGGACAAGGACATCAGCATTTCCTTCGAGGCCGATCCCGACCTGCGTGTTCATGCCGATCCCGAGCGGTTGTTCCAGGTGCTGTCGAACCTGATCGGCAACGCCATCAAGTTCACCCCACGCCTGGGCACGGTGGGCGTGTGCGCCAAATCGGTTGGCAATGAAATCGTCTTCTCGGTGCGTGACAGCGGCGAGGGAATTCCCAAGGAACACTTGCCCCACGTGTTCGATCGCTACTGGACGATCAAGGAAGGCAACCCGACCGGCACCGGTCTCGGTTTGTACATCACCCAAGGCATCGTCGAAGCCCATGGCGGACATATTGTTGCCGAAAGCGAGCCGGGGCAGGGCAGTGAATTTCGCTTTACCGTGCCGCGTCTGGACTGACCCTTGTTGGTGGGGGCCTTGCTGATGGCGTTGGATCAGGCATTTATTGACTGATGGTGCTGGCGCCATCGCTGGCAAGCCAGCTCCCACAGGGTTTTGCGCTGCGCTCAGGATTGAATGACCCAGAGAAGATTCGCATCCTCAGGGGCATTTTCTTCAATACCGCAAATCCCCCGCTCGCTACCGTAGCCACCTCGTTCCTCGTTTGAAGCAGGTGTGCAATGAGTCTGATTCTTTCCATGGCGGCGTTTGCTCTGGCCGCGTCCATCACCCCCGGGCCGGTCAACATCGTCGCGCTGAGCAGCGGCGCACAGTACGGATTTCGCGCCAGCCAGCGGCACGTGGCCGGGGCGACGCTGGGGTTTGTGCTGTTGCTGGTGTTGATGGGGTTGGGGCTGCATCAGGCGCTGGAACTGTGGCCGTTCATGACCCGGGTGGTGCAGTGGGCCGGGGTGGCGTTCTTGCTGTTCATGGCCTGGAAACTCGCCACGGATGACGGTCAGCTGAACGCCAGCGAGGCAGGCCGGGCGCCATCGATGCTCTATGGCGCTGTCATGCAATGGCTCAACCCCAAGGCCTGGCTGGCCTGCGTCGCAGGCATGGGTGCGTTTGTCGCCGACGGCGAGACGCGGCTGGTCTGGCAGTTTGCGGCGGTGTATCTGGTGATCTGTTATCTGTCGGTGGGCTGCTGGGCCTATGCCGGGACGTTTCTGCGCGGGTACCTGAGCAATGCCGCGGGGATGCGCTGGTTTAATCGGCTGATGGCCTTGTTACTGGCACTCAGCGCGATGTATCTGCTGTTCACCTGATTGCCAGGCTAGGCACAAGCTACCGTGGGAGCGAGCCTGCTCGCGAATGCGCTGTGTCATCCTCCAGTTGCACTCACTGATCCACCGCTTTCGCGAGCAGGCTCGCTCCCACAGGGGGCAGGTGTTGGCTTTCTGATAGGGTATCAGCCGCGATACTGCCCCGGCGTCGCCGCCAGATGTTGCTTGAACGCCCGTTGGAAATGCGCCTGATCGGCAAACCCGGCCTGCAGCGCCACGTCGGCAATCAACTGGCCGCTGCGCAAGCGTTCGCGGGCAAACTGGATGCGCTGGTTGACCACAAACGCATGGGGCGTCATGCCGTAACGCTGCTTGAACGCGCGAATCAGGTAGGACGGCGACAGCTGCGCCGCGGCGCAAATAGCCTCAAGGCTCAGCACCTCGGTGCAGTGTTCGCGGATGAAATCGGCGGCGCGTTCAAGCTTGAAATTCGGCTCAGGGACAGGCTGCTCAACCGGATTCAGGCGTAACTGCAGATCGCTGAAAAACTCGACCGCCGCGCTCTGTTTGTGCAGCACCTCTTGCTGATCGTCAACCAGCGTTTCATACAGGGCCATCAGCCTGCCGAACAGCTCGGCGTCGGCCAGATGCGTATCGGAAAATCGCCGAAACTCCAGCTCAGCCGCAAAGCCCAATTGATGCTGCAGATCCGTCAGCCACGGCGTCTCGACATACAACATCACATACGACCACGGCTGATCATCGATCGGATTGCAGGCGTGCACATCGCCCGGATTCATCAACACCACAGTGCCCGCTGCCACTTCACACTGGGCGTGTTCATGCACATACGTGCTGCGCCCGGCGGTGATCGCGCCAATCGAAAAGTGCGCATGGGAATGCCGTGCGTAGCAGACGTCGCGGCCATCGGCGATGGCGCGCGCCTCGATGAAGGGCAGGGCGTCGTCGCGCCAGAAGCGCGGGGCTTTTTCGGGATTTCTCGCGGCGGCGTGTTTCATTGTTATCTTCCCGGCAGGTCAGCGTCCGAGTGTATTAGCTCTGGCCATCGAACGCTCGCTGCAGTTCGGCGAGGTCGAGCTTTTTCATCTGGAACATGGCCTGCATCGCCCGTTGCGACTTGCCTGTGTCCGGGTCTTGCAGCATGTGCAGGAACGCCACCGGCAGGATCTGCCACGACACGCCGAACTTGTCTTTGAGCCAGCCACATTGCTGAGCCTCCAGCGGTCCGCCGGCAGACAGGTTGCCCCAGAAATGGTCGATTTCTTCTTGATCCCGGCAATTGACCTGAAACGAGATCGCCTCGTTGAAGGTGAACACCGGCCCGCCGTTGAGCGCTGTAAACGCCTGGCCGTCGAGCTCGAAACTGACGGTCATCACCGCGCCGTCCGGTTGTCCGTGAAATTCCTCGCCGACCTTGCTGTAACGGGTCAGGCCAGTGATTTTCGAATGATCGAAGATCGAGCAGTAAAACGCCGCGGCGGCTTCGGCCTGATCGTCGAACCACAAGCACGGCGTGAGTTTTTGAAGGCGTTGCATGGTGATCATCCCCGGCAGATGAGAGGCTGGACTATCAGCGTAGTCATTCGCGCGCTGGCCGGTGATGCCGTAGATCGGCCCGTCGTGCAAGCGGACATCGCCTGCACGGCGGCGGCATCATTGGCGATTACTGCGGCAAGCGCAGCTTGTCCAGCAAGCGATTGACCAACAGCTCGTTCAGCATGATCAGCTGTTGCAGCGCCAGCAGTGGTCCGCGCGTCGGGCCGCCTAGCGAATTGGCGATATTGCCGGCCATGGCATTGGCCGAAGACAGCGATTCA
Organism: Pseudomonas sp. SWRI99; assembly: GCF_014270125.1. Taxonomy (NCBI): domain Bacteria; kingdom Pseudomonadati; phylum Pseudomonadota; class Gammaproteobacteria; order Pseudomonadales; family Pseudomonadaceae; genus Pseudomonas; species Pseudomonas sp. SWRI99. Next base: position 84,816 of record NZ_JABWQR010000014.1, on the reverse strand, counting down.
CAGGCCTCGACCAGCAGGGTCTCGTCATCCAGCGACGGATCGACGATGTAGAGCGGGCGAGCCTTGGGCGGTGGCGGCGGGACTTCCAGGGCTTCGGGGGTGAGGTAGTAATCGAGGGCGCGGTCGGTGGCTTCCTGGACTTTTAGCGGATCGAGCGCGGGGTCGTGGGGGATTGGCGGGTTGGGGGTTACTTTGAACATGATGAAACTCCTGCTTAACAGAATAAGGAGTCATCACTCTCGCTACCAAACGAGGGTGGCGACCATACGCAGGTTGGTAGACCGGTCTAAGCAGGAAACCCGGCGCTCCCGAAGGAGCCCCACGCATGGCCACCATGAACTGAGCCTCTATAGAGACTGCGTCTGGCGTCATAACGCTTAGAGACGGGCTACCAAACCCGATCACTGCTTTTTGTCAGTGACGGGCAAACGATAAAGCCAACCTCATAGCCGCGTAAGCCGGCGGATTCTGGCGTACACGTAGGTAACGACGCAAGGTGTTGTAGGCTGGGCGTCGTAACACTGAGTGTCTTTTAAACACCATCAAGAAATTGTGTTTATACAAGGTGCGAAGGAGATCAACCATGAACCCATACACCGGCGGCTGTCTGTGCGGCGATGTGCGTTTTCAAGCCAGCGGCCAGCCTTACCGCGTCGGGCTGTGCCATTGTCTCGATTGCCGCAAATTCCACGGCGCGCTGTTTCATGCCTCGGCGATTTTTCCCGAAGGCGCAGTGACCATCCGCGGCGCAACCGGTGAATACGCCGGGCGACATTTCTGCCCGCGCTGCGGCTCTTCGGTGTTCAATCGAACCGCCGATGAAATCGAAATCAACCTCGGCGCCCTCGACGCGCCGGATCAACTGCAACCCACCTACGAAAGCTGGACCGTACGGCGCGAATCGTGGCTGCCGCAGTTCCCATTGGCCAGGCATTACAAGGGTGATCGCCAAGGGCGCGGGCGTTCTGAGGGTTAGTTGCCGCAAGGGTTGGGCATAGCGGAATTTTTGTCGTACCCGCAAATCCCAGATACTCAGCAGATCCAATGTGGGAGCGGGCTTGCTCGCGAAGGCGGTGGGTCAGACGCAGCAGTTCTGAATGAACTCGCCCCTTCGCGAGCAAGCCCGCTCCCACAGTTTTTTTGTGACGCTCATAAATCCCGGGCGCTCGGCAAATCCAGTGTGGGAGCGGGCTTGCCCGCGAAGGCGTCCTGCCAGGCACCACATGGCTTTTGCATGACCGCTGGTCACAACGTCTCGCTTGCTGTGCAAATTAGGCTTTGCTGAAAGGGATAAGCACGGGCGTGCGTAGGCTTTGCGGCCACAGCAACGCCCCTTCAGCACACCGCGAGTCTGAGGAAATCCCCCCGATGCTGACCCTCAATATCAATGGCAAGGATCAAGACCTCGATGTTCCGGCGGACATGCCACTGCTCTGGGTCCTGCGCGATGTCGCGCACCTGACCGGGACCAAGTTCGGTTGCGGCATGGCCCAGTGCGGTGCCTGCACCGTGCATGTCGATGGCGCGCCGTTACGCGCCTGTATCACCCCGGCCACTGCGGTTGCCCACGGCCAGAAGATCCTCACCATCGAAGGCTTGTCTACCGACGGTTCGCACCCTGCGCAACAAGCCTGGGCTGAACTGGACGTGGTGCAGTGCGGTTACTGTCAGTCCGGGCAGATCATGTCCGCCGCCGCACTGTTGGCGAAGACCCCCAACCCCACCGACAGCGATATTGATCAGGCGCTCGCCGGCAATATCTGCCGCTGCGGCACCTATCCGCGCATTCGCGCGGCGGTCAAACGCGCTGCGCAAATCGGCTGATTCACTCTGTGGGAGGTAGACGATGAATCCTGTATCGCGTCGTGGGTTTCTCAAGGGCAGCGCCGTACTGAGCGGCGGCCTGATGGTGGCGTTCATGGTGCCCGTGGCCCATCGTTTTGCCCGGGCGGCGGAGAATGAAAGCAAGACCTTCGCGCCCAATGCGTTTTTGCGCATCGCGGCGGACAACAGCGTCACCGTGCTGCTCGGCCATTCGGAAATGGGTCAGGGCATCTGGACTGGCCTGACCATGCTGATCGCCGAAGAGCTGGACGCTGACTGGTCGAAAGTCCGCGTCGAACACTCGCCAGCCTCGGCGGCGGACTACGGCTTGCCGGCGTTTGGCGGCATGCAGATTACCGGTGGTTCGACTTCGACCTGGATGGAGTTCGACCGCTATCGACTGGCCGGTGCGACGGCGCGGCAGATGTTGGTGGAAGCCGCAGCGCAACGCTTCGGCGTGGCGCCGTCGGCGGTTCGCACCGAGTCGGGCGTGCTGTTCGCGGGGGACAAACGTGCTTCCTACGGCGAACTGGCCGATGCAGCCGGGAAACTGCTGGTGCCCGACCCGAAAACCATCACGTTCAAGCAAGCCAAGGACTGGAAAGTCATCGGCAAACCGACCAACCGCCTCGATACTCCAGAGAAAATCACCGGACGCGCCAAATTCGGCATGGACGTGCAGTTCGAGGGTCTGATGACCGCGATGGTCGCCCGTGCGCCGGTGTTTGTCGCCACGGTGAAATCCTTCGAAGGCGCCGCAGCGCTGGCGATTCCCGGTGTGCACAAAGTGCTGCAGGTGCCCAGCGGTGTCGCCGTGGTGGCCGAGCATTTCTGGGCGGCAAAGCTGGGCCGCGATGCGCTGAAGGTCGATTGGGATCTGGGACCACTCGCCGACATGAGCAGTGAAAAGCTGCTGGAGAGTTTCCGCAAACTGGCGACGACGCCGGGCACCACCGCCACACAGGCCGGGGACGCCAAGGCCGGTTTCGGCAAGGCCGCGAAGAAAATCGATGTCGAATACAGCGTGCCGTATCTGGCCCACGCGCCGATGGAACCGCTCAACTGCACGGTAAAAATCAGCGCCGGCAAATGCGAAATCTGGACCGGCACGCAATTTCAGACGCTGGACCAAATGGTTGCCAGCAAGATCACCGGCCTGAAACCCGAGCAAGTCGAGATTCACACCGAATTCCTCGGAGGTGGTTTCGGTCGGCGGGCCAACCCGACCTCGGACTTTGTCGCCGAAGCGGTGCAAGTGGCGAAAGCGGCGGGCCTGCCGGTGAAAACCGTGTGGGCGCGCGAAGATGACATTCGCGGCGGCTATTACCGTTCGATGTACCTGCATCACGCCCGAATCGGGCTGGGCGCCGATGGCCTGCCGATGAGTTGGCAGCATGTGCTGGTGGGCCAGTCGATCATGGCCGGGACGATGCTCGAGGCGGCGATGGTCAAGAACGGCATCGATGCGACCTCGGTCGAAGGCGTGGCCGACAGTCCCTACATCAAGGATCTGCCCCATCATCAGGTTGAACTGCACTCGCCGCAGACCGGCATCAATGTGCTGTGGCTGCGGTCGGTGGGACACACCCACACCGGGTTCGTCATGGAGTCGCTGATCGATGAACTGGCGACAGCGGCGGGCAAGGATCCGGTGGAATACCGGCGCACGTTGCTCAAGGCGCACCCGCGGCATCTCGGCGTGCTCAATTTGGCGGTGGAGAAGGCCAACTGGGGCGCACCGTTGCCGGACGGCCATGCCCTCGGTGTGGCTGTGCACGAGTCATTCGGCAGCTACGTGGCCCAGGTCGCCGAGGTGTCCCAGGACAATCTGGCGATTCGCGTGCATCGGGTGGTCTGCGCGGTGGACTGCGGCATTGCGGTCAACCCGCGGAGCATCGCCGCGCAGATGGAATCGTGCATCAGTTTCGGCCTCGGCATGGCGCTGCACAGCAAGCTCACCGTCAAGGACGGCGGCGTGGTGCAGTCCAACTATCACGATTATCAGGTGCTGCGGCTCAACGAAATGCCGGTGGTGCAAGTGCACATCGTTCCCAGCAGCGAGAAACCCGGCGGCATCGGCGAACCCGGTGTGCCACCCACGGCGCCGGCCGTGGCCAACGCGGTATTCGCCCTGACCGGGCAACGCCTGCGCGAGCTGCCACTGCAGCTGTCGGGGGTGTGAGATGACACGACATCTTGTGTTGGGCACCGTGGTGTTACTGGGCCTCGGTGGCTATGCCCCGGACCTGTTTGCCGAGGATCAAGAGGCGTTGAAAGCGTTCGGCACGGTGCAGAAAGTCTTCCAGAGCCCGCGTTGTCAGAACTGCCACATTCCCGGCGATGCGCCGTTGCAGTTCGACGCTGGCAGCCCCCACGCGATGAATGTGGTGCGCGGCATGGACGGCAAGGGCGCTGCCGGTTTGCCCTGCGCCACGTGCCACGCCGAGAGCAATCCGCCGGCCAGTTATGGCCCCCATGCGCCCCCGGGCGCGCCGCACTGGAGCTTGCCGCCGGCGGCGCACAAAATGGCCTGGATCGGCCTGCCGCCGGACAAACTCTGCGCAATGATCAAGGACCGCGCGAGCAACGGCGACCGCGACTTTGCTGCACTGATCAAACACGTCAGCGAAGACAAATTGGTGCTCTGGGGCTGGAACCCCGGGGCAGGGCGCGCGCCGGTGCCGGTGCCGCACGACATTTTCGTCGCGCAATTCAAACTTTGGGCCGATGCGGGCGGGCCGTGTCCGGTGGCGCACATGTGAGTCACGGCGATTTGACGCTGCGTTCAATCCATGACTGCCCGGCGCGTGGCTTGGCCGCGGTCCGCAGTATTCACCAATCCCAACGCCGGAGCGCCAGCCGAGTCAACGCAGTGTCGGCCGGGGTTCGGTGTTTGGGCGGGCTCAGCATCTGGTAAAACTTCAGCCATTTCTCATGACTGCCTGCGGCATCTTCCAGAGCCGGCGCGAGCAATGCCTCTTGCAAGGCTTTTGTTTCGTAGGCGTCGAACAGATGCCGGACGGCGGTGCTGGCGATGGCGTTGACCTTGTTCGACGCAAAGGTGTCGGGCACGGGGACGTATGGCTGTTGCTCCAGTGGCGCGCCTTCAATGTCGAGGCGCGTGATGAATGCCTTGCAACTCGCGTTATTGCTGGCGAGGGTTCCATGCCGGTAAGCCTCGGCGTCAAAGGGCAGCAACTTCGCCGCCTCGTTCTCGGCAGAGGGCGTCAGCAAACTAATGTCGATATCACGGCGCAAGACCACTTTCGACTGGCGGGTGAAAACCTCGAACACTCTGGACGGCTTTCCGTGCAGCAGCGCAAGGATTCCAAAGGGCGCGACGGTAGCGTTCTTGTCTGCGGTAGTCGGCAGTGGTCGCAGGGCAAGCAATTCCAGCGCGTAAACTTCAACATCGAGCCTCTGCCCCAGCGGCAACAGGCAGAAGGCTTCCTTGATCAACGCGGTGTGGGCGTCTTTCATTTGCGTGAGGCGGGCGCCGAGTGCCGCATGGAAAAGCGTCGGCACATGACCAAGGCTGGTCAACGATGTGAGCATGGGTGCCAGCTGCAGTTGCGCAGTGCTCGAGTGCCAGTCCTGCAGGTCGCCTGACAGTTTGCCGGCCAGGTGAAGCTCACTCAACGAGTAACACGGTGCCGAGGTTTCATCGTCTGTGGCTGAAACAAATAGCACCTGTTCTTTCAAGTGCGGATTGTCGGCAAAGACGTTGCGCAGGTCCTTCAGGGCGATGGTCTCAGGCGTTGGCCGCGCCGTCAGGAAAGCCCGGCGGCACAGTCCGTTCAGGCGCCGGTTATGCTCGCGATAAGTGCTGTCGGCCTGCTTCAGCGTGGCGGCGTCATACACGGTGACCGGACATTCGGCATCACGCTGGATCAGCCCTCTGGCAACCGCCCAGTCGACAATGAGCGAGGCGCAGGGCTCGCTGCGCACGAATGTGTAGAAGTCCGCAGGCGCCGGCCCCTTCGTCAGGCCGTTCAGTAGCTCGAACGACATCAGGCGCGACACACCCGGTAAACGGCTTTCGATATACAGCACGACCTGTTTGAACCTGACCCAGCGCCGACAGCTCATGTAAGGCAGCGAGGACGGGATGTCGCGGATCAGAAACTCCGGTGCGATACCGGACAACAAGAGATGGGTTGCCAGGGTCTTGTTCCTGGTCCGCGCCAGATGAAATTGCTGGTCAATGAGCCGGCGTATCTCGTTATAACTTTCGCCCCAGAAAAAGCTGTCTTCCAGGCGTTGGTCAATGATGCGGTGCACATCCTCACCGGCGCTCGGCTCCAGACTGAGAATCAACGCAGCGAGCAGCAGGCGGTCGCGATTGGTGGCCAGAAGGCGTTTGTTCTGCGCCGGCGGCGCGATGTGTTCGAGCAACTGGTTGCCCAATGACTGAGCCCGTGGCGTGATCAGGATGCGGCTGATCAGCGAATCGGCTTTCGCTTTGAGGGTTTCGAGCGGTAGATCGGTATCGACGCCTTCACTGAGGTAATCGATCAATGGCGGGGCGTCTTTGGGCAGGAACGTTCGGGTGATATCGATAATCTGCTGACGTTGCCCGGTGGTAAGACGTTCGGTGCTGGTGCCCGGCAGACCTAACAGATACCAATGGTTCATGTGACCGGGACGCATATGCAAGTTGATCTTGTTCCATTTCGCCAGGGAAAGGGCTTGCTGGACCGTCCCGGGCAGCGGTAGCTGGTAAAAGCGCAGCATTTGCCCCAGCGTGACCGTCCCGCTGCTGCGCAAGGCGCCGCCTGCCTGGCGAGCCTTGGTTTTGAGCCGGTCGCGATAGAGTTTCAGATCGGCGTGCTTTTCAACCTGCGATGTCAAAGTCACCCAGCCTCGTTCGCTGGCCGTGCCAATTTGCCCGGATTCGGTCAAGAGCAGGGGGCTGTCGGCGGGTAATGCGAGCTGCTGCAGAATGAGCTGAAAGGCCGCTTTGGACCTGAGCATTTCCAATTCCTGCTTGCCTGCCGCGATCCACTGCGCCAGTGCCGAATCCGGATGAGGTTCACTGAACTCCGCGTAGTCGATCCCTGCGGTGGGCTCCTTGTTCCAGCTCAGCGCTTCAAGACGCCGAACAATATGCCGACCGTCTTCGAGATCGGCAAAACTCTCGCGATAGCTGCGAATGGGCGCGCCGGTCTGCACGTAATCACTGACGTAGGGCAATGGCGGCCAGCTCTGCTGCCGCAGTCGTTGCGCAAGTGCTGTGGCCTGCGTGGCGTCTTCCGGCACAGGCAGTTCGTAGCGGCCCAGGAGCTCGCCGAGCTTGAAGCGAGGACCACCGCGGGTAGCGGACACTGACGAGGAGTTCAGCGTTACGGGGGTGTCGGCGAAACCGCGCTGCTCGAAGGGATCGCTGATCAGCACGCGCTCATCGATCAGGTTGGCGATGGCCCGCAAATCCTCCAGTTGAGCGTTGCGCTCCTTGACCACCGCCGAGCGGGTGTGACCGTTTTCATCAAGGCTGGCCAGGCCGCTGGCCTTGAGTTCAGCGACGATGATCCTGGCCTGAACCGCGTTTTGCGGCTCCGGGTAACCGTAGAACGCCAGCACCACTTGCCGTGGAAACCGATACAGTGGGTTGGCGGATTTACCGCCGATGTACGGCAAGCCCAGCCCGGCAGGATCGATACGCTGGGAGATCGACAGCAGCATCGGCGCCATCTGCCACCAGCCGGAGTCATCTTCCAGGGTAAAGGTGCGCACGCCCGTGGTGCCGTTAGACGGGATCTGCGCTTGCAGGGTGTCGCCCTTGATCTGCAAAGTGTCCAGATCGATATGGAAGCGGCTGGCCCAGTCCAGAAATTCAGGCCGTTCCAGCGCGGTCCAGTAAAGCTCCATCCATTCGCGCAGCAGGCATGGCCGGGGCACCTCCAGCGTGCGTGTCGAGTCGGCGGCGGTGACCACCGGTACAGCGGTCAATTCCGCGATGAGGTTCTGGATCAGCGTCTGTTCATGTACCGGTATATCGTTCATCTGCGCCTCCTTGGCGGCTCATTAGCAGCAAGCGCCGAGTATCGAAGCGAGGGCAGGGGCGGTGGTGGTATCCATGTAGTGCAGTGACTTTTTTCCAGGCATGAAAAAACCCGCCGGATTGGCGGGTTTTTTATGGCTACACGAAGATCACTCTTCGATGTTGCCCATCGCAGTGGTGTTGAAACCGCCGTCGACGTACATGATTTCACCGCTGATGCCCGACGCCAGGTCGGAGCACAGGAAGGCGCCGGCGTTGCCGACTTCGTCGATGGTGACGTTGCGGCGCAGCGGAGTTTGCGCTTCGTTGGCGGCCAGCATCTTGCGGAAGTTCTTGATGCCGGAAGCGGCCAGGGTGCGGATCGGACCGGCCGAGACGCAGTTGACGCGGGTGCCGTCCGGGCCCAGGGAGCCGGCCAGGTAACGCACGCCGGCTTCCAGCGAAGCTTTGGCCATGCCCATTACGTTGTAGTTCGGCATGGTGCGTTCGGCGCCCAGGTACGACAGGGTCAGCAGGCTGCCGTTGCGGCCTTTCATCATTTCGCGACCGGCCTTGGCCAGGGCGACGAAGCTGTAGGCGCTGATGTCGTGAGCGATGCGGAAACCTTCACGGGTGGTGGCTTCGGTGAAGTCGCCGTCCAGTTGGTCGCCCGGGGCGAAGCCGACGGAGTGGACGATGCAGTCCAGGCCGTCCCACTTCTTGCTCAGCGCTTCAAAGACCTTGGCGATTTCTTCATCGCTGGCCACGTCGCACGGGAAGCACAGCTCAGGGCTGGAGCCCCAGCCTTGTGCGAACTCTTCGACACGACCCTTGAGTTTGTCGTTCTGATAAGTGAAGGCAAGCTCAGCGCCCTCGCGATGCATGGCGGCAGCGATGCCGGATGCGATGGACAGCTTGCTGGCGACACCGACGATCAGTACGCGCTTACCGGCGAGAAAACCCATGTGTTGCTCCTCTTTCAGGTTATTGCGCAGTGGCTGGTGCCAGAAAAGCGGCTTCCAGCAACTGCTGTGTATACGGATGTTGGGGGGCGGCAAAGATACTTTGCGCGTCTCCCTGTTCGACCACTTGGCCATGCTTGACCACCATCAACTGGTGGCTCAGCGCTTTGACGACAGCCAGGTCATGGCTGATGAACAAATACGTCAGGTTGTACTTGGCTTGCAGTGAACGCAACAGCTCCACCACTTGCCGCTGCACCGTGCGGTCGAGGGCCGACGTCGGCTCGTCCAGCAGGATCAGCGCCGGTTTCAGCACCAGGGCCCGGGCAATGGCAATTCGCTGCCGCTGCCCACCGGAAAATTCGTGGGGGTAGCGGTGCCGGGTGTCCGGATCCAGACCTACCTCCTTCAATGCCGCAATGATCGCCGCTTCCTGTTCGGTCGCGGTGCCCATCTTGTGTATCCGCAGGCCTTCGCCAACGATGTCATTGACGCACATCCGTGGGCTCAGGCTGCCAAACGGGTCCTGAAACACCACCTGCATCTCCCGGCGCAACGGGCGAACCTCGTTCTGCGTCAGGCAGTCTAGCTGCTTGCCTTCAAAGCGGATCGCGCCTTTGCTGCCAATCAGCCGCAAAATCGCCAAACCCAGGGTGGACTTGCCGGAACCGCTTTCGCCCACAATCCCCAGGGTTTGACCCTGAGGCAGGCTGAAATTGATGCCGTCCACTGCCTTGACGTAATCCACCGTGCGCTTGAGCAGGCCTTTCTTGATCGGGAACCAGACTTTCAGGTCCTCGACTTCGAGCAGCGGCGCGCCGATTTCATTGCTCGCCGGGCCGCCGCTGGGCTCCGCGCCGAGCAATTCCCGAGTGTACGGATGCTGTGGCGAACGGAACAGCTCTGCGCACGATGCCTGTTCGACGATGCAACCGCGCTGCATGACACATACGCGATGCGCAATTCTTCGCACCAGGTTCAAATCGTGACTGATCAGTAGCAGCGACATGCCCAGGCGAGCCTGAAGTTCCTTGAGCAAATCGAGGATTTTCAGCTGAACGGTCACATCCAGCGCAGTGGTCGGTTCGTCGGCAATCAACAATTCCGGCTCGTTGGCCAAGGCCATGGCGATCATCACCCGCTGACGCTGACCGCCGGACAATTCGTGGGGCAGGGCCTTGAGGCGTTTGTGCGGCTCGGGGATGCCGACCATCTCCAGCAGTTCCAAAGTGCGTTTGGTCGCGACTTTGCCGCTGAGGCCCTTGTGGATGCCGAGCACTTCGTTGATCTGCTTTTCGATCGAGTGCAGCGGATTAAGCGAGGTCATCGGCTCCTGGAAAATCATCGCGATGCGGTTGCCGCGAATATGGCGCAGGGTCTTTTCGCTCAGATCCAGCAGGTTTTGCCCGGCGTAATTGATGCTGCCGGCTGGATGGCGGGCGATCGGGTAGGGCAGTAAACGCAGGATCGAATGTGCCGTCACCGATTTGCCCGAGCCGGATTCGCCGACCAGCGCCAGGGTTTCACCGCGCTTGATGTCGAAACTCACGCTCTCGACCACGCGGTGCACGCGCTCGCCGAAACCGAACTCGACGGCGAGGTCGCGCACTTCGATCAGATTGTCCTGATTCATTTCACTTCCTCGGGTCGAAGGCATCGCGAGCAGACTCGCCGATAAACACCAGCAAACTCAACATCAGCGCCAGCACGGCAAAAGCACTCATGCCCAGCCACGGCGCTTGCAGGTTGGATTTGCCTTGGGCGACCAGTTCGCCCAGCGACGGACTGCCGGCCGGCAAGCCGAAGCCGAGGAAGTCCAGCGCAGTGAGCGTGCCGATGGCGCCGGTGAGGATGAACGGCATGAAGGTCATGGTCGAAACCATGGCGTTGGGCAGGATGTGGCGGAACATGATCGCGCCGTTTTGCATGCCCAGCGCCCGGGCGGCGCGCACGTATTCAAGGTTACGACCGCGCAGAAACTCGGCGCGGACCACGTCGACCAGGCTCATCCACGAGAACAGCAGCATGATCCCCAGCAGCCACCAGAAGTTCGGCTGGACGAAACTGGCAAGGATGATCAGCAGGTACAACACCGGCAGCCCTGACCAGATTTCCAGAAAACGCTGCCCGGCCAGATCGACCCAGCCGCCGTAGAAGCCCTGAAGCGCACCGGCAATCACGCCGATGATCGAACTGAGCACGGTCAGGGTCAGGGCGAACAGCACCGAAATGCGGAAACCGTAAATCACCCGCGCCAACACATCGCGGCCCTGATCGTCGGTGCCCAGCAGATTGTCCGCCGAGGGCGGTGCCGGCGCGGGGACTTTCAGGTCGTAGTTGATGCTCTGGTAGCTGTAGGGAATCGGCGCCCACAACACCCAAGCATCCTTGGCCTTGAGCAGTTCGCGGATGTACGGGCTTTTGTAGTTGGCTTCCAGTGGGAATTCGCCGCCGAAGGCAGTTTCCGGGTAGCGCTTGATCGCCGGGAAGTACCAGTTGTTGTCGTAGTGCACGACCAGCGGTTTGTCGTTGGCGATCAGCTCGGCGCCCAGACTCAGGCCGAACAGGATCAGAAACAGCCACAGCGACCACCAGCCACGCTTGTTGGCCTTGAACAGTTCGAAGCGGCGGCGGTTGAGAGGGGACAGGTTCATCTCAATGCTCCCGGCTTGCGAAGTCGATGCGCGGATCGACCAGGGTATAGGTGAGGTCGCCGATCAGTTTCACCACCAGCCCGAGCAGGGTGAAGATGAACAGGGTGCCGAACACCACCGGGTAATCACGGTTGATCGCCGCTTCAAAACTCATCAGGCCGAGGCCGTCGAGGGAGAAAATCACTTCCACCAGCAACGAGCCGGTAAAGAAGATGCCGATGAATGCCGAAGGGAAACCGGCAATCACCAGCAGCATGGCGTTGCGGAACACGTGGCCGTACAGCACGCGATGGCGGGTCAGGCCTTTGGCTTTGGCGGTGACCACGTACTGTTTGTTGATTTCATCGAGGAAGCTGTTTTTGGTCAGCAGCGTCATGGTCGCGAAGTTGCCGATCACCAGCGCGGTCACCGGCAATGCCAAGTGCCAGAAGTAGTCGAGAATCTTGCCGCCCAGGCTCAGCTCGTCGAAGTTGTTCGATGTCAGGCCGCGCAGCGGAAACCAGTCCAGATAGCTGCCGCCGGCAAACACCACGATCAGCAGGATGGCAAACAGAAACGCCGGGATCGCGTAGCCGATGATGATCGCCGAGCTGGTCCAGACGTCGAAGTGGCTGCCGTGCCGCGTCGCCTTGGCGATCCCCAGCGGGATCGACACCAGGTACATGATCAGCGTGCTCCACAGCCCCAGCGAGATCGATACCGGCATCTTCTCCTTGATCAGGTCGATGACCTTGGCGTCGCGGAAGAAACTGTCGCCAAAATCCAGCTGCGCGTAGTTCTTGACCATGATCCACAGGCGTTCCGGGGCCGACTTGTCGAACCCGTACATGTGCTCGATTTCCTTGATCAGCGCCGGGTCCAGCCCTTGCGCGCCGCGATAGGACGAGCCGGCCACCGCCACCTCGGCGCCGCCGCCGGCAATGCGGCTGGTGGCGCCTTCGAAGCCTTCAAGCTTGGCGATCATCTGCTCGACCGGCCCGCCGGGCGCGGCCTGGATGATCACGAAGTTGATCAGCAGAATGCCGAACAGGGTCGGGATGATCAGCAGCAGTCGCCGAAAAATATACGCCAGCATCTGATTACTCCGTGCCCGCAGGGTCGGCTTGCAGTTGGGTTTCGACTTCTACGGCAGGCTTGGCGTCAGGCTTGACCCACCAGGTGTTGATGCCAATGTCGTATTTGGGCGAGGTTTTCGGGTGGCCGATGTGGTTCCAGTACGCCACGCGCCAGCTCTTGATGTGCCAGTTCGGCACGACGTAATAGCCCCATTGCAGCACGCGGTCCAGCGCGCGGGCATGGGCTACGAGACTTTTGCGCGAGTCGGCGTTTATCAGGTCTTCCACCAGTTGATCGACGATCGGATCCTTCAGGCCCATGCTGTTGCGGCTGCTGGATTTGTCGGCGGCGGCGCTCATCCAGTATTCGCGCTGCTCGTTACCGGGTGAGTTGGACTGCGGGAAGCTGCCGACCATCATGTCGAAGTCTCGCGAGCGCACACGGTTGATGTACTGCGAAACGTCAACGCGGCGGATCACCAAATCGATACCGAGGTCGCTGAGGTTGCGTTTGAACGGCAGCAGCACGCGTTCGAATTCGGTCTGGGCGAGGAGAAACTCAATCACCACCGGTTTGCCGGTGGCGTCGACCATCTTATCGTCGACGATCTTCCAGCCGGCCTCTTGCAGCAGTTGGTAGGCCTCGCGTTGCTGGGCGCGGATCATGCCGCTGGCGTCGGTTTTCGGATTCTCAAAGGCTTCGCTGAACACCTGCGCCGGCAGTTTGCTGCGGAACGGCTCGAGGATCGCCCGTTGCTCGGCGTCGGGCAGGCCGGTGGCGGCCATTTCCGAGTTCTCGAAATAACTGCGGGTGCGCACGTAGGCGCCGTTGAACAGTTGCTTGTTGGTCCATTCGAAATCGAACAGCAGACCGAGCGCCTGACGCACGCGCACATCCTGAAACACCGGGCGGCGCAGGTTGAAGACGAAACCCTGCATGCCGGTCGGGTTGCTGTTGGGGATCAACTCCTTGATCAAGCGGCCCTCGGTGACGGCGGGAACGTTATAGGCGTTGGCCCAGTTTTTTGCTGCCATTTCCAGCCAGTAATCGAACTGCCCGGCCTTCAAGGCTTCGAGGGCGACGGTATTGTCGCGGTAGTAATCGGTGGTCATCGTGTCGAAGTTGTAGAAGCCACGGTTGACCGGAAGGTCCTTGCCCCAATAATCCTTGACCCGCTCATAACGCACCGAACGCCCGGCCTTCACCTCGGTGACCTTGTACGGGCCGCTGCCCAGCGGGATTTCCAGATTGCCCTTGTTGAAGTCTCGACTGGCCCACCAGTGTTTCGGCAGGACCGGCAACTGACCGAGGATCAGCGGCAGTTCGCGGTTGTTGCTGTGCTTGAACTTGAACAGGACTTTGAGCGGGTCTTCGGCGACGGCTTCGGCGACATCGCTGTAATAGCCGCGAAACATCGGTGAACCTTCTTTGGTCAGCGTCTGGAAGCTGAACACCACGTCCTCGGCACGCACCGGGTGGCCGTCGTGGAAGCGCGCTTCGGGGCGCAGATAGAAGCGCACCCAACTGTTGTCCGGGGCTTTCTCGATCTTGCTGGCGATCAGGCCGTATTCGGTAAACGGTTCGTCGAGGCTGTGCCTGGTCAGGGTGTCGTAGATCTGCCCGATGTCATCGGCGGGCACGCCTTTGCTGATGAACGGATTGAGGCTGTCGAAGCCGCCGAACCCGGCCTGACGGAACACGCCGCCCTTGGGCGCATCGGGGTTCACGTAATCGAAATGCTTGAAATCGGCGGGGTATTTCGGCGGCTCGTTGTACAGGGTCACGGCGTGTTGCGGGGCGGCACAGGCCAGCCCGGCGAACAGCAAGCCGCTGGCCTGCACGAGCAGGGCGCGGATAGGGCTCATCGATCTTTCTCCGGAGACTTCAGCCACCACGCGCTCAGGCCCAGGGTATAGGGCGGCGTGGTGACAAAGGCCAACCGGTTACGGTAGGCCAGACGGTGATAATTGAGGTACCAGTTGGGAATGCTGTAATGCTGCCAGAGCAGCACACGGTCGAGCGCCTTGCCGGCGGCGACCTGCTCGTCGCGGGTGCGCGCGGCGAGCAACTGTTCGAGCAGGTGATCGACCACCGGGTTGGCGATGCCCGCGTAATTCTTGCTGCCCTTGACCCCGACCTGGCTGGAGTGGAAGTACTGCCATTGCTCCAGACCGGGGCTTAAGGTCTGGCCGAGGGTCATCGAGACCATGTCGAAATCGAATTGATCGAGGCGCTGTTTGTATTGCGCGCGATCGACGGTGCGCAGGCGCGCGTCGATGCCGATGCTGTTGAGATTTTCGATATACGGCTGGTAGAGGCGCTCCAGGTTCGGATTGACCAGCAACAGCTCGAAGCGCAGTGGTTGGCCGTGCGCGTTTTGCAGGCGTTGACCGTTGAGCTTCCAGCCGGCTTCGGCGAGCAGTGCCAACGCCTTGCGCATGCTTTCGCGCGGGATGCCGCGGCCGTCGGTCTGCGGCAGTGTAAACGGCTCGGTGAACAGCTTGGCCGGGAGCTGATCCTTGTACGGCTTGAGCATCAGCCATTCATGCCCGACCGGCAGGCCGCTGGCGCTGAATTCGCTGTTGGGGTAATAACTGGTGCTGCGTTTATAGGCATCGCTGAACAACGCGCGGTTGGTCCACTCGAAATCGAACATCAGACCCAGCGCTTCGCGAGTCTTGACGTCGGCAAAGGTCGCGCGGCGGGTGTTCATGAACAGGCCCTGACTCTGGGTCGGGATCCGATGAGGAATCTGCGCCTTGATCACCTCGCCGCGGCGGATGGCCGGAAAGTTGTAACCATTGACCCAGTTCTTGGCCTGATGCTCGATGTAAATGTCGAACTCACCGGCCTTGAAGGCTTCGAAGGCCACGTCGCTGTCGCGGTAGAACTCGACGTCCATGCGATCGAAATTGTACTTGCCGCGATTGACCGGCAAGTCCTTGCCCCAGTTATCCTTGACCCGTTCGAAAATCAACTGGCGTCCCGGTGTGACCGAGGTGATGCGATATGGCCCGCTGCCCAGCGGCGGCTCGAAGGTGGTGGCCTTGAAGTCGCGATCCTTCCAGTAATGCTGAGGCAGCACCGGCAACTCGCCCAGGCGCAGGATCAATAGCGGATTGCCCGAGCGCTTGAACACGAAGCGAATGCGCTGTTTGTTGAGAATGTCGACCCGCAGCACTTCCTGCAGGGCGGTGCGGTACAGCGGATGGCCGTCCTTGAGCAGCAGGCGATAGGAAAACGCCACGTCGTAGGCGGTAATCGGCGTGCCGTCGTGAAAACGCGCCTCGGGACGCAGGTTGAACACCACCCAGCTGCGATCCTCGCTGTACTCCACCGATTGCGCGATCAAGCCATAGCTGGACGCCGGTTCATCGCCGGAGGGCGAATACTGCCCGGTGCCAACCATCAGCGGCTCGTTCAGCTCGTTGATGCCGTACTGGAGGAAATTCGCTGTGGTGACTGGGCTGGTGCCCTTGAACGTGTAGGGGTTGACCGTATCGAAGGTGCCGAACGCCATTACCCGCAACGTACCGCCCTTGGGCGCTTGCGGGTTGACCCAGTCGAAGTGGGTAAATCTGGCCGGGTACTTGAGCGTGCCGAATTGCGCATAACCGTGGCTCTCGGTAATCGTCGCGCTTGCGGGTGAGCTCAAGGCCAGGCTGATCAGCAGCAGGAGGAGGGGACGCTTCAAGTCAGATCTGATCCAGGCGGCTCGGGCTTTGTGGGCCGTACAGTAACAGCTTGTCTGGACAGGAAAAAGATAGCGGCTTGATGCACCGGTAATTGTGGTGGGAATGCGGTGGACGGTGAGCTGACTGCGGAGGGAGCTTGCTCGATGAGCTGACTGTGGAGGGAGCTTGCTCGATGAGCTGACTGTGAGGGGAGCTTGCTTGATGAGCTGACTGTGGCGAGGGAGCTTGCTCCCGCTCGGCTGCGAAGCAGGCGCAAAACCGGTGCATGGGATTTGCCTGGAAACGTGTAGAGGGCCGCTTCGCGCCCCAGCGGGAGCAAGCTCCCTCGCCACAAGGGATTCTGGCAATAAAAAAGCCCCTGAATTCAGGGGCTTTTCAATCAATGCGGTTGATACACCGTGAGCATCTGCCCAGGCTTCAACGCCTTGCCCGCACCCGGGTTCCAGCGCTTGAGGTGTTGCATCTCGACGTTGAACCGCTTGGCCACCACATACAGAGTGTCGCCGCGCTTGACCTTGTATTGGGTCTGCTGCTTGCTCTCGGCCTTGCCTTTGGTCTTGCTGTTGGCCGCGATCACGGTGTTGACCCGGCCGGACTTGCGCGTCGGCGTACGCTGGGTGTTGTCCTGCATGACCAGGGTCTGGCCGACCTTGAGGTTCTTGCCGGTCAGCTTGTTCCAGCGTTGCAGGTCTTTCACTTCAACCTTGTTGGCCTTGGCGATGGAACCCAGGTTATCGCCACGCTTGACCCGATAAGCGCGCTTGAGCTGGGCAACCTCGGACGGATCGGCACCTTCGAACACCGGCTTCAGCGAGCGCGGGCTGATCAGCTCGTCCGGACGCATGGTCTGCAGGCTGGCGGTGAGCAATTGCGCCTTCGACGTCGGCACCAGCAAATGCTGCGGGCCGTCGATGGTGGTGCGCTGCTTGAACGCCGGGTTGAGCTGGAACAGTTCGTCTTCGTCGATGTTGGCCACGGCAGCGACCTTGGACAGGTCCATGCGCTGGTTGATTTCGACGACCTGGAAATAGGGTTCGTTGGCGATCGGGTTGAGGTTCACGCCATAGGCTTCCGGCGCCAGCACCACTTGCGACAGCGCCAGCAGTTTCGGCACGTACGCCTGGGTTTCCGCCGGCAACGGCAGGTTCCAGTAGTCGGTCGGCAGGCCGAGCTTCTCGTTGCGCTCGATGGCGCGGCTGACAGTGCCTTCACCGGCGTTGTAGGCCGCCAGGGCCAGCAGCCAGTCGCCGTTGAACATATCGTGCAGGCGGGTCAGGTAATCCATTGCCGCGGTGGTCGAGGCGGTGATATCGCGACGGCCATCGTAGAAGCGGGTCTGGCGCAGGTTGAAGTAACGCCCGGTGGACGGAATGAACTGCCACAGGCCCACCGCATTGGCCCGGGAATAGGCCATCGGGTTGTAGGCGCTCTCGATCACTGGCAGCAAGGCCAGCTCCAGCGGCATGTTGCGCTCTTCGAGGCGTTCGACGATGTAATGAATATAGAGACTGCCGCGTTCGCCGGCATTCTCGAGGAAAGAGGGGTTACTGGCGAACCACAGGCGCTGCTGCTCGATGCGCGGGTTCACGCCAAGGCCTTCCTGCAACTGGAAGCCCTGGCGCATGCGTTCCCAGATGTCCTGGGGAATCTGTGGGCTGGGCTTTTCAGTCAGCCAGATCGGCTTCTGCTTGGCTCGCGCAGCAATGTTCGGCGTATGCGTCGCTTCAGTCTGCGGAGCATGGCTGGAACAGCCCGCCAGCGTGGCGGACACAGCCACCGCGATGGCTTGCGCCAGGCGGGTCAATGCATCTGATTGGGCGGACTTACGTATGGATGACGACATTGGCTGGAAGTAAGTTCCGGGCAAAAATGTCGGGCGATTCTAGAAAGCGCACCCCCTGCGGTCAACCATTGAGAATTTTCGCGGTAGCCGGTGCGCTCCTCAGAACGTGTCTTTCCATGCTCGCAATGCCGCAAATACCTCACTCGGCGCCCGGTTTTGAGCGCCTTCCCGTTCGTCCACTTTTTGTGTAACCAATGTTTCAGAAGTGCGTAAAAACGGATTCGTGAGCTTTTCCAGGGCCAGGGTCGAGGGCAGGGTCATGACGCCGTTTTGTCGTTGCTGGCTGACTTTTTCCAGACGGGCGGCAATGTGCCGATTGCCCGGTTCCACCGCCGCAGCAAACTTCAGGTTGCTCAAGGTGTATTCATGGGTGCAGTAAACCAGCGTATCTTCAGGCAAGGCGGCGAGGCGGTCGAGCGAGTGGTGCATTTGCGCAGGCGTACCCTCGAACAACCGACCGCAACCGGCGGCGAACAGGGTGTCACCGCAGAACAGCAGGCCGTGGTGGTAATAGGCAATGTGTCCCAGGGTGTGACCGGGTACCGCGTACACGGCGAAGTCCCAGCCGAGCACATTGACCGTATCGTTGTCGTTGAGCGCCACGTCGCGCCCGGGTATGCGCTCGCTGGCCGGCCCGTAGACGGTCGCGCCGCTGGCCGCTTTCAGTCGTTCGACGCCGCCGACGTGATCATGATGATGGTGGGTGATCAGGATATCGCTCAACGTCCAGCCCGGATGGGCCTCGAGCCATGCCTGCACCGGGGCGGCATCGCCCGGATCGACCACTGCGCAGCGCTGGGTCTGATGATCCTGTAACAACCAGATGTAGTTATCGGTGAACGCGGGCAGGGCACTGATCTGTATCATCGTCGGAATTCGCCAAGCGGAAAACATTGGCGCATCTTAGAGGTTCCTGGCGCGTTGGAGAATGACATGACCGATAAAGCGTTCGCTCAGGCCGATCCCGACTGGCTGGCATTGATCAGCGCCGCCCGTGAATGGCTGGCGGGTCCGCTCGGGCAATTTCTGCTGGATGAAGAGCGGCGCATGCTCGACGACGAGCTGGGCAGGTTCTTTGGCGGCTATCTTGTGCATTACGGCCCGTCCGCCGAAACCCCGCCGGCCGCGCCGCAGGTGCAGCGCAACGTACGCCTGGGTGCGCCGTTGCCGGGGGTCGAGATTGTCTGCGAGGAGCAGGCCTGGCCGTTGAGCGAACACGCCGCCGACGTGGTGGTGATGCAGCATGGCCTGGATTTCTGCCTGTCGCCCCATGGTTTACTGCGTGAAGCGGCGAGCAGCGTACGGCCCGGCGGGCATTTGCTGATCATCGGCATCAATCCGTGGAGCACCTGGGGGCTGCGTCATGTCTTCGCCCACGACGCCCTGCGCAAGGCGCGCTGCATCTCGCCGTCACGGGTTGCCGACTGGTTGAATCTGCTGGGCTTCGCGCTGGAGAAACGCCGCTTCGGATGCTATCGTCCGCCGCTCGCGTCGCCCAAGTGGCAGAACCGTCTGGCCGGCTGGGAACGCAAGGCCGGTGGCTGGCAGTTGTCGGGCGGCGGTTTCTATTTATTGGTCGCGCGCAAGATTGTGGTCGGACTCAGGCCATTGCGCCAGGAGCGCCGCGAGCCGATGGGCAAGCTGATTCCGCTGCCGATGGCCAAGGTCAATCGTCGCCACATCGAACCGTAAACCTTCTTTTATTTGTGGCCGGGCTTGTCCCGGCCTCGGTCATTGTCGATCCGTGATTGGCAAGACAGGCATTTTTCTGGAAAGGCTGGCATGAGCGAAAGCGTTGAAAGCGTCGACACCGTAGAACTGTTCACCGACGGCGCCTGCAAGGGCAATCCCGGCCCCGGCGGCTGGGGCGCTTTGCTGGTGTGCAAGGGCGTCGAGAAGGAATTGTGGGGCGGCGAAGCCAACACCACCAACAACCGCATGGAACTGCTCGGCGCCATCCGTGGCCTCGAAGCCTTGAAGCGGCCGTGCGAAGTGCTGCTGGTGACCGACTCGCAATACGTGATGAAGGGCATCAACGAGTGGATGGCGAACTGGAAAAAGCGCGGCTGGAAAACCGCCGCAAAAGAGCCAGTGAAGAACGCCGATCTGTGGAAAGAGCTGGACGAGCAGGTCAACCGCCACAAAGTCACCTGGAAATGGGTACGCGGGCACATTGGCCATCACGGCAATGAGCGGGCCGACCAGTTGGCCAACCGTGGCGTGGATGAGGTTCGCGGGTACAAGCAGAGCTGAGTTTTTCTGAAAAAACAGTGGCGCGCCCATTCGCGAGCAGGCTCGCTCCCACAGGGAAATGCATTCCAGATCCGATTCTGCTTCTTCCTTGAATTGGAATTCATTCCAATGTGGGAGCGAGCCTGCTCGCGAAGGGCGCGCCTCGGTCTGACTGAAACACCCCGCCGAGCGTGTTAACATCCGCGTTTTTGCCCGATAGACCCGTTGAGAGCTGAGCACCTGATGGCCACCAGATCCGTTGTACTCGATACCGAAACCACCGGCATGCCGGTGACCGATGGTCACCGGATCATTGAAATCGGTTGCGTCGAACTGATCGGTCGGCGCCTGACGGGCCGGCATTTTCACGTTTACCTGCAACCGGATCGCGAGAGTGACGAAGGCGCCATCGGCGTTCACGGCATCACCAACGAATTTCTCGTCGGCAAGCCGCGGTTTGCTGAAGTCGCGGATGAATTCTTCGAGTTCATCAAAGGCGCGCAGTTGATCATTCATAACGCGGCGTTCGACGTTGGCTTCATCAACAACGAATTCGCCTTGATGGGTCAGCACGACCGCGCTGACATCACCCAGCATTGCACCATCCTCGACACCTTGATGATGGCCCGGGAACGCCACCCGGGGCAGCGCAACAGCCTCGATGCGTTGTGCAAACGCTATGGCGTCGATAACTCCGGTCGGGAACTGCACGGCGCCTTGCTCGACTCGGAGATTCTTGCCGATGTCTACCTGACCATGACCGGCGGCCAGACCAGCCTGTCACTGGCCGGCAACGCCTCCGACGGCAATGGCACGGGTGAGGGCGCAGACAACTCGGCCACGGAAATCCGTCGCCTGCCGACTGATCGCCAGCCCGCGCGAATCATTCGTGCCACCGAGGAAGAACTGGCCGCACATCTGGCGCGGCTGGAGATCATCGCCAAGTCTGCCGGCGGGCCGGCGCTGTGGACGCAGATTGCCGAGGCTGACGCTCAGGCGTAACACGTCGCTGTGGCGAGGGAGCTTGCTCCCCCTCGACGTCCCCTGTGGCGAGAGAGCTCGCTCCCGCTCGGCTGCGAAGCAGTCGCAAACACGCTGAATCCGGTTCGTCTGAAAGTAAGCAAAGGGCTGCTCCGCATCCCGGCGCAAGCAAGCTCCCTCGCCACGAAAGCTGAGCGATACTTGCCAGCGCGCCGCGGTTTCCATCGATGAAGCCAACTGGCCACCCTCGCCACATCCGCTGCAACCCTCTACCCTGAGTGCACGGGTCGGGTGCAAACCTGCCGCTTCAGGATATTGAGCTTCATGTACACAGATTTGAAATTTACGCTGGCGATCATCCATCGCGACATCAAGGTCGACACTGTCGGCTGCGTCAAGGAATGAGGACTTTTCCCAGTATGCAACCGGTCATGAATCCGAAATACCCTGGGTTGTCGGTGCGTGTAGCCGACGAAGGCTTTGCGCCGTATATCTGGGGCAGTGACTTCAGTTTCGAGGTCGCGGCGTATGGCGCGGCGCAGATCGGCAAGCCGGTCGAGCAGTGGCCAGTGACGCCCATCGTGCCGTACCGCAAATGCTACGGGATCGACCCTGAGGAATTCAGCGCCTTTCACAACGCGCCCGACAGTGCGATTTTCATGGCCTGGCTGGACGATGAGCCGGTCGGGCACCTGGTGATCAGCACCAACTGGAACGGCTTTGCGCACATCGACGAACTGGCGGTTCACGCCCCGGCGCGGCGTCACGGCGTGGCCAAGGCGTTGCTGGATGTCGCGCAGTTCTGGAGCCGCAAGAAGAAGCTCCCAGGCATCATGCTCGAAACCCAGAACAACAACCTCGGCGCCTGTCGGTTGTACGAGCGGTGCGGTTACGTGATGGGTGGCATCGACCAGTTGCGCTATCGCGGCATCGATCCGCACACCGCCGAAGTGGCCTTGTTCTGGTATCGCCTGTTCGACAATCCGCTGGAAAACCCGCTCAGCCCGACAGCATCGCCTCGGCTTGTTCCGTGACGATGCCCAGCAGCGTCTGAATCGCTGCCGACGGCACGGCGTGCTTGAAGGTCAGGGCGTATAGGCTGATCGGCACGGCGGGCGACAACGGGCAGACGTCCAGCCCGCCGGCGCGCGCGCCTAACGCGGTGAACGGGTCGACGATGGCCAGCCCTTCGCCAGCCTCGACCATGCTGCGCATCATTTGGTGGGTTTGCACGCGGATCTGGACGCTGGGTGCCGGGCGCAAGGCCTGGAGCTTGTGTTCCAGCGCCGGGCTCAACGGATCCTGACCTTCGAGGCCGACCATGGACTGTCCGGCCAGATCCTGCACAGAGACATATTTCTGCTTCGGCTGCAGCCAGCCGTGCGGCGCGAGCAATTGCAGCTTGCCCTGCGCCAGGGGTTGGCAGTCGATATCGGGATGCTCGGGGTCGTGCAGGCTCAGGCCCAGATCGCTTTCGCGCAACAACAGGCTGCGAACAATGTCGCGGGTCGGCGCACTGAGCAGGCTGCAAGGTGCGTCGGGCAGACGTCGGCGCAGGGCGGCGAGGCTTTGTGGCAAGAGTTGTTGGGTCAGCGGCGGGGTGCCGATGATGCGCAAGGGCGGGGCGAGGTACTGCTTCAGGCTGTTGGCCAGACGCTGCACCGGTTCCAGCGCTTCATAAATGTGCGCGATCTCCACCTGCAAGGCCCGGGCTTCCGGGGTCGATTGCAGGCGCCCGCGAACGCTGGCGAACAGCATGAACCCCAACTGGCTCTCGGCTTCGCGCAAGCGCTCTTCGATTTCGGTCACTGGCAATTGCAGCCATTCGGCGGCGGTGCCCAGATGACCGGTCTGCAAGAGCGCATGAATCACTTCGATATGGCGTAAACGCATGCGTGAAGTCCATGTTCAGCAGGTGGGGTCAGAGGCTGAATCCTACCCCAAGTCTGCATTCAAGACTTCTGCTCATAACCGTCGGTTATTGAGCGGCGATCGGCTCAGGTTCGCGGATCAGGGTGATACCTGACTGAACCAGGATAAACTCGCTCTCGCTGACTTTGTTGACACGGTCACCAATAGCCAGTCTGTAAATGGGCTCCGAGCCAGTGGAACCGTCTGCAGACGGATTCGATTCCTGGAATTCATGCACGGAATAAACGCGGCCTTCCGCATCTCTTGCATGAAACTGACCGACGAGTACTGCTGCCATCTGCTTAGAACCTCTGGAGATAAAACGCTTGATTTGCGGCTTGGTAGACCGCTGTCAAGCTTGGTAAGTTTTCCTGCCGGAAAAAAATATTTCACGCGCAGGAAAATCCAATGACTGCTGGTGGAATCGTCACCGGATCATCTATAACTACCGGCTCCTCCCACGGACCTTCGAGAGTCTTCCATGAGCAATGTCTACAACGTCGCTGTAGTGGTCGGTAGCCTGCGCAAAGCATCGATCAATCGCAAAGTCGCCCTGGCCCTGGCGGAACTGGCCCCGGCCAATCTCAAACTGGAGATTGTCGAAATCGGTGATCTGCCGCTGTACAACGAAGACATCGACGGCGATTCCCCGCCCGCAGCCTACAGCACTTTCCGTCAGAAAGTGGCGTCATCCGACGCGGTGCTCTTTGTTACCCCCGAGTACAACCGCTCGATCCCGGCGCCATTGAAGAACGCCATCGACGTCGGTTCCCGCCCATATGGCAAGAGCGCCTGGAGCGGCAAGCCCGGCGCGGTGATCAGCGTCTCGCCAGGCGCCATCGGTGGTTTCGGCGCCAACCAGCACCTGCGCCAGACGTTCGTCTTTCTCGATATTCACTGCCTGCAACAGCCGGAAGCCTATCTGGGCGGGGCCGGCACTGCGTTTGACGAGGCGGGCCAGCTGAGCGAATCGGTCAAGCCGTTTCTGCAGAAATTCATCGACGCGTACGGCCTGTTCGTCGAGCAACACAAAAAATAGGCCAGCCTGAGAAACCTTGTGGCGAGGGAGCTTGCTCCCGCTGGGTCGCGAAGCGGGCCCCTCTGCATTCTTACTGGCACACCGTGTGCGATGGACTTGCGACTGCTGCGCAGCCGAGCGGGAGCAAGCTCCCTCGCCACAGGTATCCTGAACGCTCTAAAAACTACATTTGAACAAGGCTTCTGCGAATGCTCGCTGCGTCACTGATTTTCCTGCTGACCATTACCCTTGTGATCTGGCAGCCCAAAGGCCTTGGCGTCGGCTGGAGTGCGACCCTGGGCGCTGTGCTGGCATTGATCTTTGGCGTCGTCCACCTGACGGATATCCCGCTGGTCTGGCAAATCATCTGGAACGCCACCGGCACGTTCGTGGCGCTGATCATCATCAGCCTGCTGCTCGACGAGGCCGGGTTTTTCGCGTGGGCGGCGCTGCATGTAGCACGGTGGGGGCGGGGCAGCGGGCGTAAGCTGTTTGCCTTCATGGTGCTGCTGGGTGCACTGGTGTCGGCATTGTTCGCCAATGACGGCGCGGCGCTGATCCTCACGCCCATCGTGATTTCGATGCTGCTGGCGCTGCGCTTTTCCCCGGCGGCGACGCTGGCCTTTGTCATGGGCGCCGGGTTTATTGCCGACACCGCGAGCCTGCCGTTGGTGGTGTCGAACCTGGTCAACATCGTTTCGGCGGACTTCTTTCACATTGGTTTCAATCGCTATGCCGCGGTAATGGTGCCGGTGAACTTTGTCAGCGTGGCGGCGACGTTGGGCATGTTGTTGTGGTTTTTTCGCCGCGATATTCCAGCGGCCTACGACCCTGAGCAGCTGGAAAACCCGCACACCGCGATTCACGACAAGGCGACGTTCTATGCCGGTTGGGCGGTATTGGCAATCCTGCTGATCGGCTGCTTCGCCCTCGAACCGCTGGGCATTCCGATCAGCGCCATTTCCGCGGTGTGCGCCGCGCTGCTGTTGGGCATCGCCGCACGGGGTCACAAGATCTCCACGCGCAAAGTGATGAAAGAAGCGCCCTGGCAGATCGTGATTTTCTCGTTGGGCATGTATCTGGTGGTCTACGGCCTGCGCAATGCCGGGCTCACCGGTTATCTCGCCGGATGGCTGGATGTCTTCGCCAGCCACGGCGTGTGGGGCGCGGCCATGGGCACCGGCGTGCTGACGGCGCTGCTGTCGTCGATCATGAACAATTTGCCGACGGTGCTGATCGGCTTGCTGTCGATCGATGCCAGCCAGGCCAGCGGGGTGATCAAGGAAGCGATGATTTACGCCAACGTGATCGGCAGCGATCTGGGGCCGAAGATTACGCCGATTGGCAGTCTGGCAACGTTGTTGTGGCTGCACGTGCTGGAACGCAAGGGCATCCATATTGGTTGGGGTTATTACTTCAAGGTCGGGATCGTGTTGACGGTGCCGGTGTTGTTGGTGACCTTGGCGGCGCTGGCGCTGCGGCTTTCGCTGTAGACCGAGGTGACTCCATCGCGAGCAGGCTCACTCCTACAATTGAAATACGATCCCCTGTAGGAGTGAGCCTGCTCGCGATGGCGGTGGTCCAGGCATCACAAATCTCAGGGTTGACCAGGCACATTCGGCCAAAGATCCGACACCAGAAACAACCGCTCTGCCTCTTCCCAGTCGCCCTGCGCATTTTCGCTCAGGCGCACCAGCAATTGCGCCGGAGCCAGCGGCGACAAGTCCGCCAGCCACAGACGCAACTGTTCCGCTGTCCAGACCTGATCAGCCGGATAATGCGCTGGCGCCAGCCAGGCATGACGCGGCAGCGGTTGCCAGCGCCCGGCCGGACGTTGCGCGACAAACGCCGGCCAATCCTTCTGATGCAACCAGTTGCCACGCAGATGCTGCGGGTGTGCGCCCTGCGGGGGCGCAGACTGTCCCGGCCATGGATACAACAGATAACCGCCGAGCCACAAATGCGCGCTGAACGTCTCGATATCCAGCGTCGCCAGCACTTCGCGGCTTTCCGGGCGCGCCGAAATCGGCAGTTGGTGCGCGGCCAGATGCGCCAGTTTGCGATCCAGCCGGTCATGGCAGCCCGGCCCCAGCCATTGCGCCGGATCATGGCCGTCGCCGTTTTGCGGGCCGAGGTAGAGCTTGATCGCCAGTTCCAGATGATGCACGCCGTCGCGGTCACGCAGCAGCATGTCCAGCTCGCCGAGGGTGTGGCCGGCGCGCCGAATTGGCAGGTTGGCGGCGATCAGCTCGATGCCGGGCGCATGCTCCACCGCAAACTGCCACAAGCGTTCGTAATACAGGCCCAGACGCCTTGTCCGGGCCTGCGACAACCAGTGCAGCAAGCCGTAACTGTCACGGTCGAGTTGGCGCAGCCAGTGTTCCAGGCGTGGCGGGTCTTGCACCCAATCACTTCCGGCCAGTGGGTGGCGCTGCGGCCAGGGCGTAGCGGCGAGCATCGGCGGGGCGAGGATCACCCACGCCAGGTCGCGCACCTCCGGATGGCGCAGTTGATGAGGGAGCTGAAGCAAATCGGGAAACAGGATCATCTTGCGAGCATAGCCTTAAACCTGAGCACACCCTTGAGGCTGAAAGGATTTTGTCTATCTGGCGCTTTCGCCCATAATCGTGCTTTTCGCGTTTTCGATTGTCCGCAGAGGTCCCATGGAGCAATTTCGTAATATCGGCATCATCGGTCGCCTGGGCAGTTCCCAAGTGCTGGATACCGTCCGCCGACTGAAACGGTTTCTGCTCGACCGGCATCTGCACGTGATTCTCGAAGACACCATTGCTGAAGTCCTGCCGGGCCATGGCCTGCAAACGTCGTCACGCAAGATGCTCGGCGAGGTCTGCGACATGGTCATCGTTGTCGGCGGTGACGGCAGCCTGCTTGGCGCCGCCCGCGCCCTGGCCAAGCATAATATTCCGGTGCTGGGGATCAACCGTGGCAGCCTCGGTTTTCTCACCGACATTCGCCCGGATGAACTGGAAGTCGAAGTCGCCAAGGTGCTCGACGGCCATTATCTGGTGGAAAACCGCTTCCTGCTGCAAGCCGAAGTCCGCCGCCACGCCGAGGCCATCGGCCAGGGCGATGCGCTGAACGATGTCGTGCTGCATCCCGGCAAATCGACGCGGATGATCGAATTCGAGCTGTATATCGACGGTCAGTTCGTCTGCAGCCAGAAGGCCGACGGCCTGATCGTCGCCACGCCCACCGGGTCCACCGCTTACGCGCTGTCGGCGGGTGGCCCGATCATGCACCCCAAGCTCGACGCCATTGTGATTGTGCCGATGTACCCCCATATGTTGTCGAGCAGGCCGATTGTGGTCGATGGCAACAGTGAGCTGAAAATCGTCGTGTCGAAAAACATGCAGATTTACCCGCAAGTCTCCTGCGACGGGCAGAACCATTTCACCTGCGCGCCGGGCGACACCATCACCGTCAGTAAAAAAGCGCAGAAATTGCGGCTGATCCATCCACTCGACCACAACTATTATGAAGTCTGCCGTACCAAGCTCGGCTGGGGCAGCAAGTTGGGGGGCGGAGGCGACTGATGCTCGATCCCGCGCGCAGTTACGACCTGATCGGTGACGTGCACGGATGCGCCCTGACCCTGGAGCACTTGCTTGACCGTCTCGGTTATCACAAGCAGGGCGGGGTCTGGCGGCATCCATCGCGCATGGCCGTGTTCGTCGGCGACATCATCGACCGTGGCCCGCGAATCCGCGAGGCGCTGCACATCGTTCATGACATGGTCCAGGCCGGTCAGGCCTTGTGCATCATGGGCAACCACGAATTCAACGCCCTGGGCTGGAGCACCCCGGCGCCACCGGGCAGTGGCAAGCAATTCGTTCGTGAACACACGCCGCGCCATGCCCGCCTGCTGCACGAAACGCTGAGCCAATTCGAAGACCATCCGGGTGACTGGCATGACTTTCAACAATGGTTCTATGAGCTGCCATTGTTCATCGATGCCGGACGTTTCCGGGTCGTGCACGCGTGCTGGGATGCCGGTCTGATCGAGCCGTTGCGCGCGTTGTTTCCCGACGGCTGCGTCGATGAACATTTCCTGCAGGCCTCGGCGGTTCCCGGCAGCTTCGCCTGCACCGTGTTCGATCGTTTGCTGCGCGGCACGGACATGCGCCTGCCGGGCGGCCTGACCATGACCAGTGGCGACGGTCTGGTGCGTGCGTTCTTCCGCACCAAGTTCTGGGAAGACGACCCGAAAACCTACGGTGACATCGTCTTCCAGCCCGATGCCCTGCCGGAACCGGTGGCGCAGACGCCGCTGTCCTCAACGGAAAAGAATGCCCTGCTGCGTTATGGCGTCGACGAGCCATTGCTGTTCGTCGGCCACTACTGGCGCAGCGGTCAACCGGCGCCGATCCGTCCGAACCTCGCCTGCCTGGATTACAGCGCGGTGCTCTACGGCAAACTGGTCGCTTATCGTCTGGATCAGGAAACCCGCCTTGATCCAGATAAATTTGTCTGGGTCGATGTCGAGCGGCCGGAGGTGCTGCAATGAGTGCGGTAGCGGTATTGCGCCTGCCCCTGGCGGTGGACCTGAGCGGCTTCGTCAAACTCCTGCAACGCATGCAAGTCCCGCATCGGGTCAGCGAGGAGGCGGGCGAGCAGGTGCTGTGGGCGCCGGCTGAAATCAGCGAAGATGTGCGTTCGCTGTACGAACGCTTCCCGGCCGGCGATCCCGATCAGCAACTGGACATTCCGCTGGGCCAGACCCTCAAGCGTCCGGGCTTCGCCGAACAACTGAAACACGCCCGGGCCACCGGTTTCATTCTGCTGTTGAGCCTGATTGTCGGCGGTCTGACCTTTCTCGGCGAGAACCTCGAAACGCTGCGCTGGTTGACCTTCCTCGATTTTCGCGTGATCGGTGAGTACATCCAGTTCACCCCATTGGCTGACAGTCTGGCGGCGGGGCAGTGGTGGCGGCTGATCACGCCGATGCTGATCCATTTCGGCATCCTCCACCTGGCCATGAACGGCATGTGGTACTGGGAACTGGGGCGGCGCATCGAATCGCGCCAGGGCAGCATCAATTTGATCGGCCTGACGTTGCTGTTCAGCCTGGTGTCCAACTATGCGCAGTTCGTCTGGAGCGGCCCGACCCTGTTTGGCGGTCTGTCCGGCGTGCTCTACGGCTTGCTCGGGCATTGCTGGATTTTCCAGCTGCTGGCGCCGAACCCGGCCTATCGCCTGCCGCGCGGCGTGCTGGTGATGATGCTGGTGTGGCTGCTGGTGTGCATGTCCGGGCTGATCTCGCTGATCGGTTTCGGCCAGATTGCCAACGCCGCACACTTGAGCGGGTTACTCATCGGATGCTTCACCGGTTTGTTGGGCGGTTTGTATAACCGCCGTAAACTGGTCGTCTAAATTTTTTGTTTCAGTAAAGAGCACGGAGACCCCTGATGTCCTCTTTCAACGACATGATCAACAACATCACCCCGGACATCTACGAAAGCCTGAAACTGGCCGTGGAAATCGGCAAATGGTCCGACGGCAACAAACTCACCGCCGAGCAGCGCGAGCTGTCGTTGCAGGCGATGATTGCCTGGGAAATCCAGAACCTGCCTGAAGATCAGCGCACCGGTTACATGGGTCCGCAAGAGTGTGCGTCGAAGTCGATCGAAGTGCCGAACATTCTGTTCAAGTCGGATGCCATCCATTGATCGAGATTGGCCGCGGTGCAATCAGCAAAATGTCGGCGCGCCTGGACGGGTCGAACGTGCAGTACGCGTTTCGTCTGGACGACGTCGAGGTGCCGGTCAATCCGTTGATCGGCAGCACGCTGCGTCTGGAATATCTGGGGGCAATCCATTGCACCCATTGCGGGCGCAAGACCAAAACCAGCTTCAGTCAGGGCTATTGCTACCCTTGCATGACCAAACTGGCGCAGTGCGACCTGTGCATCATGAGCCCGGAGCGCTGCCACTTTGACGCCGGCACCTGTCGCGATCCGGCGTGGGGCGAGCAGTTCTGCATGACCGATCACGTGGTTTACCTGGCCAACTCGTCGGGGATCAAGGTTGGCATCACCCGTGCAACGCAGTTGCCGACGCGCTGGCTCGATCAAGGGGCGAGTCAGGCCTTGCCGATCATGCGCGTGTCCACGCGGCAGCAATCGGGTTTTGTAGAAGACCTGTTCCGCAGTCAGGTGGCGGACAAGACCAACTGGCGCGCCTTGCTCAAGGGCGATGCAGCGGCGGTGGATCTGGCGCAGGTGCGCGATCAGTTGTTCGAAAGCTGCGCCGAAGGCCTTCAAGGTTTACAGGAGCGATTCGGCCTACAGGCGATTCAGACGATTGCCGATGTCGAACCGCTGGAAATCCGCTATCCCGTCGAGCAATACCCGGCGAAAATCGTCAGCTTCAACCTGGACAAGAACCCGATTGCCGAAGGCACGCTGCTGGGGATCAAGGGCCAGTACCTGATCTTTGACACCGGCGTGATCAACATTCGTAAATACACGGCTTACCAGCTCGCCGTGCATCAATAAGGACTCCAGCATGCGCACCGACCAACCGAAGATGATTTACCTCAAGGACTATCAGGCGCCCGAGTACCTGATCGACGAAACGCACCTGACCTTCGAGTTGTTCGAGGACCACAGCCTGGTCCACGCGCAACTGGTGATGCGCCGCAACCCCGAGCGCGGCGCGGGCCTGCCGCCGCTGGTGCTCGACGGCCAGCAACTGGAGCTGCTCTCGGTAACGCTCGCAGACCAGGAGCTGAGCGCCGCTGACTACCAGGTGTCCGACAGCCACCTGACTTTGCAGCCGACCAGCGAAACCTTCACGCTTGACACCAGCGTGCGCATCCACCCGGAAACCAACACCGCGCTGGAGGGCCTGTACAAATCCGGCACGATGTTCTGCACCCAGTGCGAGGCCGAAGGTTTCCGCAAGATCACCTATTACCTCGACCGTCCGGACGTGATGAGCAAGTTCACCACCACGGTGGTCGCCGAACAGCACAGCTACCCGGTGCTGCTCTCCAACGGCAACCCGATCGCTTCCGGCCCCGGTGAAGACGGCCGGCACTGGGCGACCTGGGAAGACCCGTTCAAGAAACCGGCGTACCTGTTCGCGCTGGTCGCCGGTGATTTGTGGTGTGTCGAAGACACCTTCACCACCATGAGTCAGCGCAACGTCGCGCTGCGTATTTACGTCGAGCCGGAAAACATCGACAAGTGCCAGCACGCGATGAACAGCCTGAAGAAATCCATGCGCTGGGACGAAGAGGTTTATGGTCGCGAGTACGATCTGGACATTTTCATGATCGTGGCCGTGAACGATTTCAACATGGGCGCAATGGAGAACAAGGGCCTCAACATCTTTAACTCCAGCGCCGTGCTGGCCCGCGCCGAAACCGCCACCGACGCCGCGCACCAGCGGGTCGAAGCAATCGTCGCTCACGAATATTTCCACAACTGGTCGGGCAACCGCGTGACCTGCCGCGACTGGTTCCAGCTGTCGCTCAAGGAAGGCTTCACGGTGTTCCGCGACGCCGGTTTCTCCTCGGACATGAACTCGGCCACGGTCAAGCGCATTCAGGATGTCGCGTACCTGCGCACCCACCAGTTCGCCGAAGATGCCGGCCCCATGGCCCACGCCGTGCGCCCGGACAGCTTCATCGAGATTTCCAACTTCTACACCCTGACCGTGTACGAAAAAGGTTCGGAAGTAGTCGGCATGATCCACACCTTGCTGGGCGCCGAAGGCTTCCGCAAAGGCAGCGATCTGTACTTTGAACGCCACGACGGCCAGGCCGTTACCTGCGATGACTTCGTCAAGGCCATGGAAGATGCCAACGGTGTCGACCTGACCCAGTTCAAGCGCTGGTACAGCCAGGCCGGTACGCCACGTCTGGCGGTGAGCGAGTCCTATGACGCCGCTGCCAAGACTTATAGCCTGACCTTCCGCCAGAGCTGCCCGGCAACCCCGGACAAAGTCGAGAAGCTGCCGTTTGTGATTCCAGTGGAGCTGGGTCTGCTCGATAGCCAGGGCAACGAGATGGCCCTGCGTCTGAGCGGTGAAGCCGCCGCCCAGGGCACCACTCGGGTTATCTCGGTGACCGAAGCAGAACAGACCTTCACCTTCGTCGATATCAACGAGCAACCGCTGCCATCGCTGCTGCGCGGGTTCTCGGCGCCGGTGAAACTGAGCTTCCCGTACAACCGCGATCAGTTGATGTTCCTGATGCAGCACGACAGCGATGGCTTCAACCGCTGGGACGCCGGCCAGCAACTGGCGGTGCAGGTGCTACAAGAGCTGATCGGCCAACAGCAGAAGGGCGAGACCCTGACGCTCGACCCGCGTCTGGTCTCGGCGCTGCGCACGGTGCTGTCCGACGAGTCGCTGGATCAGGCGATGGTCGCAGAAATGCTCTCTCTGCCGGGTGAGGCGTATCTCACCGAAATCAGCGAAGTGGCCGACGTCGAGGCGATCCATATCGCTCGCGAATTCGCCCGCAAGCAATTGGCTGAAGGTCTGTTCGAGGCGTTGTGGCTGCGTTATCAGGCCAACCGCGACCTGTCGAAGAAAACCCCATACGTGGCCGAGGCCGAGCACTTCGCCCGTCGTGCGTTGCAGAACATCACCCTGTCGTACCTGATGCTCAGCGGCAAGCCGGAAGTCCTTGCGGCTGCGCTGGAACAGTTCGAAAACGCCGACAACATGACCGAGCGCCTGACTGCGCTGGCGGTGCTGGTCAACTCGCCGTTCGAAGAACAGAAAGCTTTGGCGCTGGCGAGTTTCGCCGAGCACTTCAAGGACAACCCGCTGGTCATGGACCAGTGGTTCAGCGTGCAGGCCGGTAGCACCTTGCCGGGCGGTCTGGAGCGGGTGAAGGCGTTGATGCAGCACCCGGCGTTCAACATCAAGAACCCGAACAAGGTGCGTGCACTGATCGGCGCGTTTGCCGGGCAGAACCTGATCAACTTCCATGCGGCGGACGGCTCTGGCTATCGCTTCCTGGCGGATCTGGTGATCGAGCTGAACGGCTTCAACCCGCAGATCGCCTCGCGCCAACTGGCCCCGCTGACCCGCTGGCGCAAATACGACAGCGCGCGTCAGGCGCTGATGAAGGGTGAGCTGGAGCGGATTCTGGCATCGGGTCAGCTGTCGAGCGACGTCTATGAAGTAGTGAGCAAAAGCCTGGCGTAACGCCTAGGCCAATCTGTGGGCTGGTGGTATTCAGATTCGCGACAGCCCATAAATCCTATGGTGGGAGCGGTGTACTCGGAATCGCGACAACACGCAAAACCTATTGTGGGAGCGAGCTTGCTCGCGAATGCGGTGTGTCATCCAACGAATTCGTTGCCTGACACACCCTCTTCGTGAGCGAGCCCACTCCCAGTTTTTAGCGGTGTACTCAGAATCGTGTTAACACACCGATCCAATGTGGGAGTGAGCCTGCTCGCGATGGCGTTGTATCAGTCATATTTCAGTGTCTGACACACCGCGATCGCGAGCAGGCTCACTCCTACAGAGGTTGCGTTTCGTCAGTTATCTCAGGTCAAACCGATCCAGATTCATCACCTTCGTCCATGCCTTGACGAAATCGTTGACGAACTGCTGCTTGGCATCCGCACTGGCGTACACCTCGGCCAATGCACGCAACTGTGCATTGGAGCCGAACACCAGATCCACTCGCGTCGCCGTCCATTTCGCGGCACCGGTCTTGCGGTCGCGCCCTTCGAACTCATCGGCATCCCGTGACGTCGGCGTCCACTCCACACCCATGTCCAGCAGATTCGTGAAGAAGTCATTGGTCAGCGCTTCGGTGTTATCGGTGAACACGCCATGCCGCGTTTGTCCGACATTGCTGTTTAACACTCGTAAACCGCCCAGTAGCACGGTCATTTCAGGTGCGGTGAGGGTGAGCAGTTGTGCCTTGTCGATCAGCAACGTTTCGGCCGCAACAGTATATTTGCCCTTGCTGTAGTTACGGAAGCCATCGGCAGTCGGCTCAAGAAACCCAAACGATTCGACATCGGTTTGCTCTTGCGAGGCGTCGGCGCGGCCCGGTGAAAACGGCACCGAAATCGAATGCCCGGCGTTTCTCGCGGCTTGCTCGACCCCGGCATTGCCCGCCAGAACGATCAGGTCTGCCAGGGAAATTCGCTTGCCGCCGGTTGCCGTGCCGTTGAAGTCTTTTTGAATGCCTTCAAGTGTCGTCAGTACCTTGTCCAGTTGCTCCGGCTGGTTGGCCTGCCAGAACTTCTGCGGCGCCAGACGCAAACGTCCGCCATTGGCGCCGCCGCGTTTGTCCGAACCACGAAAGGTCGAAGCGGCCGCCCAGGCGGTCGACACCAGTTGTGATACCGACAGTCCTGACGCCAGCACAGTGTTTTTCAGGGCAGTGGCATCACTGTCATCGATCAGCGCGTGCGTTATCTGGGGAATCGGGTCTTGCCAGAGCAATTCCTCTTGCGGCAATTCCGGACCGAGGTAGCGCGACAGCGGGCCCATGTCGCGATGGATCAGTTTGTACCATGCGCGAGCGAAGGCGTCGGCCAACTGTTCTGGATGGGCCAGAAAGCGCCGGGAAATCTGTTCGTAAGCGGGATCGAAACGCAGCGCCAGGTCAGACGTGAGCATGGTCGGCGACAGGCGTTTGTTCGGGTCGTGAGCATGGGGCACGGTGCCTGCGCCGGCGCCGTTTTTCGGTTGCCACTGGTGCGCGCCGGCCGGGCTCTTGGTCAGTTCCCATTCGAAGCCGAACAGGTTTTCCAGATAGTTGTTGCTCCATTGGGTGGGGGTGGTGGTCCAGGTGACTTCCAGACCACTGGTGATGGTATCGGCGCCTTTACCGCTGCCAAAGGCGTTTTTCCAGCCCAGGCCTTGCTGTTCCAGACCGGCCGCTTCCGGCTCGGGACCGACGTTGTCGGCAGGCCCTGCGCCGTGGGTCTTGCCAAAGGCGTGGCCGCCAGCAATCAGCGCCACGGTTTCTTCGTCATTCATGGCCATGCGGCCGAAGGTCTCGCGAATGTCTTTGGCCGAGGCCACCGGATCCGGATTGCCTTCAGGGCCTTCCGGGTTCACATAGATCAGGCCCATCTGCACCGCGGCAAGGGGATTTTCCAGGTTGCGTTCGCCCTGATCGGTGCGGCTTTCTTCCTTGCCATGTAAATCCGGCTCAGCTACCAGCGTGCCGTCGCCGGGTTCCTGCACCGGGCCGTTGCTCTTGCCGTAACGGTTATCGCCGCCCAGCCATTCGGTTTCCGAACCCCAGTAGACGTCTTCGTCCGGCTCCCAGACATCGGCGCGGCCGCCGGAAAACCCAAAGGTCTTGAAGCCCATGGACTCCAGCGCAACGTTACCGGTCAGCACAATCAGGTCGGCCCAGGAAATATTGCGCCCGTACTTCTGTTTGACCGGCCACAGCAGACGCCGGGCCTTGTCGAGGCTGACGTTGTCCGGCCAGCTGTTGAGCGGAGCAAACCGTTGCTGACCGGAACCGGCGCCACCGCGTCCATCGGCGGTGCGATAAGTCCCGGCGCTGTGCCAGGCCATGCGCACGAACAGCGGGCCGTAATGGCCGAAGTCCGCTGGCCACCAGTCCTGGGAGTCGGTCACTAGCGCTTTGATGTCTTGTTTCAGGGCCTGGAAGTCCAGGCTTTTGAACGCTTTGGCGTAGTCGAATTCCGGGCCTAGCGGATCTGACTTGGACGAATGTTGACTGAGGATTCTCAGGTTGAGTTGGTTCGGCCACCAGTCACGGTTCGTTGTACCTCCACCGGCAGCGTGGTTGAACGGGCATTTCGATTCGTTTGCCATGTTCGTGTCCCTATCAGGTCTGCGGCCGGCTCGTGCCGACTTCGGACTGGTAAGGCTAGACGCGAGTTGGGGAGTCGGCTAATAGCGCGACTATTGCATGGTGATAGACGCAGACTTTCAGAGGTGACGGGGTAGCGAGTTAAAAATGGGACGTTATTTCAAATACGTCTAAAAAACTGTCATTCCTGACAGTTGAGCGTGTGCTGAGAAGCACTTAGTTTAGTCACCACTGCGGCAACTTGGGCCGTGCCTTTCTTCAAATCAATGCAGCTGAACGCTGGCGCTAATATCCTTCAGGAGTAACAAAATGTCACGACCAGACAGTTCAATCGGAACTTTTGACGCAGAGGTTGATGGCGTCCCATTTCTTCGTAGTATTTATCGCAGACTCCATAACGCCGGTGAGAATTATCTGTTGACTGCGGAGGACGGAGAAGGAAATGCAGTGAATTTCAGTGTTCCTGCGAAGCTGGTAGAAGGTATAAAACACATAATCTACCCCTATACAGGCGCGCTTGAGTGGCACGTCCAATTCAAAAACGAACCCGGAAGTCATCTGGTTAAATCCGGCTCTGCAGGCATTACTTTTGATTACGACTACAGACGTGCAGTAGGGGAGATCAGTTTCAATCTCAAAGATGAGAGGAAAGTGACCGGGACCTTTAATCTGCAAAATCCCGGTCCAGCGTAACAGTACGTTCGGGCTCCCGGTTGTTTAACAACCGGGAAGCGCTTTGCTGAATGGGGGGTAGCGTCAACTTGACTGTGCAGTGTCGTCTTCAGGCACTTCGTCAAGTATATCCTCCTGCCCCGGCAGTTCAGTAATCACACTGAAGTCCGTCACCTCGACCGCGCCATT
Source organism: Pseudomonas sp. SWRI99 (assembly GCF_014270125.1). NCBI lineage: Bacteria > Pseudomonadati > Pseudomonadota > Gammaproteobacteria > Pseudomonadales > Pseudomonadaceae > Pseudomonas > Pseudomonas sp. SWRI99. Next base: position 48,003 of record NZ_JABWQR010000014.1, on the reverse strand, counting down.
GCCATACCCCAACAAATGAAAGGAAAACGCCTTGCGCGGCTGCGGGTTCTCAAAGCTGAAGTCCATCTCCAGCGGCTGATCCGCCGTGGCGACCATTTCCGCCGGCAGGCCTAGTTGCACGTCCTGTTCGAACTCCTTGGCCTTGAGCTGGATATACGCCGCCTGCTGCGGGTCGACCGAGCGAATCGTCACGCGTACGCGAGTGTGTGAGCCTTTGGGCATTTCCAGGTATTGCGCGCCGATGAGATTGTCGGCCCAGTCATCCTTGATCTGTGCTTGCAGCGGGATAACGTTGTTGCTGCCGAACTGGTAGCGATGGTTGAGCGACGTGCGCAGCAAGGAGAGGTCCAGCGCATTGGCGCGCGCGGCGATCTGCCTGGCCAGGTGACCGCTATAGATGCCTTTGTAGGTGGCGCTGTCGGCGATGAACCCGGCGCTTTCGTAATAGCGGCAGCGGCGCGGCAGGTCGCATTCGGAGAAGATCCCCTGGCCGTTGTGGTAACGCAGCTTGCCGTTGGTGAACGACATTATTTCGCGCCCGGACTCGTAATCACGGAACAGCGAACGACCGCTCAGCGCACTCGGCACCGGCAGGTCGAAGTAGTCGAGAATCGAGGTGCTCAGATCGACATGGCCATAAACGCCGACGTTCAGGCGCGGCAGTTGCGCCTGTTCCGGTGCCAGGGTCAGGTTGAAACCCCACGACGAGGCCAGCCGGACCCCATCGATGCCGTGGGATTCGTCCGAGGTGATCACCACCAGGGTGTCCTTGAGAATGCCCTGACGCTCCAGCCCCAAGAGGAACTGGTCCAGCGCGTCGTCGAGATAACCGACAGCGGCCTGCTTCGGCGTTTCATAGCGCTCAAGATAATCCTCCGGTGCGGAGTAGGGCTGGTGGGTGCCCACGGTCAGCAGCGTCAGCATCCAAGGCTGCTGGTGCTTTTTCAGTTGCCCGACGTAATCCAGCGCGCCCTCGAAAAAGGCCTTGTCGTCCTTGCCCCACGGGAATTCCAGATAATTGCTGTTGCTGAACCATTCCAGGCCATGGGTCGCATCGAAACCAATGTGCGGCATGATCTTGTCTTTGGCCATGAAGCGCAGGCCGGCGCCCTGCAAGTAGTGCGTACTGAAACCGTGTTCGCGCAGTTGCGCCGGCAGGCAGGCCTGATTGCGCTCGGTCAGGGTGAGCATTTCCACGCCCTTGGGCGTGCCGTTGTTGAGCTTGTCGTAATCACCGCAGAGCATGGCGTACAGGCCGCGAATGGTCTGATGGGTGTGCAGCACGTAATCCGGGGTATTCATGCCGCGCTCGGCCCAGCGGCTGAGGTTGGGCATCAGGTCTTCCTGATAATGGCTGCCGATCGCCTCGCGGTTGGCGCGAATGTAGGCGCCGGGAATGCCTTCCAGGGCGATGATCAGCACGTTGCGCGCCTGACCCGGCGCGGCCAGCAGTTTCTGCCCGTTGAGATCGACATCGGTTAGGCCGGCCATGGCCGGCGCCGGTTCTTCGACGTCGCCGTCCAGCCATTCCTCGGCCTGAATCTGCCAATCGGCGACTTCGCTGGCAAGCAACTGATGCGGCAGGTTGTACAGGCGCCAGGCATCGCCGTCGTCAGGCCACAGGTTTTGTGCGCCCCAATGGGCGGCGAACAAGACGATTGGCGCAGCCCAGACAGAACGCGGCAAACCCGGACGAGCCAGGCCGCGCCCGACAAATTGAGTCAGCAGCCAGAAAATCAGTGCCACCAACAAAGCGATGGCCAGGGCAGGGTGCGCAAGTCCGCCGCCCGTGGAGTTTTCAACGAACTGCGGGTCGATCAGATAATGAATATCGGAAGGCGTCGGCAGGCGGCCGACAGCGCTGACCAGTTCCGCCGTGGCGATCGCCAGCAGCGCCCAGAACAACAGCACCGGCAAGGCCAGCCACCACGCGCGACGATGCAGCGCTACGACCAGCAAACTGCCAACGGCCAGATCTGACAAATAGCCCAGCGGCGTCGACCAGCCCAGCGCCGTGCGCAGGCACACCGGCACGATCAGCACCAGGACGATGAGGGAAAGAAGGCGGACATTCGGCCGCCGCAGCCGGTTAAAAAGAGCGCTCACAAAAAAGCCTGCATGTCATGAAAGGGTCAAGAAAGTGTGGGTGATGATACCAAGGGCAGGCGCGCTGATCGGCTTTTTAAATGGCTGGGCTACGATTCGCAAATCGCCGGACGCTCAGTGTTTGCGGGCGTTCTGGACGAAGAGCCGCTGTTCGCTGAGTTGAGTTTTTTGTTTCAGGCTGTTGTTGGCCATCGCCTGCTCGCGATAGCGGTGCAATGGATAGCCAAATGACTCAGTGCTATCGTTATGCAATAAAGGTATTTAATTTATATTTTTTATATCGATAAAGTCAGGCCTTTCAGCTCACTCCCTTAGCTGCGAGGTTGTCATGGCCCCATCGTTCAAACGTTCCGCGCTGGCTTTATTGACCGCGACCCTGACGGCGGGCGCGCTGTTCAGCAGCGCTGCCCAGGCTGAAGGCAAAATCAGCATTGCCCAGCAGTTCGGCATTGGCTACCTGATTCTTGACGTGGTACGCGATCAGCAACTGATCGAGAAACACGGCAAGGCGCAGGGCCTGGATATAAAGGTCGACTGGAACAGCATTTCCGGTGCGACGGCGATGAACGAAGCACTGTTGACTGGCGCTCTGGACGTGGTTTCTGCCGGCGTACCGCCAATGCTCACCGTCTGGGATCGCACCCGAGGCAAGCAGAACGTCAAGGCCATCGCCGCGTTGGGCTCGATGCCCAACTACCTGCTGACCAACAACCCGAACATCAAGACCCTCAAGGACTTCAGTGACAAGGACCGCATCGCCGTGCCGGCTGCCGGCGTAGGTTTTCAGTCGCGCACCTTGCAGATCGAAACCGCCAAACAGTTTGGTGATGACCAGTTCAAGAAATTCGACAATATCTCGGTCAGCCTGCCGCACCCGGACGCAACCGCCGCGCTGATTGCCGGCGGCTCGGAAGTCAATTCGCACTTTTCCAGCCCGCCGTTCCAGTACCAGGCCCTGCAAAATCCCAACGTGCACAAAGTGCTGAGTTCCTACGACGTTCTTGGCGGTCCGGGGACATTCAATGTGTTGTACACGACGGAAAGATTCCACGACGAAAACCCGAAAACCTACAAGGCGTTCTACGACGCGCTCGCCGAGGCCGAGCAAATCATCAAGGCCGACAAACCCGCCGCCGCGCAGGCGTACATTCGCGTAGAGCAATCGAAGTTGCCGCTGACCCTGGTCGAACAAATCGTCCAGGACCCGGAGATCGACTTCACCGTGGTGCCGCAGCGCACCTTTATCTATGCGCAGAAATTGCAGGAATTGGGTGTGCTGAAAAACAAGGCGGCGAGTTGGAAGGATTACTTTTTTGAAGAGGCGCATGGTGGTGAGGGGAGTTGAGGGTTCCGTCAGCTCCCACAAGTTTTGCCGAATCCGGAAAACGGCGTCCCCCGGAACTACTGTAGGAGTGAGCCTGCTCGCGATAGCGTCAGATCATTCAGCACTTTGATGACTGACACACCGCTTTCGCGAGCAGGCTCACTCCTACAAAGGGATCTGTGGCAAGCGTGAAATAGAGCATCATCCAGAACCACTGTGGGAGCGAGCTTGCTCGCGAAAGCGTCAGATCATTCAGTACTTGATGACTGACACTCCGCTTTCGCGAGCAGGCTCACTCCCGCGGGTTTAGCGCTATTCCACGGCAGGTCAATTCTGCCCATTCACCGACCTGATCAGGTTATTGACGCTGTCTTTTAATGCCACGACCAGCGCCAAATTTACCTGAACGCAACAAAAAACGGGGCGGTCCGATCATCGATCGAGCCGCCCCGCTTTTTTTCGGGCGAACAGTATTTCAGTCAGCGATCAATGCATTTTGCTGTGATCGTGGCCGCCCATGTTGGTCAGCGCACGAACCGGCGCTTTCACTTCGATGGCTTCTTTCTCGCCCTTGGCGTTTTCCACGGTCAGGGTCAGCGGCACGCTGTCGCCTTCTTTCAACTGGCCGGTCAGGCCCATCAGCATGACGTGGTAGCCGTTCGGGTCGAAGCTCACGGCTTTGCCGGCAGGCAGGTCAACCGACTTCACCGGGCCCATGCTCATGACGTCGTTTTTCATGCTCATTTCGTGGATCTGCACGTCTTTGGCCGCTGGCGAGGCGACGCTGAGCAACTTGCTGTCGCTGTCGGCGGTGAGGGCCATGAACGCGCCACTGGCAGACTGCGTCGGCACGGTGGCCCGCACCCAAGCGTCGTCGACCCGGGTCTGCGCCGACACCTGGAATGCCAGGCCGAGCAGGGACAGTGCACACACGGTGCGTTTGAGATGATTCAGAACAGGACGCATCAGCAGACCTCCATAACAGTGAGCAAATCTTCCGTGCATTCTTCTGCCGAAAGCGATGTAGACAGACCCAGGCGCAATTCGCCACGCGAGTCGTAGACGTAGCTGGTGGCCGTGTGGGAAATGGTGTAAGTGTCGCCAGCCGGGACTTTCTCGTAGAACACGTCGAATTCCTTGGCCGTGGCCTTGGTTTCCTCAACCGTGCCGTACAGCGCGACGAAGCTGGGATCAAAGGCTTTGACGTAGGCGTCGAGGATTTGCGGCGTGTCGCGCTCCGGGTCCAGGGTGATGAAAATCACCTGCAGGCGATCGCCATCGCGGCCCATCAGTTTCTTGATCTTCGCCGCGCGGGCGAGGGTGGTAGGGCAGACTGCCGGGCATTGGGTGAAGCCGAAGAAAATCATCGGCATCATTCCGCGAAAGCTCGACAGCGACATGGTTTCGCCCTCGGTGTTCTTCAGCTTGAAGGTGCGTCCGAGGATCTTGTCGCTCAGATCCTTGCCGTACTTGTACGACAGTTGGCCACGGGTGTCGCAGCCGGCGAGCAGGCCAAGCCCGAGTACGCCCATTCCCGCAAGCACCTTGCGGCGAGTCAACAAAGCCGTCATTTGATACCGCCTTTTGCAGCCCGTCAGTCGACAGGACTGGCGGGGGGTTAACCGTAAAAGCGGCGCATGATAGCAAACTGAGCGCGACCGCCGGCCGCGGATCGCCGGTCCGCACAGGATCGGGCGACAAAAGGTGTAAGAAGAAATGACCGGCGTTTACCGAGCGAGGCGTTCATCAGTCGGCCAGCCACCTCCCAGCGCGGCGTATAGATTGACCTCGGCCACCAGCTGCGCCAGGCGGTCGGTGATCAACCCTTGTTGCGACGCAAACAGCGAGCGCTGCGCGTCGAGAAACGTCAGGCTGCTGTCGACTCCGTTGCGATAGCGGTGCTGCGCCAGGTTGTAGTAATCCTGGGTGGCCTGCACCAAATCGCGCTGGGCCTGCAATTGCTGCCCGTAGGTGCTGCGCGCCGCCAGTCCGTCGGCGACCTCCTGAAACGCCGTCTGAATCGATTTTTCGTATTCGGCGACGGCCACGTCTTTTTGCAGCCTGGCGTAATCCAGACTGGCGCGCAGGCTGCCGGCGTTGAAAAGCGGCAGGCTGATTTGCGGCTGGAAAGTCCACGCGCCGGAGCCCGCGCTGAACAAACCGGAGAGATCACGGCTGGCCGTGCCGCCATTGGCAGTCAGGCTCACGCTGGGGAAAAAGGCTGCACGTGCCGCGCCGATATTGGCGTTGGCGGCTTTAAGTCGGTATTCGGCCTGGAGAATATCCGGACGCCGTTGCAGCAGGTCCGACGGCAGCCCGGCCGGCAGCGGCGAAACCAGCTCGCCAGCCAACGGCAGCGCCGGCAGTTGCGCCGGCACCGGCGCACCCACCAGCAGCGTCAGGCTGTTGAGGTCCTGCGCGACCAGACGCTGATAGCGCGCCAGATTGACCCGCGAGCTGTCGACGCTGGTCCGCGCCTGTGCCTGTTCCAGCGCCGAAGATTTGCCGGCTTCGCGGTTGCGTGTGGTCAGGTGCAGGCTCTGCTCATCGGCGGCGAGGGTGTCACGGCTGAGTTCGAGCAGTTGCTGATCGGCGCGCCAAGTCAGGTAGGCATTGGCAACATTGCTTACCAGGCTCAGTTCGCCACTGCGCCGGGCCTGCTCGGTGGCGAGCCATGTCTGCAGGGCTTGCTCGCTGAGGCTGCGCACCCGACCGAAGAAATCCAGTTCATAGGCGCTGATACCCAGATTGACCGCATAGGCCGAGGTGATCTGCGCCTGGCCACCGGTGACGCTGGAGGGCAGACGCTGGCGCAGTTCGTTGGCATTGGCCGAGACCGCCGGCAATAGGTCAGCGCGTTGAATGCGGTATTGCGCCTGGAACGCCTGAACATTCAGCGCGGCCATGCGCAGGTCGCGGTTGTTGACCAAAGCGCTTTCGATCAGTTGCTTGAGTGCGGGATCGTTGAACAAGGTTCGCCAGTCTTCGCCGGTTGTAGCCGGCCGCGTTGCCATGGGGTACTGCGCGGCACTGGGCGATGGCGGTCGCTGGTATTCCGGGATCAACGAGCAACCCGTCATCAGCAGGATCATGCAGAACAGGGGAAGCCGTAAGGCGCGTTTGCGCCTCAGACGCTGGAAAGACTGAGATGAGTTCAAGCCCCGGCCATCCATTTCGCCAAGCCATGCCGCCCACTGACGCCCAGCTTGGCGGCGGCACGCTTGAGATAGGTTTCGATGGAGCTGTTCTTGACCCGCAACTTTTCCGCCATCTGCGGCACGGTGCCGCCGGTCAGCAGGCCCAGGCAGACTTCCTTCTCGCGGGCCGAGAGGACGATGTTACTCAAAGCCAGGCGTTCATCGAAGACTTGCGCCAGCGGTGCCTGATCCCGCTCGGCCAGCGGCGGGCGTGGCTGGCGGGCAAGGTTCTGCCGGGTCATCTGCGCATGGCGCTCGATCAGCGGCAGCAGGGTGTCGGACAAGCTTTTCAGAAACGCCAGCTCCGGCAGGGAGAACACCCGCTGCGTATGCGGGCGATAAACCGAGATGACGCAGCGGCGATTGGAGGTGCGCGACACCAGATTGCATTGATGCACGCAGTGCTGCGGATGACGTGGCAAAAGTGAAGCTTTCAATTGGATCAGCAGTGAATCGTTCATCTCGATCATCTTCTGCAACAGCGGATGATCGTCGGGCCGCTCCAGCGTGGCATGGCTGGCGCCGGCCTGCGGCAGGCCTGCGCTGCCCAGCGGCTTGATCTCCACTACGCTCGCCTGGCGCTCATCCAGCGTCCACTCGCTGAGATCGAGGCGGTTGACCGGCACCAAAGTGTCGACCAACTGGAACATGTTGCTGGCGAAGTGATCGTCGCCGGTGCTGGCTATCAGCTCTCCAAGTTGCCAATAAAAATGCGGGTTTTCCATGTTGCGAATACTGCCGGTCAGATTCATATCCTTCTCATCCCTGGTTCAGAGCCATTACTGCTTCGTCTGCCGTTTCTGCCAAAAGCCACCGCGTGATCACTTCTCCTTGAACTGATCTGGAGCGGATTTAAGCCTATGCATTCGTCCTGCGTCTGTAGGGGAAAACAGGGACACAAAGTGCCACTATTTTGGAATGTTGGCGCTGGGATCCTGACGGTTCTCACTGGCGCTCAAACGAACTCTGTGACTGTCCGGTCACGGCGGGCGCCCGGTAGATCGGTCCGGAAGGATTTTCCAGCGGTCAGGGCTGGGCGAAAGGCAGCATCGGCGCATGGTGTTTTTCCTACAGATTTTTCAGCAATGCTCCGGCAGAAAACGCCAGGCCGCTGGCTGTGTAAGGGCTGTCCAGAGCCATGCGGGGTCGGTTGCGCTTGTCCGGGTTTCAGGTGTCATGCGCTCATCAGGGCCGATGCTTGAATACGCGGCAAATCACATGAGATGGATCTTATGCAGTCAACTTCTGCTTACGCGGCGGACGATCTGTCCGTGCCTTGCGAAACTTTTCCGCTGACCGCCGCCCAACGGGACATCTGGCTGGACCAGTTGAGCCGTGGCGACTCGCCGCTGTACAACATTGGCGGTTACGTCGAACTGTGCGGCCCGCTGGACAAGACCGTGATGCACGCGGCGCTCGAGTGCCTGGTTGCCAGCCACGACGCGTTGCGCACCGTGCTGCTGCCGGGGGCTGATAGGCAAGGCATGCCCCGCCAGCGATTCGCCCCGACAATGCCGGTGGCGATGCCGCTGTTTGATTTTTCCGTGCACGCCGAAGCGCGAACAGCCGCGCAAGCGCTGGTGCAACAGCAGATGGCGCAGGCTTATCCGCTGGAAGGCCAGCCGCTGTTCCGCTTCTGTCTGATTCGTCTGGACAGCCACCGCCATTGGCTGGCGACTCAGACCCATCATTTGATTCTGGACGGCTGGGGTTTCGGGCAAATGCTCAAGTCCCTGGGCGACATCTACAGCGCGCTGAGTCAGGGGCAATCACCGCTGATTTCGCCGCCATCCTACGTCGAATTCATTCACGACGATGCGCGTTATCAGGCCTCGGAGCGCTACGCCCGTGATCGCGCCTACTGGCTCGACAAGTACCGTTCGCAGCCGGAGCCGCTGTTGTTACCGCGTCATCGTGAGCGTTCCAGCCAAGGGGCGCGACCGTCACAGGCTTATGTGCAAGCGTTGCCTGCATTGCTGCACCAGCGCATGCGACAGTCGGCGCGACAGTTTGGCACTTCGGCGTTCCACGTGTTGCTGGCGGCGTTGCATGTGTATTTCAGCCGCACCGCGCAGCGTGACGAATGGGTGGTGGGCTTGCCGCTGCTCAATCGCTCGGGTGCGCGCTTTAAAACCACCCTCGGCTTGTTCGCTCAAGTCAGCGCCGTGCGCTTGTGCTTCGCTCGCGAGTTGCCGTTTGCAGACCTTGTGCGGTCCATCGCGGCTGAGCTGAAACAGGATCTGCGCCATCAGCGCTTTTCCCTGAGTGAGATGAATCGTGCGCTGGGTCTGCTGCGCGAGGACCGCGCCCAACTGTTCGAAGTCTCGGTGTCCTACGAGCAGGACGACCACGATTACCGCTATGGCGCGGCCTCGGCACACACCGTCAAAGTCTCCAATGGTCATGAAGCGACACCGCTGGCGGTTCACCTTCGCAGCAATCGCTTCAACGATCAGGCCTGGCTGCATCTTGTTTACGATCAAGCTTATTTTGACGCCGCCGAAGTCGAAGCGCTGGGTGCCCGCTTGCTGCTGATTCTCGAGCAGGGGCTGGAGCAGCCCGCGCTGACGACGGCGGAGTTCTGCCTGAGCACCGCGGATGAATCGAGTCAGTTACAGCAGTGGAACGCCACGCAGGCGGACTTCCCGCAAGACCAGACGATTGCCCAGCGCTTTACCGCGCAAGCAGCGCAGCGGCCCGACGCCATTGCTGCCCTTTATCAAGGGCAGCAACTGACCTATGGCCAACTCAACAGCCAAGCCAATTTTCTCGCCCGGCATCTGATTGCGCTCGGAGTTCAGCCCGATGATCGCGTTGCCGTCGTCGCCCGGCGTGGCCTCGATACCCTGACCGGACTGCTCGCGGTACTCAAGGCTGGCGCGGCTTATGTGCCGGTCGACCCGGCTCACCCGAGCGAGCGCTTGAGCTATCTCCTCACAGACTGCGCACCGCTGGCTGTGCTGACGCAAAGCGATTTGCGCGCCCGCTTGCCGTTGCTGCAAGTACCGGTGATTGAGCTGGATCGTCGCGACTGGCCGACCGACACCGACGCCGACCCTGTGGTGGCGGGATTGACCGTGGCGAACCTCGCCTATGTGATTTACACGTCCGGTTCCACGGGCGTGCCCAAAGGCGTGATGGTCGAACACCGCGCGTTGGGCAATCTGCTCGACTGGCATTGTCAGGCCTTCAACGTCGGCCCTGGCCAGCACACCTCAAGCCTGGCCGGATTCGGCTTTGACGCGATGGCCTGGGAGGTCTGGCCGGCCCTGTGCGCGGGCGCGACCCTGCACCTGGCCCCGGCTCAGGACGGCGGCGAAGACATCGACGCACTGCTGGCGTGGTGGCGGGCGCAACCGCTGGACGTGAGTTTTCTGCCGACACCCATCGCCGAATATGCGTTCAGCCGCCAGCTCGACCATCCGACCCTGCGCACGCTGTTGATCGGCGGCGATCGCCTGCGCCAGTTCAACCGCGCGCAATCGTTCGAGGTGATCAACAATTACGGTCCGACCGAGGCCAGCGTGGTCGCGACCTCCGGCAAATTAGAGGCCGGCCGTACGCTGCATATCGGCAGACCGGTGAACAACGCAACGGTGTATGTCCTCGACGAACAGCAGCGACCGCTGCCAATCGGTATCGCCGGTGAGCTGTACATCGGCGGCGCCGGTATCGCGCGAGGTTACCTGAACCGCGCAGACCTCAGCGCCGAACGCTTCCTGCGCGACCCGTTCAGCGAAGTGCCCGAGGCGCGTCTGTATCGCACTGGTGATCGGGTACGCTGGCAGCACGACGGCACGCTGGAATATCTGGGGCGCAGTGATGACCAGGTAAAAATCCGTGGCGTGCGTGTCGAGCCGGGCGAAGTCGAGGCTGTACTGAGCAGCCACGACGCCGTCCGGGAGGCGGTGGTGCTGGCGCGCGATGGGCAGTTGTTGGCGTGGTTCAGCGAACGCCGGCCCGTGGACATCGTCGAGTTGCATGCTTATCTGCAAGCACGCCTGGCCAGTGCCATGTTGCCGCAGGCCTACGTGCGGCTCACGACGCTGCCGCTGACCGCCAACGGCAAACTCGACCGCAAGGCCTTGCCGGCGCCGGGCCCGGACGCCTTGATTCGCCGTGACTATGCGCCGCCGCAGGGCGACGTCGAAACGGCGTTGGCACAGATATGGGCCGAGGTGTTGCAGGTAACGCGGATCGGCCGCCACGACCATTTCTTTGAACTCGGCGGGCACTCGCTGCTGGCGGTCAATTTGATCGAGCGTATGCGCCAGCTCGGCATGAGTTGTGACGTGCGGGTGTTGTTCGGCCAGCCGACCCTGGCCGCACTGGCGGCGGCCGTTGGCAGCGGGCGTGAAGTCGACGTGCCGGCCAATCGCATTCCGGACGGTTGCACCGCTATCAGCCCCGACATGCTGTCGCTGGTCGAGCTGGATCAGGCCACCCTCGCCCGCGTGGTTGCCAGCGTGCCCGGTGGTGCCGCCAACGTGCAGGATATCTATCCGCTGGCACCGTTGCAGGACGGCATTCTGTACCACCACATCACCGCCACGCAGGGCGATCCGTACTTGCTGCAATCGCACCTCGCCTTCGACAGTCTGGAGCGTGTCGAAGCCTTTGCCGATGCATTGCGTCAGGCCATGGCCCGACACGATATCCTGCGCACTGCCGTGGTCTGGGAGGGGCTGGTCACGCCGGTGCAGGTGGTTCTGCGCCAAGTCGAACTGCCGGTACAGGAGGTCAGGATTGACCCCGCCCAGGGTGACGTTCTCGATCAATTGCATCGACGGTTTGACGCGCGCCGCTATCGCCTCGACGTCAGCCAGGCACCGCTGCTGCGCTTGCTGTTTGCCCGCGATCCGGGCAAGGGGCGGATGGTCGGTGTGTTGTTGTTCCATCACTTGGCGATGGATCACATTGCGCTTGAAGTGCTGCGTGCCGAACTGTCCGCCAGCCTTGCCGGGCAGCGCGAGCCGTTGCCGCCAGCTGTGCCGTACCGCAACTATGTGGCGCAAGCGCGGCTGGGCGTCAGCGAGACGGAGCATGAAGGCTTTTTTCGCGAGATGCTCGGCGATATCGATGAGCCGACGCTACCGTTCGGTCTGCACGACGTACAAGGCGATGGCCGCGGTATCGAGGAGTCGCAGCAACCACTGGCCGCCGAACTCGACGGACGTCTGCGCCAGCAGGCGCGCCGGCTCGGCGTCAGCGTAGCGAGCCTGATTCACCTGGCCTGGGCGCGGGTGCTGGCGGCCACGTCGGGGCGTGAGCGAGTGGTGTTTGGCACGGTGTTAATGGGGCGCATGCAGGGCGGCGAGGGCGCCGACCGCGCACTGGGCGTGTTCATCAACTCCTTGCCCTTGCGGGTCGATGTCGCTGCGACTGCGCTAACCGCCGTGCAGGCCACCCACCAGCGCCTGACCGGATTGCTCGGGCACGAACACGCCTCGCTGGCGCTGGCCCAGCGCTGTAGTGGCGTGGCGGCGCCGACTCCGCTGTTCAGCACGCTGCTCAACTATCGGCACAGCGACCGTCAGAACGGCAATGCCGAAGGGCCGGACTGGCACGGCATCGAAACCCTGGCCAACGAAGAACGCACCAATTACCCGCTGACCTTGAGCGTCGACGATTTCGGTGATGGCTTGCAACTGACTGCCAGGGCGCTGACCCGCATCGGCGCGCAACGGATTGGCGGGTACATGCAGATGGCCGTGAGCGGGCTGGTTGACGCCCTGGAACAGGACTCGGATCTGCCGGTGAACCGACTACCGATTCTGCCGCCGACAGAACGAGAGCAGTTGCTGACCCACTTCAACGCAACCGAAGTCGAATGTCCGCTCGAGCAGCCGCTCCACGTGTTGTTCGAACGGCAGGTGCAACGTCAGCCGGATGCGATTGCGTTGCAGGCCGGCGACGCGCAACTGACCTGGCGACAACTCAATGAACAGGCGAACCGCCTGGCCCATCACCTGCGCGAACAAGGCGTGCAACCGGATGACCGGGTGGCGATCTGTGTCGAGCGCAGTCTTGAGCTGGTAATCGGCTTGCTGGCGATTCTCAAGGCCGGTGGCGCCTATGTTCCGCTGGACCCGGACTATCCGCTGGCGCGTCTGCAATTCATGTTGCGCGACAGCGCTCCGGTGGCGGTGCTGCTGCACGCGGCGACTCGCAATTTGATAGGTGACACGGATGCTACCGTGGTCGACTTCAACCGCAGCACCTGGGACGACGCGCCGAGCGGCAACCTGCAAGTGCCGGGCCTGAATGCGTCGAACCTGGCTTACATGATCTACACGTCAGGCTCCACGGGGACACCCAAGGGCGTAATGATTGAACACCGCAGTGTTTGCAACCTCATGCACTGGGGCTCGCAGATTCGACCGCCGACCGCAGACGGCGCGCTGTTGCAAAAGGCGCCGTTCAGCTTCGACAGCTCGGTGTGGGAGATTTTCTGGCCATTGAGCGCTGGCTTGCGGCTGGTGCTGGCGCGTCCTGATGGCAACCGCGATTCGGCTTACGTCACGCAAGTGATCCGCGAACAGCGCATCAGCGTGGTCAAGTTCGTTCCGGCGTTGTTGCAGCAATTCCTCGAGCAGGACGATGTCAGTGCCTGCACCAGCCTCACCGACGTGTTCTGTGGTGGTGGCGACCTGACCGTCGCGTTGGCCCGGGCCGTGCGCGAACGCTTACCGTGGGTGCGCCTGCACAACGTTTACGGCCCGACCGAAACCACGGTCGACAGCAGTGCCTGGACGTTGGAGCCTCATGAGCCGGTGCCCGAACGCGTCGTACCGATCGGCAAGGCACTGGGCAATACGCGGCTGTATATCCTTGACGGCAACGATCAGCCAGTGCCGTTGGGTGTCAGCGGCGAGCTGCACATCGGCGGCGCAGGCGTCGCGCGTGGCTATCACCGATTGCCGCAGATACAGGCTGAACGCTTCATTGACAGCCCGTTCGTGGCCGGTGATCGCTTGTATCGCAGCGGTGATCGGGTGCGCTACCAGGCGGACGGCAATCTCGAATTTCTCGGTCGCAGCGATTTTCAGTTGAAGCTGCGCGGCCTGCGCCTGGAACCGGGGGAAATCGAAGCCCGGCTGATTGAACATGGCGCCGTGCGCGAAGCGCTGGTGCTGGTGCGCGACGAGCGCCTGGTGGCGTACTTCACCGTGCGCGACGGTCACGCTGCGCCGCGCATCGAAGACCTGCGTGAGCAGGTCTTGCAGCAATTGCCGGAGTACATGGTTCCGGCCGCATTCGTGCGGCTTGCAGCGATGCCACTGACGCCCAACGACAAGATCGACCGCAAGGCGTTGCCGGCGCCCGGCGCCGAGCACTTGCTCAGCCGCGCTTACGTGCCGCCCGAGGGCGACATCGAACAGGCCGTGGCGCGGGTCTGGGCCGAGACGCTGGGCATTGACCAGGTCGGGCGCAACGACAACTTCTTCGAGTTGGGCGGGCATTCGTTGCTCGCCGTGAGTCTGGTGGCGCGCATGCGTCAGGCCGGGCTGCATGTCGATGCGCACACGCTGTTCAGTCAGCCGACGCTGGCGGCACTGGCGGCGCAGACCTCGCGGCAAACGCATACGGTCAACATCGCGCCGACCACGATTCCGCAGCTCAACCGCAAGCGTCGGCTCTGATCCGGTGAACGCATCTGCGGGGGGCGGTGCGCGCCCGCAGATGCGTCTGCGCTGCTGTCCAGAGCAGGGCTTGTCCCGGCTTCCCATGTCAGCCAGCGCCGCGCCGATGTTTTAGCTTTTCCGGGCTGCGCGCCGCGTGCACGGACTCGCTGCAGCGTGTGCCTTTTTCTCGTCTTTACAGCAGGTTATCCCATGCATTTCAGCGAACTGATGGCAGTTATTTCCACCCATGCGATCCGCCTTCAACAGGAAGATGAAGACCTGGTCATTCTGGGCAGTGACGACGCGCTGGACGATGCGTTGTGGGACAGCCTCGCCACCCACAAGGCGCAACTGCTTGAGCTGGTCGCCCGGCACAACGGTGACTGGCTGAGTCCGGCCTTTCGCATAACCCCGGACATGCTGCCGCTGGTGACGCTGGATCAACCCACCCTCGACCGCATCGTCGCCGGCGTGCCGGGCGGTGCGGCGAACCTGCAGGACATCTACCCCTTGGCGCCGCTGCAGGAGGGCATGCTCTACCTGCATTTGTCGGCACCAGCGGGCGATCCGTACGTGTCGCAAGCACGCTTCGCCTTTGACAGCCGTGAGCGTCTGCAAGCCTTCGCCGACGCGTTGCAATGGATGATTGGCCGCCACGACATTCTGCGCACTTCGTTTATCTGGGAGCGCCTGGACGAACCGCTGCAAGTGGTCCAGCGCAAGGCTTCGTTGCACTGCGAAGAACTCGATCCGAGCGGCACGGGTGACGTGCTCGAGCAACTGTTGCACCGCCATGATCCGCAACATTTCCGTCTCGATGTCCAGCAAGCGCCGCTGTTGCGTCTGGTGTTCGCCAACGATCCAGACAACGGCCGTGTGGTCGCGTTGTTGCTGTTTCATCACCTGATCATGGATCACCTCGCCCTTGACGTGGTGCGCCGCGAGACGCAGGCGTTTTTGCTCGGGCAGACCGTGCAGGTGGCTCCAGCGGTGCCGTATCGCGATCACCTGGCGCGGGCGCGGCTGGGGGCGAACGAGCCGGCCCACGAGGCGTTCTTTCGCGAAATGCTTGCCGATATCGACGAGCCGACACTGCCTTGCGGGTTACGGGACGTGCAGGGCGACGGGCACTCGATCGAAGAAGCCTCATTGATGCTCGACGGCGCCCTGAGCCAGGCACTGCGCGAGCAGGCGCGGCAATTGGGCGTGAGCGTGGCGAGTGTCATGCACCTGGCGTTGGCGCGGGTGCTCGGCCAGTTATCCGGGCGTACGGCGGTGGTGTTCGGCACGGTACTGCTCGGGCGGATGGCGGCCGGCGAGGGTGGTGAACACGCGTTGGGGATGTTCATCAATACCTTGCCGCTACGGGTGGATGTCGGCGCGGACGATGTGCGCGCCGGCGTGCTGCTGACCCATCGCCGCCTGACCGCGTTGCTCGGCCATGAACAAGCCTCGCTGGCGCTGGCCCAACGCTGCAGCGCCGTGGCCGTGCCGACGCCGCTGTTCAGCGCGATCCTCAATTACCGTCACAGCAGCGTCGATGAAGTCGCCGAGATTATTGATATCGCCCCGGGCGTGCAGGTATTGGGCGCTCGCGAACGCACTAACTATCCGCTGACCGTCAACATTGATGATCTGGGCGAAGATCTGCGTATCACCGCTCTGGCGGACATCCGTCTTGGCGCGCAACGGATCGCCGATTATTTGCAGACCACCCTGCGAGGTCTGGTCGAAGCACTGCAGACGGGCGCGCCAACGCCGCTGCACAGTATTGGTATCCTGCCGGCGAGCGAGCGCGAGCATCTGCTGTATGGCGTCAACGCACCGCTCGCACACTTTGCCGATACCCCTTTGATTCATCAACAGTTCGAAGCCCATGCGCAGGCGCGGCCCGACGCCACTGCGTTGATCTTCGATGAGCAGACCCTCAGTTACGGCGAACTCAATCGCCGCGCCAATCAGCTCGCCCATCACTTGCTGGCGCTGGGTATCCGTCCGGATCAACGCGTGGCGATCTGTGTCGAGCGGGGCCCGCAAATGATTGTCGGCTTGCTCGGTGTGCTCAAGGCCGGCGCTGCTTATGTGCCGATCGACCCGGCGTATCCGCAGGAGCGAATCGCCTTCACGTTGCAGGACAGCGCCCCGGTGGCAGTGCTGATACAAGCCGCCACAGGCACATGCGTTGGCGCGTCCGAGGTGCCTCAGATCGACCTCGGCAGCCCCCAACTGCGCGCCGAATCCGAAGGCAACCCGCACGTTGCCGGGCTGACGTCGGCGCATCTGGCTTACGTGATTTACACCTCTGGCTCGACGGGTTTGCCCAAGGGGGTCATGGTTGAACATCGCAACGTGGCGCGGCTGTTCTCGGCGACCGCCGACTGGTTTCAGTTCAATGAGCAGGATGTCGGGGCGTTGTTCCACTCGTTCGCTTTCGATTTTTCGGTGTGGGAAATCTGGGCGGCGCTGGCCTTCGGTGGGCAATTGCTGCTGGTTCCGCAAACCGTCAGCCGTTCCCCGGACGAATGCTATGCGTTGCTCTGTCGCAGCGGTGTAACGGTACTCAATCAGACGCCCAGCGCGTTCCGCCAGTTAGTCGCCGCGCAGGGCCGCAGCGCGCTGCAACATTCACTGCGCGAGGTGATTTTCGGCGGCGAAGCGCTGGAGCCTGGGTTGCTCAAACCGTGGTTTGCCCGGGTCGGTAACGCCGGTACGCGGCTGGTCAACATGTACGGCATCACCGAAACCACGGTGCACGTGACGTATCGACCGCTGCAGGCAGCTGACGCGCAGTTGGTCGGCGTCAGCCCGATTGGCGGGCGCATCCCCGATTTGCAGCTTTACGTGCTGGACGCTCAATGCGAACCGGTGCCGGTCGGTGTGACCGGCGAGTTGTATGTCGGTGGCGCGGGCGTGGCGCGCGGTTATCTCAATCGTCCAGAGCTGAGCGCCGAGCGGTTTATTCGCAACCCTTTCAGCGCGACTGCCGATGTGCGCCTGTACAAGACCGGCGACCTGGCGCGCTGGGCGGCCGACGGCAGCCTCGACTATCTGGGGCGCAACGATGATCAGGTGAAGATTCGTGGCTTTCGCATCGAACTGGGCGAGATTCAGGCGCGCCTGTCGGCCTGTAACGGTGTGCGCGAAGCTGTGGTGATCGCCCGTGAAGACAGCCCCGGCGACCCGCGGCTGGTGGCGTACTGGATCGCTGATGACGAAGAACCGAGCGTGGCGCAATTACGCGACACGCTGCTCGGCTCGCTGGCAGACTACATGGTGCCGAGTGCGTTCGTGCGGCTCGACGCCTTGCCGCTGACCGCCAACGGCAAGCTCGACCGCAAAGCATTGCCGCCGCCCGACAGTGATGCGTTCGCACGGCGCGGGTTCGAGGCGCCGCAGGGCGCGATAGAACATCTCATTGCGGACATTTGGCAGCGCTTGCTCGGCGTCGAACAAGTAGGCCGGCATGACAACTTTTTCGAACTGGGCGGACATTCGCTGCTGGCGGTCAAGCTGATCGAACGCATGCGCCAGCATGACTTGCAGTGCGATGTCCGCGTGCTGTTCGGGCAGCCGAGCGTGGCGGCGTTGGCGGCGACCCTCGGGGCGACACCGAGTTATGTCGTACCGGCCAATCGCATCGAACCCGGCTGCACGTTGATCACCCCGGATAAACTGCCATTGGCCGATCTGGATCAGGCCGGTATCGACACGGTGCTTGCCAGCGTCCCCGGCGGTGTCGCCAACGTCCAGGACATCTACGCACTGGCGCCGTTGCAGGCCGGCATTCTCTATCACCACCTCGCCGCCCACGCTGGCGATCCCTACGTGTTGCAGGCGCAGTTCGCGTTCGCCGGGCTGGCGCAGATCAAAACCTTTGTCCGCGCGTTAAACAGCGTGATCGCCCGGCACGATATCCTGCGCACCAGCGTGGTCTGGGAGGGGCTGGAGGAGCCGGTGCAGGTGGTCTGGCGTGAGGCGCCACTGACCCTTGAACGGGTCGATGCCGACGGGCTCGTCGGCGATGTGCTGGAGCAAATGCAGGCGCGTTTCGATCCGCGTCACTATCGCCTCGACCTCAAGTCTGCCCCGCTGATGCGTTTTGCCTACACCGAAGACCGCGCCAACCAACGCTGGGTCGGCATCCTGCTGATGCATCACATCGTCCTGGATCACACAGCACTCGAAGTGCTGGTGACGGAAATGAGCGACCTGATGCACGGGCAAACAAAGGATTTGCCGCCAGCGGTGCAGTATCGCAACTACGTGGCCCAGGCCCGTGCTGGCGCCGATGACGCGGCGCACGCGGCGTTTTTCCGCGACATGCTCGGCGATATCAGCGAACCCACGCTGGCCTTCGGTGTGCAGGACGTGCTCGGCGACGGCAGTGCCGTTGTCGACAGCCAATTGACTGTCGATGAGGGCCTCGGCCAACGTTTGCGCGCGTTGTCGCGGCGTCTCGGTCTCAGCATCGCCAGCCTGGTTCATCAAGCCTGGGCACAAGTACTGGCGCAGGTGTCCGGCCAGCAAGAGGTGGTTTTCGGTACCGTGCTGCTCGGGCGCCTGCAGGGCGGTGAGGGTGCGGACCGCGCGTTGGGCATGTTCATCAATACCCTGCCGCTGCGCGTCAGCGTCGCCGCCGAATCGGTGCAGGACAGCGTGCGCGCCACCCATCAACGCCTGGCCCAACTGCTTGGACACGAGCAGGCTTCACTGTCGCTGGCCCAACGTTGCAGTGGCGTCGCCGCGACGCTGCCGCTGTTCAGCACGCTGCTCAATTACCGCCACAGTCAGCCGGACGCGGCCAGCGTGAAATGGGACGGCATCGAGATTCTTTGCTCGCGTGAGCGCAGCAATTACCCACTGGTGGTCAGCGTTGACGACATGGGCGACGGTTTCCTGTTGAACGTACAGGCCGTGTCGCAGGTGGATGGCGCGCGCGTCTGCGATTACCTGCAAACCGCGTTGCACAGTCTGGTGACCGCACTCGAGCACACGCCGGCGCTGCCGGTTGAACAATTGTCGATTGTCTCGCCGGGCGAGCGTCATAAGGTGTTGTTTGCCTTCAACGACACCGCCCAGCCGTTCCCGCCGGCGCAGACTGTGCAGCGCCTGGTCGAAGCGCAGGCGCTGGCCAATCCCCAGGCGTGGGCGGCGGTGCAGGGCGAGCAGCGTTTGAGTTACGCCGAACTGAATCAGCGCGCCAATCGCCTGGCCCACCACCTGATCGCCCTCGGCGTACATCCGGATGACCGCGTCGCCGTGTGCTTGCGCCGCAGTCCTCAGATGCTCGTCGCGCTGCTGGCGATTCTCAAGGCAGGCGCCGCTTACGTGCCGGTCGATCCGGCCTATCCGCGCGAGCGCATCGCCTATCTGTTGCAGGACAGCGATCCCGTAGCGGTGCTGGCCGAGGCGTCGACACGCACCCTGCTGGGCACGGTGTCGTTGATCGATCTGGACAGCGACAGCTGGGCGCAGTTGTCCGCGCGCAACCCCCGACTGCCGGCGCTGACCCCGGCGCATCTGGCTTACGTGATCTACACCTCAGGCTCCACCGGCCAGCCGAAAGGGGTGATGGTCGAACATCGCACGCTGGAAAATCTCGTGCACTGGCACGCCGCCGCGTTCGACCTGTGCGCCGGCAGCCATACCGCCAGCGTTGCCGGGTTCGGTTTTGACGCCATGGCCTGGGAGGTCTGGCCGGCGCTGTGTGTGGGCGCCACTGTGCACTTGCCACCGGCAGCGATCGGCAATGAACACCTCGATGAATTGCTCGAATGGTGGCGCGCGCAGCCGTTGCAGGTGAGTTTTCTACCGACGCCGGTGGCTGAATACGCGTTCAGCCGTGAGCTGGGCCACCCGACCTTGCGCACGCTGCTGATCGGTGGCGACAAGCTCAGGCAGTTCCCGCGTAACCAGACCTTCGACGTGATCAACAACTACGGCCCGACCGAAGCCACGGTGGTGTCAACATCGGGTCGCATCGAGGCTGGGCAGGTATTGCACATCGGCCGGCCGATTGCCAATGGCACAGTTTATCTGCTGGACAGTCAGCAACAACCGGTGCCGGTCGGTGTGCCGGGGGAGGTGTATGTCGGCGGTGCCGGGGTCGCACGGGGCTATTTGAATCGCCCGGCATTGACCGCCGAAATGTTCCTGCAAGACCCGTTCAGCGATGAACCGCACGGGCGTCTGTACCGCACCGGCGACGTCGCGCGTTGGCGCGCGGACGGCACGCTCGAATACCTGGGGCGCAATGACGATCAAGTCAAACTGCGTGGCGTGCGCATCGAGCCCGGCGAAATCGAAGCCGCACTGAGGACCCACAGCGGCGTGCAAGACGTCGTGGTGCTGGTGCGTGACGGGCGGCTGCTGGCGTGGTTCAGCGAGCGCCGCGCGGTAGATATCGCCGACTTGCGCGATCATTTGCAGAGTCGCCTGCCCGAGGCGCTGATCCCGGCCGCCTATGTCCGCGTCGACGCCATGCCGCTGACCGCTAACGGTAAACTCGACCGAAAAGCCTTGCCGGAGCCGGATCAGAGCGCGTGGCTCAGCCATGAATATGCGGCGCCGCAAGGTCCGCTGGAAACCGCCCTGGCGCAGATCTGGAGCGATCTGCTCAAGGTCGGGCAGGTCGGGCGCCATGACAATTTCTTCGAACTCGGCGGGCATTCACTGCTCGCCGTGAGCTTGATCGAACGCCTGCGTCAGCTCGGCCTGAGTGCTGATGTGCGGGTGCTGTTCAGCCAGCCGACCCTGGCCGCACTGGCCGCAGCGATGGGCAGCGGGCGCGAGATTGCGGTGCCGGCCAATCGCATACCTCGCGATTGCCGTTACATCAGCGCGGACATGTTGAGCCTCAGCGAACTGGATCAGGCCAGTGTCGATTGCATCGTCGCCACGGTGTCGGGCGGCGCGGCCAACGTGCAGGAAATCTATCCGCTGGCGCCGTTGCAGGAAGGCATTCTTTACCACCACATCAGCGCCGGCGCCGGCGACCCGTATCTGCTGCAATCGAGTCTGGCGTTTGCCGACATCCATCGGCTGCACGCGTTCGCCAATGCGCTGCAAACGGTGATCGCGCGACACGATATTTTGCGCACCAGTGTGGTCTGGGAGGGGCTGCCGAGCCCGCAGCAAGTGGTTTGGCGGCACGCGCCGTTGGCGTTGGAAGCCGTTGCGCTGGCGTCGGCGGACGGTGACGTACTCGCACAACTGCAAGCACGCTTCGTCGCCCGCCAATGGCGTCTGGACCTCGGGCAGGCACCGCTGATGCGTCTGGTGTATGCCGACGATCCCGTGAACAAGCGGGTCGTGGCGCTGCTGATGTTCCACCACATTGCTCTCGATCACACTGCGCTGGAGGTAGTGCGGGAGGAAATGCACGCCACTCTGCTCGGCCATACCGAGCCACTGCCGGCAGCGGCACCGTACCGCAACTACGTGGCGCAGGCCCGCCACGGCGTCAGCGAGCAGGAACACGAGACGTTCTTTCGCGAAATGCTTGGCGATATCGACGAGCCGACCTTGCCGTTCGGTTTGCGTGAGGTCGCGGGAGATGGGCGCGATATCGAATCCCATGTCAGCGCACTGCCGCTGGAGTTGAGCCAGCGCTTGCGGGCGCAGGCGCGCAGCTTCGGGGTGAGCGCGGCCAGCCTGTTCCACTTGGCTTGGGCGCAGGTGCTGGCGGTCACCGCCGGCCAGCCGCGCGTGGTGTTCGGCAGCGTGCTGCTTGGGCGGATGCAGGGCGGTGAGGGCGCTGACCGGGCACTGGGCATGTTCATCAATACCTTGCCGTTGCGTGTGGAGGTGGCCGAACACGGCGTCGGCGCCGCACTGCGCGATGTGCATCAACGCCTGGCCGCGCTGCTCGGCCATGAACATGCCTCGCTGGCCCTTGCTCAGCGATGCAGTGCTGTCGCGGCGCCGTCGCCACTGTTCAGTTCGGTGCTCAACTATCGTCACAGCGCCGCGCGCCAGACGGCTGAGGCGGCGTGGCAAGGGATCGAGTTTCTCGCCCACGACGGGCGCAGCCATTATCCGCTGACGCTGAGCATCAACGATCTGGGCGAAGGCTTCGATCTGGCGGTGCTGACACCTGGCGAGGTGGGGGCACAACGGGTCTGTGAACTGATGCAGTGCGCACTGACGGCGCTGGTGTCGGCGCTGGAGGAAAACCCCGGGCAGGCGCTGAATCGTCTGGCGATCCTGCCGCCGTTCGAGCATCAACGCGTGCTGACGCAGTTCAACGCCAGCGCTACGGCTTTCCCGCCCGCGCAAACCGTGCACCGATTGTTCGAGGCGCAGGCCTTGCTCAATCCGGAGGCTGTGGCGGTGCAAGCCGGCGAGCAACAGCTGACCTATGCGCAGCTGGATCAACAGGCCAATCGTCTCGCGCATTATCTGCTCGAACTGGGCGTCAGGCCGGACGCGCGGGTGGCGATTTCCACCCGGCGCGGCCCGCACATGTTGCTGGCGATGCTGGCGGTACTCAAGGCCGGCGCTGCCTATGTGCCGATCGATCCGGCGCATCCGGCCGAGCGCATCGCCTATTTGCTGGCCGACAGTGCACCGCTGGCGCTGCTGGTGTCGGGCGTGGATCCGGGCACTGTGGAGGTGCCGGTGATTGATCTTGGCGATGAGCGGTGGCATGACCTGCCGGAACACAGCCCTGAGGTCGAGGGTTTGACTGCGGACAATCTCGCCTATGTGATCTACACCTCAGGCTCCACCGGCCAGCCGAAAGGGGTGATGGTCGAACACCGCACACTGGAAAACCTTGTGCACTGGCACGCCGCTGCGTTCGACCTGCGCGCCGGCAGCCATACCGCCAGCATTGCCGGGTTCGGTTTTGATGCCATGGCCTGGGAGGTCTGGCCGGCGTTGTGTGTGGGCGCCACTGTGCACTTGCCACCGGCAGCGATCGGCAATGAACACCTCGATGAATTGCTCGAATGGTGGCGCGCGCAGCCGTTGCAGGTGAGTTTTCTACCGACGCCGGTGGCTGAATACGCGTTCAGCCGTGAGCTGGGCCACCCGACCTTGCGCACGCTGCTGATCGGTGGCGACAAGCTCAGGCAGTTCCCGCGTAACCAGACCTTCGACGTGATCAACAACTACGGCCCGACCGAAGCCACGGTGGTGGCGACGTCGGGTCGCATCGAGTGCGGGCAGCCACTGCACATCGGCCGGCCAATCGCCAATGCCAAGGTGTATGTCCTTGATGCGCAACAGAACCCACTGCCGGTGGGTGTCAAAGGTGAGTTGTACGTAGCCGGTGCAGGCGTGGCCAGGGGCTATCTGAACCGCGATGAACTGACCGCCGAACGCTTTCTTGCCGATCCGTTCAGCCAGGAACGGGGCGCGCGCATGTACCGCACTGGCGACCTTGTGCGGTGGCGTACCGACGGCACGCTGGAGTATCTGGGGCGCAACGACGATCAGGTGAAGCTGCGTGGCGTGCGTGTGGAACTGGGCGAAATCGAAGCGGCACTCGCCAGTCATCCGGCCTTGCAAGAGGCCGTCGCCCAGGTGCGTGACGGTCAGTTGCTGGCCTGGTTCACCGCCCGCGCGCCGCTGGACCTCGACGACCTGCGCGAGCATCTGCAGATGCGCCTGCCGCAAGCCTTGCTGCCGGCGGCTTATGTTCGGCTGGACAGTTTGCCGCTGACCGCCAACGGCAAACTCGACCGCCAGGCTTTGCCGGAGCCGGAGCAAAACGCCTGGCTGAGCCGCCAGTACGAAGCGCCGCGAGGCTCGGTGGAAACCGCGCTGGCGCAAATCTGGAGCGAAGTGCTCAAGGTCGAACGGGTCGGCCGGCACGACAACTTCTTTGAACTGGGCGGGCATTCGCTGCTGGCGGTCAGCGTCATCGAGCGCATGCGCCAGATCGACCTGAGCACCGACGTGCGCGTGCTGTTCGACCAGCCGACACTGGCAGCGCTGGCAGCGGCCGTCGGCAGCGGACGGGAAATCGTGGTCCCGGCCAATGGCATCGCAGCGGACTGCGATCACATCACGCCGGACATGCTCAGTCTGCTTGAACTGGACCAGGCGACGCTCGACCGCATCGTTGCCACGGTGCCGGGCGGTGCGGCCAATGTGCAGGACATTTACCCGTTGGCGCCGTTGCAGGAAGGCATTCTTTATCACCACATCTCGGCTGCGCAAAACGATCCGTACGTGCTGCATTCGCGCCTGACGTTCGCCAGTGTCGAGCGCGTCGAGGCGTTCGCCCGTGCGCTGCGGCAAGTCATGGCGCGCCACGATATCTTGCGCACGGCGATTGTCTGGCAGGGCCTGGCAGCCCCCGTGCAGGTGGTGTGGCGCGAAGCTCAATTGCCGGTAGAAGAAGTTGCCTTTGAGCAGTTGACGGTGGACAACCTGGACCTCACTCAGGCACCACTGATTCGGCTGTTGTACGCCCGCGACCCGGCCACTGGGCAAGTGGCCGGCCTGCTGCTGTTCCATCACATCGCCCTTGATCACACGGCGCTGGAAGTCGTGCGCGAAGAAATGCAGATCAGCCTGGGCGGCGAGCAGCGTTCGCTACCGGTGCCAGTGCCGTATCGCAACTACGTGGCACAGGCGCGGCTTGGCACCAGTGAGGCGGAGCACGAGGTGTTTTTCCGCGACATGCTCGGCGATGTCGATGAGCCGACCTTGCCGTTCGGCTTGCGTGAGGTCAACGCGGCGGCCGATGCTTGTGAAGAGGCCTCGCTGGCGCTGCCCGACGCGCTCGCGCAGCGTTTGCGCGGTCAGGCACGGCACATGGGCATCAGCGTCGCGAGCGTGTTTCATCTGGCCTGGGCACAAGTGCTGGGCGCTACCTCCGGACAGGATAGGGTGGTGTTCGGCACCGTACTGATGGGGCGCATGCAGGGCGGGGCGGGTGCCGATCGCGGGCTGGGCATGTTCATCAATACTTTGCCGTTGCGTGTGGACCTTGGCGCGCAACCGGTGCGTGCGGCACTCCGGGCTACCCATGGGCAACTCACCGGCCTGTTGGCGCATGAGCATGCTTCGTTGGCACTGGCCCAGCGTTGCAGCCGGATTGCGGCGCCGGCGCCGCTGTTCAGCGCGATGCTCAACTACCGGCATGGCAGCGCCACGCCTGCCCAGGCACACCCGGCGTGGCAAGGCATCGAGACCTTAAGCAGTGAGGAACGCACCAACTACCCGCTGACGCTCAACGTCGATGACCTGGGCACAGGCTTCAGGCTCACCGCGATGACCTTGGCGCAGGTCGGTGCGTTGCGTATCTGTACTTATATGGAAACCGCGTTGCAGGCGCTGGTCGATGCCTTGGAGCGCGCGCCGCAGCAACCTGTCAATCAGTTGTCGGTCCTGCCTGACGCCGAGCGTCAGCGCCTGCTGTTCGAATTCAACGCGACGGCGGTCGATTACAACCTGCAGCAGACTTTGCACGGTCTGTTCGAAGCCCAGGTGTTGCGCACCCCGCACGCACCGGCGTTGCAAATGGCTGACCAGCGCCTCGACTTCCAGCAACTCAACGAGCGCGCCAACCGCCTGGCCCATCATCTGATCGGGCTTGGGGTTCAGGCCGATGCGCGGGTGGCGATCTGTGTCGAACGCAGTGTGGCGATGGTTGTCGGCCTGTTGGCTATCCTCAAGGCTGGCGGCGCTTATGTCCCGCTGGACCCGGACTACCCGGCCGAGCGCATTGCTTACATGCTCGCCGACAGCGCGCCGGTGGCGGTGCTGGTGCAAGGCAACACGGCCGCGCTGGCGAGTGCGCTGGCGGTGCCAGTGGTCAATCTGGAACACGACAGTTGGCACGACTTGCCGGCGGACAATCCGCAGGTCCGCGGCCTGACCTCGGCGCATCTGGCTTACGTGATCTACACCTCAGGCTCCACCGGCCAGCCCAAGGGTGTCGCCAACGAACACCGCGCGGTGGTCAACCGCTTGTTGTGGATGCAGGATGCCTATGCACTGAGCGCTGTAGATACCGTATTGCAGAAAACCCCCTTCAGCTTCGACGTTTCGGTCTGGGAGTTTTTCTGGCCGCTGGTGACCGGGGCGCGCTTGCTCCTGGCCCGTCCTGGCGGGCACAAGGAGCCGGCCTACCTGAGCGAGCTGATCGAGCGCGAACACATCACCACCGTGCATTTTGTGCCGTCGATGCTCGACGTGTTTCTTGCTCACGGTCAGACCGAGCGCTGCGCCGCACTGCGCCAGGTGATGTGCAGTGGCGAGGCGTTGCCCGGCAGCCTGGTACGGCGTTTCAAACAGCAGTTACCGGCCAGCCAATTGCACAACCTTTACGGCCCGACCGAAGCGGCGGTGGATGTCACCGCCTGGAGTTGCGCCGGGCCGCTGCAGGACACGCCGGATAACACGCCGATTGGCAAACCGATTGCCAACACCCGGATGTACATCCTCGACGCGCAGCAACAACCGGTGCCGCAAGGTGTGGTTGGCGAGTTGTACATCGGTGGCGTGCAGGTCGCGCGTGGTTATCTGAACCGCGCCGAACTGAGTGCCGAACGCTTCCTCAGCGACCCGTTCAGCCAGCAGGCGCAAGCGCGCATGTACCGCACCGGCGATATCGCCCGTTATCGGGCCGATGGCCACATCGAGTATCTGGGGCGCAATGACGATCAGGTGAAGATTCGCGGCCTGCGCATCGAACTGGGTGAAATCCAGGCCGGCCTGACGGGGATCGATGGCGTGCACGAAGCGGCGGTGCTGGCCCGTGAAGACGTGCCGGGGGACAAGCGGCTGGTGGCGTACTACACCGGTTTGCGGCTGGACATCGACATCCTGCGCGCCGCATTGCTGCACGCCTTGCCGGACTACATGGTCCCGGCAACGTTCGTCCATCTCGAGCGCCTGCCGCTCAGCCCCAACGGCAAACTCGACCGCAAGGCGTTGCCGGCACCCAATCAGGATTCGCTCAACAACCGCCCCTACGAGGCGCCGGTCGGCGAGGTGGAAATCACGCTGGCGCGGCTGTGGGGCGAATTGCTCAATGTCGAACGAGTCGGGCGGCATGACCACTTTTTCGAATTGGGCGGACATTCGTTGCTGGCGGTGAGCCTGGTCGGCCGTCTGCAACAGGAAGGCCTGGAGGCGGATGTCCGGGCGTTGTTCGAACAACCGACCCTGGCCGGCTATGCAGCAATCACGGAAAGAATGGAGATCGTCCTGTGAACCTGAACCCTTTGTTGGCGACACTCAAGGCCCGAGACATCCAGTTGACGGTCACGGACGAGCAGTTGCGCGTCAATGGCAACAAGCAGGCCTTGAGCGATCCGGCGCTACTGGCGTCGTTGCGCGAGCACAAGGCGGCGTTGATCGAGTTGATCAAGGCCGGCGAGTATTCGGCGGCGCGTGTCGGGCAGGTCGAAGTGCCGGCCAATGGCATCGGCCCTGGTTGCACGCACATCACCCCGGCGATGCTGACCCTGACGCAACTGAGTCAGGACGCCCTGGATCACCTGATCGAAGGCATCCCCGGCGGGGCTGCCAACGTGCAAGACATCTATCCGTTGACGCCATTGCAGGAAGGCATTCTTTATCACCACGTCAGCGCCCAACACGGCGATCCGTATGTCATGCAGGCTCAATTCGCTTTCAGCGGGGCAGAGCGTTTGCAGGCATTTGTCGATGCGTTACAAACGGTGATCGATCGTCACGACATCCTGCGCACGGCGGTGGTCTGGGAAGGCCTCGACACACCGCTGCAAGTGGTCATGCGCGATGTGCGCCTGCCGCTGGAAGAAGTGACTCTGGAAGCCGATGGCGGTGATGCCCTGGCACAGTTGCACGCCCGTTTCGACGCCAGGCAGTTCCGTCTCGACGTGACCCGTGCGCCGCTGTTGCGCTTGGCGCATGCCCGGGATGTGAGCGGGCAACGCATCGTCGCGATGCTGCTGTTCCATCACCTGGCGATGGACCACTCGGCCCTGGCGGTGGTCAGCGAGGAATTGCAGGCCTGCCTGTGCGGACACGCCGCGCGGTTGGGCCCGCCCGTGCCGTTTCGCAATTACGTGGCGCAAGCGCGATTGGGCATCAGCGAGGCGGAACACGAAGCGTTTTTCCGCGACATGCTCGCTGACATCGACGAGCCGACCCTGCCGTACGGATTGCAAGGCGTACACGGTGACGGCAGCGACGTCGTCGAATTCAGCCAGGCGCTCGACCCGCAACTCAATCGCCGCCTGCGGGCCCAGGCGCGGCGGCTGGGCGTGAGCGTGGCGAGCCTGTTTCACCTCGGTTGGGGGCAAGTGCTCAATGCCCTGACCGGGCAAGTGAGCGTGGTCTTCGGCACCGTGTTGATGGGGCGCATGCAAAATGCCGAAGGCACCGAACGCGCGCTGGGCATCTTCATCAACACGTTGCCGTTGCGTGTGGACATCGCAGCGCTCGCCGTCGGTGAGGCGGTCAAGGCCACCCACGCGCGGCTGACTACCTTGATGCGTCATGAACATGCGCCGCTGGCGCTGGCGCAACGCTGCAGCGGTGTGGTCGCTTCTTCGCCGTTGTTCAGCACGCTGCTCAATTATCGACACAGCGCCTCCAGTGCCGCTGCCGGCGACGAAGCACTCGCCGCGTGGGAAGGCATCAGTGTGTTGCGCTCGGAAGAACGCACCAATTACCCGCTGACCCTGAGCATCGACGACTTCGGCGACCGGCTCAGCCTGACGTTGCTGGCCAGTAGCGCCGTCGAGGGTGGACGTCTCTGCGCCTACCTGTTGTGTGCGGTGGAGCAATTGTTATCGGCGCTCGAACAGGCGCCCGAGACGCCGCTGAACCAGTTGTCGGTGCTGCCGGCCGCAGAGCGTGAGCAAGTGTTGCGCGAATTCAACGCCAGCCAGGTCGATTACCCGGCGGCGCTGCCCGTTCATCAGCGTTTCGAAGCGCAGGTGCTGGCCCGTCCGGAGGCGCTGGCGGCCGTTCATGGGGGCGAGGCGCTGACCTTTGCCGAGTTGAACCACAAGGCCAACGCCCTGGCGCATCAGTTGATCGGTCTGGGCGTGCAGCCGGATGACCGCGTTGCCATCGTTGGCCGACGCGGGCTGGAGGCTCTGGTCGGGCTGCTGGCGATTCTCAAGGCCGGCGCCGGTTACGTGCCGGTCGATCCGGCGCACCCGGCCGAACGCCTGCTGCATCTGCTGCGCGACAGTGCACCCGTGGCCGTGTTGACCAGCACCGAGCTGCGCGAACGCCTGCCGATGCTGGCCGTGCCAGTGCTCAATCTGGACTCGCGGACCTGGCCGGCGGGCATCACCGGTAACCCGCAATTGCCGAGTCTCAATGCCGCGCATCTGGCTTACGTGATCTATACCTCTGGCTCCACCGGGTTGCCCAAGGGCGTCATGGTCGAACACCGCACCTTGTCGAACCTGATCGATTGGCACTGCTCAGCCTTTGATTTGCGTGCTGGCCGCCACACCTCAAGCCTCGCCGGATTTGGCTTCGATGCCATGGCCTGGGAAGTCTGGCCGGCGTTGTGCGTGGGCGCGACCCTGCACATCGCACCGGCCCACGACGGCAGTGAAGACATCGACGCCTTGCTTGACTGGTGGCGCGCACAACCGCTGGACGTGAGCTTCCTGCCCACGCCAGTGGCCGAATACGCGTTCAGCCAACAGCTGGAGCATCCGACCTTGCGCACGCTGTTGATCGGCGGCGACCGCTTGCGGCAGTACACGCGCAACCAGCGTTTCGACGTGATCAACAATTACGGCCCGACCGAAACCACGGTGGTTGCCACCTCCGGGCGTATCGACAGCGGCGACGCCTTGCACATTGGCAAACCGGTGAGCAATGCCACGGTGTATCTGCTCGATGCGCAACAGCGGCCGGTGCCGATTGGCGTCGTCGGCGAGTTGTACATTGGCGGCAGCGGCGTGGCCCGTGGGTATCTGAACCAGCCGCAGCTCACTGCCGAACGCTTCCTCTGCGATCCGTTCAGCCACGCCGCACAGGCGCGCATGTACCGCTCCGGCGATCTGGCGCGCTGGCGCAGCGACGGCACGCTTGAATACCTGGGGCGCAATGACGACCAGGTGAAGATTCGCGGCGTACGCATCGAACCGGGCGAAATCGAGCAGCGCCTCAACCAGTTGCCCGGGATTCAGGAAGCGGTAGTGCTGGCCCGCGAGGATCAGCCGGGGCAGTCGCGACTGGTGGCGTATTTCACCGAGCAGGTGCAAGTGCAGGCGCTGGACGTGGCGCAGCTGCGCGCGCTGCTGCTGACCCAGTTGCCGGAATACATGGTGCCGTCCGCTTTCGTCAAACTCGACGGATTGCCGCTCACAGCCAACGGCAAGCTCGACCGCAAAGCCCTGCCGAAACCCGAGCGCTCGGCGCTGTTCGTCCGCGACTATGTGGCGCCGGAGGGCGAAGTGGAAACGGCGCTGGCCGACATCTGGGCCGACGTGCTGCAGGTCGAGCGGGTAGGGCGCGAGGACCATTTCTTCGAACTGGGCGGGCATTCGCTGCTGGCCATGCGCATGGTCGCGCAGGTCAGGCAGCGCTTGGGCGTCGAGCTGGTGCTCAGCGATCTGTTTGCCAACGCCGAGCTGGCAGCAGTGGCGCAGGTGTTGACCGAAGCCGGGCGCTGCACGCAACCGCCGATCTTGCCGGTGCCCCGTGACACTGCGCTGCCGCTGTCGTTTTCCCAGCAGCGTTTCTGGTTTCTGGCGCAGATGGAGGGTGCCAACACCGCCTATAACATCCCGATTGCCCTGCGCTTGCGCGGCGCTCTGGACGACGTTGCCCTGCAACGCGCACTGGCCCGCATCGTCGCGCGCCACGAAACGCTGCGCAGCCGCTTCGCGCCGCTCGATGGCGACGCGCAGGTGCTGATTGCTCCGGTCGACAGCGGTCTTGTGCTTCGTCTCGAAGATCTGCGCCAACATCCACAGGCGCAGGAGGCGTTGCAGGCATTGATTCAGGGCGAGGCCTCAGGACCGTTCGACCTGCTTGACGATCCGTTGATCCGCGGACGGCTGGTACGCCTGGCCGACGATCACCATGTGCTGCTGCTGACCTTGCACCACATCATCTCTGACGGTTGGTCGATGGGCGTGCTGACCCGCGAACTGATGGCGCTGTATCAGGCGTTCAGTCAGGGTGAAGACGACCCGTTATCGCCGTTGACCCTGCAGTACAGCGACTATGCGGTGTGGCAGCGGCGCTGGTTGAGCGGCGAGGTGTTGCAGCGCCAGAGCGAATACTGGCAGCGCACCCTGCGTGATGTGCCGGCCTTGCTGACCTTGCCGGCGGATCGCCCGCGCCCGGCGCAGCAGGATTACGCCGGCAGCAGCATTGCGCTGCAACTGGATGCGCGTTTGAGCGCCGGACTCAAGGCCTTGAGCCAGCGCCACGGCGTGACACTGTACATGACGCTGCTCGGCGCGTGGGCGCTGCTGTTGGGGCGCTTGTCCGGGCAAACCGATGTGGTCATCGGATCGCCGGTCGCCAACCGTAACCGCGCCGAAGTCGAGGGGATGATCGGCCTGTTCGTCAACACCCTGGCATTGCGCATCGACACCGCTGGCGAGTTGAATGGCCAAGCGCTGCTGACGCGGGTCAAGGCGATTACCCTGCAAGCGCAGGCGCATCAGGGCCTGCCCTTCGAACAAGTGGTGGAAATTACCCGTCCGGTGCGCAGCCTGGCGCACAGCCCGCTGTTCCAGAGCATGTTCAACTGGCGCAACAGCGACGGACCGGCGCTGGCCTTGGGCGAGCTGACGCTGGAAGCCGTGGCCGAGCCCAGTCATTTTGCCAAGTTCGACCTGACCCTGACCCTCGGCGAGACCCCGGAAGGCATTGGCGGCTGGCTGGAATACGCCACCGCGCTGTTCGATGAAGCCACCGTGCAGCGTTTTGCCGGTTATCTGCGGCAGCTGTTACAAGCGATGGTCAGCAACGATCAGGCGCTGCTCGCCCACGTGCCGCTGGTGCAGGACGAGGAGCGTCAGCGCTTGCTGGTGGATTTCAATGCGACCGATCGCGAATACCCACACACCGACACGGTACAGCGGTTGTTCGAACAATACGCCGCGCGACAGCCCGACGCTGTCGCAGCGGTACATGGCGAACAGACCTTGAGCTATGCCGAGCTGAACCGCCGGGCCAATCAACTGGCCCATTTTCTGCTGAGTGAAGGCGTGAAGCCCGGCGATGCGGTGGCGATCCTGTTACCGCGTTCGCTGGACCTGCTGATCGCGCAGCTGGCGATCGGCAAATGCGCGGCGGCCTGGGTGCCGCTGGATATTCACGCGCCGGACGATCGCCAGGCGTTCATGGTCGACGATTGCCGGGCCGCTGCGCTGCTGACCCGCAGCACAACCACGGCGGCTTTTGCGGTGCGGCGGATCGACCTCGATTCGCTGCAGCTCGACGCCCAGCCCGGTCATGACCCGGATCTGCCGCAATCGGCGCAGTCGCTGGCATACATCATGTACACCTCCGGCTCCACCGGCATGCCAAAAGGCGTGCTGGTGCCGCACCGGGCGATCACGCGGCTGGTGATCAACAACGGCTACGCCGATTTCAACCGCCAGGATTGTATAGCGTTCGCCTCCAACCCGGCCTTCGATGCGAGCACCATGGACGTCTGGGGCGCACTGCTCAATGGCGCACGTGTGGCGATCATTGACCATGCCACCTTGCTCGATCCGCAAGCGTTCGGCGACGAACTCAAGCGCAGCGGCGCGAGCATCCTGTTCGTCACCACAGCCCTGTTCAACCAGTATGTGCAGCTGATTCCCGACGCCTTGAAGGGTTTGCGCATCCTGCTTTGTGGCGGTGAGCGCGGCGATCCGGCGGCGTTTCGCAAGTTGCGCAGCGAGGCACCGAACGTGCGTCTGGTGCACTGTTATGGCCCGACGGAAACCACCACTTACGCCACCACGTTTGCCGTGCAGACTGTCGCCGAAGAGGCCGACAGCGTGTCGATCGGCGGGCCGATTTCCAATACGCAGGTGTATGTGCTCGACGCCTGTCAGCAACCGGTGCCGTTCGGCGTCACGGGTGAGTTGTACATTGGCGGGCAGGGCGTGGCCCTGGGGTATCTGAACCGGCCTGAACTGACGGCGCAGAAGTTCTTGCGCGACCCGTTCAGCACACAGCCCGACGCGCTGATGTATCGCACCGGCGACCTGGTGCGCTGGCTGGCCCCCGGGCAGCTTGAGTGCATCGGTCGCAACGATGATCAGGTGAAAATTCGCGGATTCCGTATTGAGCTGGGCGAGATCGAAAACCGTCTGCTCGGTTGCCCCGGCGTCAAGGAGGCCATCGTGCTGGCGCGGCGTGACGGTACGGAGCCGACGCGGCTGGTGGCCTATTTCACTGCCGACGATGCCGACCTGCAAAGCGCCACGCTGCGCGCCTTGTTGCAGGCACGGCTGCCGGAATACATGGTGCCCTCGGCGTGGGTGCGTCTGGAGACGTTGCCGCTGAACAACAATGGCAAGGTCGATCGCAAGGCCTTGCCGGCACCGACGCAGGCGGCGTTGCTCAGCCGTGTGTACGAGGCGCCGGGCAATGCACTTGAAACCCGTCTCGCCGGGTTGTGGGGCGAAATCCTCCAGGTCGAGCAGGTCGGTCGCCACGACAACTTCTTCGAGCTGGGCGGGCATTCGTTGCTGGCGGTGCGTCTGGTCAACCAGATGCAGCAGGCCGATCTCCCCATGACCCTGGCCGAGCTGTTCCAGCATCCCAGCGTTGAAGCGGCCGCTGCGCTGCTCGCTGAACGTGATGGCGGGGTTGCGCCGGAGCCTGAGCCGGGGCTGACGCTGGTGCGCGCGGGTGATCAGAGCACGCCATTGTTTCTGGTCCACGAATTCAGTGGCCGCGACGTGTATTTTCCGGCGCTGGGCCGGCACATCGGCGGCGCTTTTCCTATCTACGGGCTGCCGGGCATCGACTACGGCCAAACACAGTTGCGCACGCTCGAATGCCTGGCGAGGCGCATGGTCGGGATCATTCGCACCCGACAACCGCATGGCCCTTACCGACTGGCCGGTTGGTCGTTTGGCGGTGTACTGGCTTATGAGGTCGCTCAACAGTTGCTCGGACTGGATGAAGTTGTCGAGTTTATCGGGTTGATTGACAGCTATGTGCCGCGTCTGGCCGATCCGCACAAGGCGCGCTGGAACGATGCGCACGTGCACAAGCGTCAATTGCTCTTGCATTGCACCGCGCACTGGGCCGGTCTTGGCGAAGACGGGCAGGGCGGACTCGCCGCGCTTGCAGCGTTGCAGGCCGAACTGGAATCGCTGGCGTTCGCCGAGCTGCTCGAACGTTGCCAGCGCCAGCAATTGCTGCACCCTGAGTTGGCGGCAGCTTCGGCGGCAGAGGCCTGGCATTACCTGGATCGCGAGGTGGCGCACGGGCATGCGCTGGCACATTACCGGGTCAGTCCGTTGCCCCTGCCGCTGCATGTGTTCCGTGCGAAACATCGCTCGGCGGCGATGGCGCAGCTCAGCCCGACCCTGGGGTGGGCCGAAGAGTTGCCGGATAGCGAGCTGCGCTGCATCGACGTGCCGGGCGACCACCAGAGCATGATGAAAGCCCCGCATATCCAAGCCCTGGGTCAGGCGATCAGCCAGGCACTGGAAGCGGCGCAGGCGCCGGCATTGCCTGGCTACCAACCGCTGGTGACCATTCAAACGGGCGACAGCTCCCGGGCGCCGATTTTCTGCGTGCCGGGGGCCGGCGACAGCGTCACCGGGTTCATTCATTTGACCGAGGCCCTCGGCCCTCAATGGCCGATTCACGGCCTGCAACCGCGCGGGCTGGAAGGTGGGGCGGTGCCGCACAGTCAAGTCGAGGCGGCGGCGCTTTTTTACCGGCGGGCAATCGAGCAACTCTACCCGCAGGGTCCGCTGCACCTGATCGGGCATTCGTTCGGCGGTTGGGTAGCGCATGCCATGGCCGCGCAATTTGCGGCCGACGGACGTGAGGTGGCGTCGTTGACCCTGATTGACAGCGAGTCGCCCGGCGGCAACGGCGTGATCGGCAGAGCCTACACCGCGACCGCGGCGCTGCAACGGCTGATCGAGGCGCTGCAACTGTCGGCCGGCACTTCGCTGGGCATCGATACCGAGGCGTTCGTCGACGCCGATGACGCCACGCAACTGGGTTTGCTGCACGCCGGCATGGTGCGCGCGGGCGTGCTGTCGGCACGGTCTACGCCGCAGTCGCTAATCGGTTCGACGCGCACTTTTGCCAGCGCCTTGCGCACGGTCTATCAGCCGCACCAGCGCTACAGCGGCCCGGTGCGCCTGGCGCTGGTCGACGATCCGACGCTGGATGCGGCCGGTAATCAGCGAGAGCAAGCGGCGATGGTCGAGGGCTGGCGAAGGGAGGTAACGGATCTGACGGTGTGGTACGGGCCGGGCAATCATTTCACCCTGCTCAAGGCGCCCAACGTATTCAGTTTCGCCGCGTGGTGGCACGAAGGGCTCACCGAGCCTGCCAGTGAAGTGCTCTCCTGATTGATGTGTAACGTCTTGCAGCCCGGTCGCTGGCCGGGCTCAACCCTGAACGGATTTGTAGTCATTTATGGAAAAGTCGAAGTTGCGCAAAGTCGCTATGGGTGTGGCGCTGGCGGCAGTGGCCGGCTTGCTGTTGTACGCGGTGCAGGCGCCGGCGGAGGCGCCGCAGTACCTGACCGCCACGGTAGAACGCGGTGACATCGAGAACGCGGTGCTTGCCACCGGGTTGCTGGAGGGCATCAAGCAGGTCGATGTCGGTGCGCAGGTATCGGGGCAATTGAAGTCGCTCAAGGTCAAGGTCGGCGACAAGGTGAAAAAGGGCCAGTGGCTCGCGGAAATCGATCCGCTGGTATTGCAGAACACTCTGCGCCAGGCCCAGGTCGATGAAGAAAACCTGCAAGCCCAAAAGCGCGCGACCCAGGCCCAGTTGCGGCAGACCAAGGCGTTGTACGAGCGTTATCGGAATTTGCAGGAGGACGCGTCCATTTCTCGCCAGGACTTCGAAACCGCGCAATCGAATTACGAAGTGCAGCAGGCCAACCTGCTCTCGCTGGAGGCACAGATCAAAAGTGCGCATATCCAGATCGACACCGCCAAGGTCAATCTGGCGTATACGCGGATCATTGCGCCGATTGATGGCGATGTGGTCGGCATCGTCACCCAAGAAGGCCAGACGGTGATCGCTAATCAGTTGGCGCCGATTCTGCTGAAACTCGCCGACCTGGACACCATGACCGTCAAGGCGCAAGTCTCGGAAGCAGATGTGATTCACATCGCGCCGGGGCAGGCGGTGTATTTCACCATTCTGGGCGAAGACAAGCGTTATTACGGCAAGCTGCGCGGCACTGAACCGGCGCCGCAGAACTTCCTCGAAACGCCGCCCGCCGGCACGCCGAAGCAAAACATGGCAGTGTTTTACAACGCCTTGTTCGAGGTGCCGAACCCGGACCATCGCTTGCGTATCTCGATGACCGCGCAGGTGCGCGTAGTGCTCGACACGGCCCGGTCAGTGTTGACCATCCCGGTCGCGGCGCTCGGGGCGCGCAACAGCGACGGCAGTTTTCCGGTGCGCGTACTCGACGCCAAGGGCCAGGCCCAGCCGCGCAATGTGCAGGTGGGGATCAACAACAACGTCAAGGTGCAGATCAATGACGGTCTGGCTGAAGGCGATCGGGTGGTGATCGGTGATCCGGTGTCCGCCGTGGCGGGGTCCTGATCATGGCCGAAGCCCTGCTGCAACTGAGCGGCATCACCCGCAGTTTTACCGCTGGCGACCGCGAATTTCTAGCGCTGAAAGACATCGACCTGAGCATCCATGCCGGGGAAATGGTGGCGATCATCGGTGCGTCCGGCTCCGGCAAATCAACCCTGATGAATATTCTTGGCTGCCTCGATTACGCCACCGCCGGCAGCTACAAGATCAACGGCCGGGAAACCCGTGACCTCGACAGCGAGGCGTTGGCCGAACTGCGCCGCGATTACTTCGGATTTATCTTTCAGCGTTATCACTTGCTGCCGCACCTGAGCGCCATGCACAACGTCGAGATTCCGGCGATTTATGCCGGGACCCCGGAGCCGCAGCGCCATGCGCGCGCCCGCGAGCTGTTGGCGCGCCTGGGCCTGGAGCGGCACCTGACGCATCGACCGAGCCAACTCTCGGGCGGCCAACAACAGCGCGTGAGTATCGCCCGCGCCTTGATGAACGGCGGCGAAGTGATCCTCGCCGATGAGCCGACCGGCGCCCTCGACACCACCAGCGGCAAGGAGGTGATGCACATTCTGCAAGAGCTGCACGCGGCCGGGCACACGGTGATTCTGGTGACCCACGACCCGAAAGTCGCGGCCAATGCCGAGCGCATCATCGAGGTCAGCGATGGCGAGATCCTCAGCGACCGGCGCAACGTGCGCGACAGCGAAGCGTCGTCCCCTGACGAGCCGGCCGCGCGGCCAGCCACCGCGGCGCGGCGTCTGGTCGCCAGCCTCGGGCTGTTCAAGGAAGCCTTCAACATGGCCTGGGTCGCGCTGATTTCGCACCGCATGCGCACCTTGCTGACCATGCTCGGCATTGTCATCGGCATCACCTCGGTAGTGTCGATCTCGGCCATCGGCGAGGGGGCCAAGCGTTATGTACTCAAGGACATCCAGGCGATCGGCAGCAATACCATCGATATCTATTCCGGCACCAGTTTCGGCGACAGCCGTTCCGCCGCCATCGAAACCCTGGTGCCCGCCGATGTCGCGGCGCTCAATCAGCTGTATTACGTCGACAGCGCGACGCCGGTGGTCGGGCGCAATCTGCTGTTGCGCTACCGCAACATCGACGTCGATGCCCAGGTCAACGGCGTCAGCGACCTGTATTTCCAGGTACGCGGAATCAAGATGGCGGCGGGCATTCACTTCAGTGAAAGCGATGCGCGGCGCCAGGCCCAGGTGGTGGTCATCGATCACAAGACCCGTCAGCGTCTGTTCGGCGAGCAGGTCGATCCGCTCGGACAAGTGATTCTGATCGGCAATCTGCCGTGCACCGTGATCGGTGTGGCAGCGGAAAACAAAAACCTGTTCGCCGCGAGCAAATCACTCAACGTCTGGGTGCCCTACGAAACCGCTGCCGGACGCCTGCTGGGCCAGCGCTATCTGGACAGCATCAGCGTGCGTATCAAGGACGGCCAGCCAAGCAAAGTGGTAGAAGACAACGTCAACAAGTTGATGCTGCAGCGTCATGGCACCAAGGATTTCTTCACCAACAACCTCGACAGCATCATGCAGACCGTGCAGAAGACCAGCCGCTCACTGGCGTTGCTGCTGTCGCTGATCGCGGTGATTTCGCTGGTGGTCGGCGGCATCGGCGTGATGAATATCATGCTGGTGTCGGTGACCGAACGCACCCGCGAGATCGGCATCCGCATGGCCGTCGGCGCGCGGCAGTCGGACATTCGGCAGCAGTTTCTGGTGGAGGCGGTGATGGTCTGTCTGCTCGGCGGCGCGATCGGCATTTCCCTGTCATATGCCATCGGCCATTTGTTTTCGGTGTTCATCAAAGAGTGGGAAATGGTGTTTTCGCTGGGCTCGGTGCTGACGGCGGTGTTCTGTTCGACGCTGATTGGCATCGTCTTCGGTTTCGTGCCGGCACGTAACGCCTCGCGGCTCGACCCGATCGAGGCGCTGGCACGGGACTGAGGCTCAAGCTCGTGCCAGCGCGGTCATCAGGCGACGCCGGTGGCCGAGCTGTGCTGCGGCGAATACATCCACTTCATGAGTGAATGCCGGCCACTGATGCCCAGTTTGATCGCCGCGCGCTTGAGGTAGCTTTCCACGGTGTTGACCTTCAGCTGCAACTGCGCGGCCAGTTCCGGCGCCGTCTGCCCGGCGAGCAGGCCGATGCACACTTCGCTTTCACGGCTGGACAGTTTCAGCCCCAATTGCTGCAAACGTTCATTAAAGCGCAGACGCAAAGTCTCCAGCCCGCCGCTCTCTGGCGTGGTCGCCGGGCTTTGCGGGTCATTATCCAGCGGTTGCAGGGCGTTGATGTGTTTTTCCACCATTGGCAGCAGGACCGGGGAGATGTCCTGCAACAGGCTGCGCTCGCGGGCGGAAAACCGCTCCGACTGATCGTTGCGGTACACCGAAATCACGTAGCGGTAACCGTCCTTGCGCCGGGTCAGGTGCAGTTGCGAGGCGTCGGTGGCGGTCGTGGTGGGGACGGGCGGTAACGCGTCGCTGTGCTCGCAGAACAGCGTTTCGGCCAATAACGCCGCTTCTGTTGCGGGGTCGGGCTCGCTGCGCGCAACCACCGATTCGACGCGCATCTGCCGGATATGCGTGGCGTCGACCGCCAGTTGCGTACGGATCAGGTCATGCAACATCCGCGGAAAATGGCGGCTGCCGGTGCTGGCGATGACTTTGCCGATGTGCGGAAACAGGTGTGAATTCATGTCTTCATCCATGAGTGGCAATGAGTGGCGCGTGTGCCTGAAACACCGGCGTGAAGCTCCTTGACCGGTGAAACGCTGCAGGTTTGGATCCTATCCTAGTACAACGTTTCAGCTTGCGTTCAATCAAGCGCCGTTCGGCCGACGAGAAGCGGCTCCATGCTGGCACAGGCATGGCGGTCCAGTCTCGCCGGGATTTTTTTGAACGCTGGCGTAAGCACGAGGCCCAAATCTGTACCAACCTGTGGAGGACTGCGTCATGAACGAAGCCGTCAGTTATTTTTCGATAGGTATCGCTGTGATTATTCTGCTGGTCGATCTGTGGGCCATTGTCAGTGTGTTTCGCAGTGAAAAAACCGTGGGTGTGAAAGCGGCCTGGGCCATCGGCCTGATCGTGTTTCCGGTGCTGGGCCTGATTGTCTGGGGCATTGCCGGCCCGCGCGGGGTCAAGGAAGGGCCGTCGTCGCCGGAACACAGCAAGGGCTGATCATCGATTCACTTTTTGCCAACAGGGGGCTTCATGTCGCAACCTGCATCGTCTTTCGCCGCACCGCTGCGCGCCTGGCTGAGTCAGTTGTCGCGCAGCGGCTGGGGCGCGCTGTCGTTCTGGCTGACACTGGTCATTGTCACGGTATTGTTGCTGGTCAGCGGTTACACCGGCCTGGTCAGTGCCAACCGGGACAACCTGCACTTTGCTGCGCTGGGCGGGCTGTCCGGGTTTGCCGCGACGGCGGTGGGCGCCATGGTGGCGCTGGTGCTGCGCGATGTGGCAGCGCGGACACAAGACACCATGCTCGGTTTTGCCGCCGGCATGATGCTCGCGGCCAGTTCGTTTTCCTTGATCCTGCCGGGCATCGAGGCGGCGCAGACGCTGACCCACAGTCCGCTGCTCGCCGCCTGCGTGGTCGTGGTCGGCTTGGGGCTGGGCGTCGCGTTGATGGTCGGGCTTGACCGCTTCGTCCCCCACGAGCACGAAAAGAGCGGGCGGCGCGGGCCGCAAGCCGAGCGGATCAATCGGGTCTGGTTGTTCGTGCTGGCCATTACTCTGCATAACCTGCCTGAGGGCATGGCGATCGGCGTGAGCTTCGCCGAGGGCGACATGAGTGTCGGCCTGCCGCTGACCACGGCCATCGCCATTCAGGACATCCCCGAGGGGCTGGCGGTGGCCTTGGCGTTACGTGTGACGGGAATCTCGGCGATTCGCGCCGCTCTGGTCGCTGTGGGGTCCGGGCTGATGGAGCCTTTGGGCGCGATCATCGGCCTGGGCCTGTCCAACAGCTTCGCCCTCGGATACCCGGTTGCTCTTGGGCTGGCCGCGGGGGCGATGATTTTTGTGGTGTCCCACGAGGTCATTCCGGAAACCCATCGCAACGGCCATGAAACCCCGGCCACCCTGGGCCTGATGCTCGGGTTTGGCGTGATGATGTTCCTCGACACGGCGCTGGGTTAGCGCCGGGGCTGCCGGCGCAACTGCATCCACGCTTGATACGCCTCGGTCCGCTTGGCATCGGCCATCGCTTTGGCTTCGTTGAAGCGTTGCCAGGTCTGCGCATCGCGGCGGCTGTCATTGAACAGCCGGTAGGCGCTTTCTTCGAGCCGGTCCGCTTCATAGAACAACGCGTTGATACGCGCCGGTTCGTCCTCTTCCACGTGGGCGCGCGAGTCGTTTGACGTTGTCGAAATCATGATGACGCCTCCGTCCAGTCCAGTGCCGCCGTCTCGCGCCATTTCACCTCGGTGATCCCGAACCGTTCGGCCTGGGGCTTGGAGACGACCTTGAGCGGTGGTTTCCCGGGTTTGGGTATGGGCGCAATACCGGCGTCACAACTTGCCCAGTGCCACGCCGCCGCGTTGCACATGCTTTTGCTGCGGATGACGAACGACTTCGCTTGGCCGTGCAGCTTGTATTCGATGGTGAAAATATCGGTGTGCCCCATGCGCTACTCCTTACGCTCATAGGCAAGTGAGTGAAGGCGCAAAGAAAAAATTCCAACGATTTCATGAACGGCATTGCCCGGCAAAAAAACCTCACGGCGAACCCCCGACAGCCAGCGTCGGGCGCTGCCGTGAGGCGTATGCAATGGGGTGTTGGAGGTTTGCCGCGTGCGCTGAAGCGAGGGCTTAGCTGTGGATGATCGAAGTCACCGATTCGGCGCTGATCATCGGCGGTTCGATGGCGTGGATCAGGCCACAGAGCAGCGCTTGTGACGGATCGATGATGCGCGGGGCGGCGGTCAGGTACTTTTCCGTTTCGAGCCGTTCCCGTGCCTCGGTGGTGCGCTCGGCGACGATCCGCGCATACAGGTACAAGTCGTAATCCAGGCTCATGGCGTATTCCGACATGCGCGAGTGGTCGACGGCGCCCTGCAGATGCCAATGGAACGGGTGAAAAAGAAATTTGCTGTGGGTACAGGCCGACCGATGACGGCCGGCGAGAAAAACGATGTTGCCCATCGATTCCACCGTGCCCAGGTTATGGGTGTGTACCGGAATCGGTAGCGACAAGAGGAAGTTGTACATGGTGAAGCCATAACTGCATTCGCCGCCCATCGTCGCAATGTTGACGATCAGCTTCGAAGCGTTTTGCTGGACCGCGGCCGAGGCTTTTTCGATCAAGTGCCCGCAGGTGGAAGCATTGATCGGGCCGGTGAAATGAATGACGTGGACTGGCATAAATCACCTCGCAATTGAAGGGGCTGGCGCTTGCGCAACTGGGTGGTGTTTAGCGAATGCTGGCTGCCGGCCGGCAACGGCGCGGCGCTCATGAGCCGCGTTCGCAGACCGGCCGGGTGTGCGTTGCGCTTGAATGGCGTTCTGCTTGAGCGATGCCCTGGCTGCGCTCGTAACAGCAGCGCCGCGTGATCGGTGTGGCAACGGAAACGGCCAGTGCCGGGGTTTCGGCGGTGTCCTGCGGGGTATCGCTGAGCACGTGAGCCGGTAGTGAACACACTTCCATTTCATGGGCCGGTTCTTCGGCTTTTTCCAGTTGCGGGGCGCATGGCCGGGATTCGATCGAAGCTTTCATGGCGGACCTCGAAGGGGAAGGGCCACGCGCCCGATCCCTGTGTGGCGGTTGATGGGTGTCCGCCGCGGGTCAGATGGCCTACCGTGACCTGATCGCAACAGACACTACTTCCGATAGCCGTCAGCGCGAAAATGTTTTGAAAGTTTTGCCTTGGCCCGATAGGCGGTCAGCGAGTCCCA
Organism: Pseudomonas sp. SWRI99; assembly: GCF_014270125.1. NCBI lineage: Bacteria > Pseudomonadati > Pseudomonadota > Gammaproteobacteria > Pseudomonadales > Pseudomonadaceae > Pseudomonas > Pseudomonas sp. SWRI99. Next base: position 5,142 of record NZ_JABWQR010000014.1, on the reverse strand, counting down.
AGAATTGCCCGTTATAGGGCGTCGTTCACGTGAAACGCAGGTTGCGAAATTGCCACGGATCCTCCTCATCACTTGGCGGATCAATGCCGACATGGCGCTGCGCAAGCGGCGTCCAGTCACTGTAAAAACCTTGCAGAGGGCCGAGATAAGGACGGCACAGCTCGAGGATTTCCCGGTGCGGCAACTCATCTGGTTCGAGGATGCCGCGCCGAGGGTTGCGTATCGTCCAGACTACTCCGGCCATGACCGCCGCGGTGACCTGCAGTGACGTCGCGCTGTTGTGCGGGCACAGCGCGCGGGCCTGATCGATGCTCAAGGTCGAGCCATACCAATAGGCGGTTTTCCCATGACCGAGCAGCAACACGCCGAGTTCGTCGCGCCCGCCTGCGATGTCATCGTCGAGCAAGCGTTGCCGCGGTTGCGGTTGCCATTGGCGAGCGGCAAGTTCATGCAGCGACAACAGCGCATCGTCACAGGGTCGGTAGGCGTAATGCACGGTCGGCCGGTAATCGGGATGTGCGCCTGCGCCGACGGTCAGGTATTCGGCGATGGAGATAGCCTCGCTGTGGGTGACCAGAAAGCCGAGGGTCGGCCCGACGCCCGGGGTCCAGGTGCGCACTTGCGTCGCGGCGCCCGGCCGTTGCAGGTAAATGGCGGCCTGGCTGCCGTAGGGGTGTCGTCGGGCATCGGCCGGCAATGCGCGCTCGTGACTGCCCCAACCGAGTTCCGCCGGCTGGCACGCTTCGGCGATAAAGCCTTCAACCGACCAGGTGTTGACGAACTCGCCGGGCTCCTTGCGCCGGGCGGCATATTGCGAATCGTATTCAGCGATGTGAATGACCTTGACCTGCAACGCTTGGGCGAGCCGCGCCCAATCCTCCCGTGAAGTACAGACCGGATGCTGCTGGCCGATGTCCGCCGCCAGATTTTCCAGTGCCTGCTTGACCAAATGCGAGACCAGGCCGGGGTTGGCGCCGTGGGTGAGAATCGCCGTGGCGCTGTCCTGAGCGCCACGCAACGCCAGAATGCCGTGACGCAAGGCGTAATTGGTGCAGGCCTGGGGTGGCTGTTCGGCACTGTCATACCCGCCGGCCCAAGGCTCGGTGCAGGTATCGAGATACAGCACGTCGCGCGTCTGGCAAAAAGCGAGCAATGCCTGGCTGGACACTTCGACCGACAGGTTCAAGAGAAAATCGCCGGCGCGCAGTTTCGGCTCCAGGCACGCGTGGAAGTTGTCTGCGATCAACGCTTGTTGCTCGACCTGCACGCCATAGTCATGAGCCGCTTGCTCGGCGGCCCCGGACGGGCAAATCACCCAGACCTGCGCTGGATCGAGTTCGATGTGACGCAGCAGCAGCGGCAACACGCCACGGCCGATGCTGCCATAGCCAATGATGATCAGACGTGCACAAAACGGTTGGCGTTGTACGGCTGGCATGCGCTTCTCCCGATAGGCGGCGGGGCAGAAAAACCTAAGTCTTTTTATTGCGACCGCATCGGTGCATGACCGTGCCGTTGCATTGCGCCAAGGGGCAGCCGCGGCAAAAAAAACGAACTGCCGGAGTAGCGCCGGCGTCCATGGTTAGGACGATCCACGAACACGTATTCATCGGTTGAGGAGGCTGCACATGAACGATTACCCCATGGACGAAACCGATTCCGATCACCGCCACCGTCAGTTTGGCCAAGCCCTCGGGCTGGACGCCGACGAAGTCGAACTGTGGGTCAGCTCAATAGAGGAGGATGGCAGCGGCATGGGTTATGTGGTGCACTTTTCCAGCGAGACGCCGGTCGACGTGTTGGCCAAGGTGCCGGGGCTGGGCGCTGACCTGACCATCAATATCGGCCCGATCGATTGAGACGGCGGGCGAGGTTGCGCGGGCGTTGCCTTCGATAGCGGCGACCGCGCCAGCCTCACGGCCTGGCAGACTTCAGGGCGCCCGCCGAGGGTTTGAGTTGTTCCTGCAAGTCTTTGGCCTTTTGCGCCTGCTTTTCGATGCCTGGCAGTTCGGTGCTGGCGAAGGCCTTGAGCTGCGGGTTCTCCGAGGACATCGCTTCCTTCTTGAACAGCATCAGTTTGCGTTCGAGGGTCTGCGCCTGGCTGTCGATGTAGACGCGGTCGAACGATTCGTCGCGGGATTCAAGCCGCAGGCGCTTGGCTTTCGAGGCGACCGAGGGTTGCGCCGGCACGTCCATGCGCAACGCTTGCCCCAGTTTCTGGAGCTGCGAATAGACGCGGTCGTGGTCAGCGATCATTTGCCGGGCAAAGTCCCTGACGTCGGGCAGTGCACTTTTTTCCAAGGCGATGCGCGCGCTGTCGTTCTGGAACAGGCTCTGTTCAGCGGCTTCTTCAACGAAGGCATTAAGCGTGACCGCGTAGCACAGCGTGACGGTCTGAAGGCTCAGGAGCAGTGCGGCGAGGCATGTGGTGGCAAGCGTTTTCATGGGTGCATCCCTTTGCGGTTCAGCTTTGGGCAGGGGTCATGAGGTTCGATTGAGCGGCTGGGCGAGGATTCAGAAAAATCGGCGCATGAGCGACAAGCGGCGCAAAGCGCATGTTCAAGGCAAAAAAAAGGAATTATTTTTTCCGTGTTCGACTCTTTTGTTCATGAACAAACTGCTCGCACAAGGCGAAGGTGAACGGCCATGACGATGATCGAAACCGCGATCAAGACCCCCTCCACGACGCGTACTTTTCAGGCGGCCTCGTATCGTCAGGAATATGAGCGGCTGCTGGCCCGGGACTCACAGGCCAGTCGGCAAGCCAGGACGCTGCTGCAAGCACAACTGCGCCGCGCGGCTGAGCTGTCAAGCGATCTGCCTGCGACCCCTGAAGAGCTTGAACAGTGGGCCCAGCATCGTTGCGCGGCGGTGGCCGCGCAATACGCTGAATATTTGCAGGCGCGTCAGCAGGGCGGCGAGCGGCGCTACTTCCGCAACCGCTCCCACGCGTTGTATTTCATTCAGCATGTGGCACCGACGAAAGTAGTGGACGGCGCTTGGCTGGCCGGGATTGCCGCGCACTGGCAGGACCCGCGTTTCGACCATTTGCTCGACACTTACCTGGAAGAATTGGGCGATGGCCTGCCTCGGCAAAACCATGTGCTGATCTACCGCAAGCTGCTCGCCGAGCACGATTGCGACGACCTGCGTGGCCTGACTGACGACCTCTATTTGCAAGGCGCGTTGCAACTCGCGCTGGGCCAGTGCAGCGATGAGTTTCTGCCGGAAGTGATCGGCTACAACCTGGGTTACGAACAGTTGCCGCTGCACTTGTTGATCAGCACCTATGAGCTGCGCGAGCTGGGTATCGATCCGCAGTATTTCCGCTTGCACGTGACCATCGACAACGCCAGTACCGGTCACGCGCACAAAGCCGTGCAGGCGCTGTTGCAGTTGCTGCCGCTGGGCGCCGAGCGCGAGGCGTTTTATCGGCGCGTCAGCCTGGGGTATCGACTCAATGATCTGGGCAAAGGCTCGACCGATGTCATCCAGGCGTTTGATCTGGAGCGGGAAGTGATTGCCATGCTGGAACGCAAATGCGTGTTCGGTCAGCACATGCACTCCGATTATTGCCGCCTCGAAAATCGCACGATCAATCAATGGCTGGCGGTGCCGGGGCAGATGGGCGAGTTCCTCGCGGCATTGCAGCGCAAAGGCTGGATCAAGCGCGGCGAGCCGGTAGAACAGAGTCGTTTCTGGCAACTGATCGATGGCAGCGAGGCCGTGATGTTCGGGGTGTTCAGCGGCTATGAAAAACAACTGCTGCGTGACTGGATCACTGACACGCAATACGCCCCGCGGACCCGGCCGCACGTCGCGGCTCAGGCCCCGGGCACGGCTCAGGACGAAATTGAGGATGCAGAGCTGCTCGCGCTGCGCGAACAGCTCGAACCGCTGACGCCTGCCGAACAGATGCAAGCCTTGTTGCCGTGGCTATCGGCCCGGCGTCACTGGCGGCCGGCGGGGCTGTTTGCGACCCGGCGTTTTGTCGAGTTGCGCGGGCAACTGCGCTGATTTCAGGAGGAAACATGTCAGTACAACAAACGGCGGATCGGGCGTTGCTCGATCTGGGCAAGCGCTTGCTCGACAGCGGTTATCAGTTCATCACCCCGTCACCCTTGACCCATGAGCGCTACTACCAGCGCGTCCCGGTGCCTCAGGCGCGGGATTGGCGCGATGTATTCGGTTGGTCGATGCCGTTCGATCCTGAGCTGTTCAGTGACGAGGATCGGGCGCTGCTCGATCGCGCCGGGGTGATCGAGCGCCAAGACACGTTGTGGCGCAGTAGCGTGCGCTGGTCGCGGCTCGGCGAGCTGTTGTTTGTGCATTCGGCCTGGCCGACCAGCGACACTGACGCAGTATTTTTTGGCCCGGACAGTTATCGCTTCGCCCAGGCGATCGACGCGCAGTTGCAAACACGCTTCGCACCGGTCAGACGCGCCGTCGACATCGGCTGCGGCAGCGGCATCGGTGCGGTCGTGGTGGGCCGTTCGCGGCGTGATGCCGAGGTGCTCGCGGTGGACATTAATCCGCGGGCGCTGCGCCTGGCGGCGGTCAATGCCGAACTGGCCGGGGCGAGCAACGTCAGCGTCTATCGCAGCGATGTCCTGGCCAGCGTAGAAGGGCAGTTTGATCTGATCGTTGCCAACCCGCCTTACATGAACGATCAGCAGCAGCGCGCCTATCGCCACGGCGGCGGCACGCTGGGCGAAGGCCTGTCGGTGCGTATCGTGCGCGAGTCGCTGCCGCGCCTGGAAGTGGGCGGCACTTTGCTGGTGTACACCGGAGTGGCGATCGTCGCGGGGCAGGATCCGTTTCGTCAGGCGATCGAGCCGATGGTAGCCGGCGAACAATACGCCTGGACCTATCGCGAACTCGACCCGGATGTGTTCAGCGAAGAACTGCTCAAGCCCGGCTACGAACGCGTCGAACGCATCGCCGTGGTTGCCCTGACCGTGACCCGAGAACGCTGAGCGCGGACAATCTGGCTTTTTCAGGGTGGGAGTGAGCTCGCTCGCGAAAGCGGCATCCCAGGCGACATGGATGTTGAATGTTAGGGCCTCTTCGCGAGCAGGCTCGCTCCCACATTAAAATCCGGGAAATGGCCCAGATCCGGCTGGCACCCTAAGGCCCGTGTGG
>NZ_JABWQR010000013.1:0-171984 GCF_014270125.1 Pseudomonas sp. SWRI99 | reverse complement strand
GATACACCGCTTTCGCGAGCAGGCTCGCTCCCACACGGGTGTCGCGTTGGCAGGACTAGCGGGTTATTGGCCCGGCATATCCTTGCGCAGTTTCACCGGGTCCTGCTGCTTCTTTTTCCGGTCCATCGCGCCGCGCAACTTGATGTTGATCGCTTCCACCGCCAGCGAGAACGCCATGGCGAAGTAGACGTAGCCCTTCGGTACGTGCACGTCGAACGATTCGGCGATCAGCACGGTACCGACCACCAGCAGGAACGACAGCGCGAGCATTTTCAGCGACGGGTGCTTGTCGATGAATTCGCTGATCTTGCCCGACGCCAGCATCATCACCAGCACCGCAACGATAATCGCCGCAACCATGACCGGGACGTGGGACACCATGCCCACGGCGGTGATCACCGAGTCCAGCGAGAAGACGATGTCGATGATCGCGATCTGGATGATGGTGTAGAGGAAGTTGCCGCCCTTGCCCGAAGGCGCGTCGTCGCTTTCGTCTTCGCCTTCCAGCGCGTGGTACATCTCCTGCGAGCTTTTCCACAGCAGGAACAGGCCACCGAAGAACAGAATCAGGTCGCGGCCGGAGATGCCCTGGCCGAACACTTCGAACAGGTCGGCGGTGAGGCGCATGACCCACGTGATCGAGAGCAACAACAGGATCCGCGTGATCATTGCCAGGGCAAGACCGAAGATCCGGGTGCGCGCCTGCATGTGCTTGGGCATGCGGCTGACCAGGATCGAAATCATGATGATGTTATCGATACCGAGGACGATTTCCAGGGCGGTCAGGGTAAAGAAGGCAACCCAGATTTCGGGGTTGGTCAGCCATTCCATGTGTATTCCTTTGATGTGTTAAACCAAGACGCCAGCGGGCAGCTGGCGTGTTGGTGAGTTGATGCCGTTACAAAGTGCTGAACAGCGGGAAAGTTCCCAACAGCAGGGCGGCCACCAGTATGCACAGGCAGACCAGAACTGCCCACTTCAGGGTGAAACGTTGATGGTCACCGAACTCGATACCGGCCAGGGCCACCAGCAGGTACGTCGACGGAACCAGCGGGCTGAGCAAGTGGACGGGCTGACCGACGATCGAGGCACGTGCCATTTCCACAGCGGTGATGCCGTAGTGGCTGGCCGCTTCGGAAAGCACCGGCAACACGCCGTAGTAGAACGCGTCGTTCGACATGAAAAACGTGAACGGCATGCTCACCAGCGCCGTGATCACCGCCAGGTACGGGCCGAGGAAGTCCGGAATCACTGCCAGCAAACTTTTCGACATGGCGTCGACCATCCCGGTTCCCGACAGGATACCGGTGAAAATGCCCGCTGCGAAAATCAGACTGACCACCGACAGCACGCTGCCGGCGTGGGCCGCCACACGATCCTTCTGCATTTGCAGGCACGGGTAGTTGACGATCATCGCGATACTGAACGCCACCATGAACAGCACCGGCAACGGCAGCAGGCCGGCGATCAGGGTGCACATCAACACCAGGGTCAAGAGGCCGTTGAACCAGATCAACTTCGGACGGCGGGCGTCGGGAAACTGCGACACGCTGATTTCGCTGTGATCAAGGTCATCGCCGATCAGGTGCAGTTCGCCCAGGCGCGCACGTTCACGCTTGCCGTAGAAGTAGGCAATGATCAGGATCGCCACCACACCGGCGCACATTGCCGGAATCATCGGCACGAAAATATCCGAAGGGTCGACATGCAGCGCACTCGCCGCACGGGCAGTCGGGCCGCCCCATGGGGTCATGTTCATCACGCCGCCGGCGAGGATGATCAGACCGGCCATGATCCGCGGGCTCATGCCGATGCGGCTGTACAGCGGCAGCATGGCGGCCACGCAGATCATGTAAGTGGTCGCGCCGTCACCGTCCAGGGAAACGACGAGCGCCAGCACGGCGGTGCCGACCGACACTTTCAGCGGGTCGCCCTTGACCAGCTTGAGGATCTTGCGCACGGCCGGGTCGAACAGGCCGGAGTCGATCATCAGGGCGAAATAGAGGATGGCGAACATCAGCATCACGCCGGTCGGCGCGAGCTTGGTGATGCCTTCGAGCATCATCGGACCGATCTTCGGCGCGAAACCACCGAACAGGGCAAACAGGATCGGGATAATGATCAGAGCGATCAGCGCGGACAGGCGCTTGGTCATGATCAGGAACATGAACGTGATGACCATGGCAAAGCCAAGGAAAGTCAGCATGGGAATACTCCAGGCGTAGCGCGGCGAATGAAATGAGCGGATCGGGCGCGATCAGCGCAGAGCAGCAAGCACAAGGCGTACGGGCGGAGTGACAGCGAAGAGGCGGGTTGCAGAGAACATCAGAATCACCATTGTTGTTGTTAATTGGGCCGGGCGTGCAAGCCATCACACGCGTTGGGCCAACCGGTCTGTTGCCGGAGGTGGGGCGATCCTAATCGCGGAAGCTTTCAGCTACCTTTCGGTAGCTAAAGCGTCGAATGAATGGTCAACCGGCTGTCGGTTGCGGCCAAGGTCAATGAATACGGGAACGGGAGCTTTCGGGATGAGCCAATTGCACAGCGGTGGTTGCCATTGCGGACATATCCGCTATCAGTTCAGCGGGGCGTTGGAGGACATCGCTCATTGTCATTGCTCGATCTGCCGCAAGGTCAGTGGCGGGATCGTCACGACGTGGATCACCGTGCCCGCAGCAAATTTTCGTTGGCTGGCCGGTACGCCGGCGCGTTACGACTCGTCGTCCAGTTGCAGGCGGTTTTTCTGCCCGAACTGCGGCGCACATCTGGCGCTGGTGACATCGCTCAGCCCGGACAGCATTGATGTGACCATCGCCACCCTGGAACACGCGGAGCGGGCCGCCGCCGAGCGGCATATCTGGACCGACAGCCAATTGCCGTGGCTGCATCTGGATGAGCACCTGCCCGGCGAAGCCAAAGAAACGCTTGATTAGAAAACCGACAAATCCAACCGCCGGACCGCGCCCATCCAGATCGCATGCTCGGTGTGATCAAGCAAATCATTGCCCGTGTCCGGGTGCAGGAACACCACCAGGCCTTTGCGGTGGAGCGCAAGCCACGGCAATACCTCGCCAAGGAGCTCTGGACCGAAGGCCAGTTGGCAGCTCCAGTCGGGGTGCGGTCCCACCGGACGCTCATGCACACGGCCCATTTTAACGGCGAACAACTGCACAGCCTGTTCGCACAAGGCGCGCGCCTGCTCGATGGTTTGTGCATCGAAATAGACATGGGCGTGATAGCCCTTGATCGCTTGCATGTGTACCTCTTCTGAATCGGTTCGAACCCTTGGCGGTTTCCACCGTCACAGGCCATATAGGACAACGATAAGGAAAACAGCCATGAAAAATGCCGAAACCCCGGCGATGAAAGTGGCGCTCTATGGTGCCATGGCCAGCCTGGGCGGTGCGTTGATGGCTGAATTGCTGCGTCGCCAGCACGAAGTCATCGCCATTCTCGACGATCTCACCGCGCTCGCGCCGCGCCCTGGGCTGCGCACTAAAACCGGCGATCTGTTCAACGCCGAGCGGGTCAATCAGAGTGTCGCCGGCAGTTCGGCGGTGATCTGCCTGCTGGACGCGCCGGGTTTGCCCTTCAATAGCGACCACGTTGAGCGCTCGGTGACGCTCGGGCCGGTCGAACAAGTGCTGGCCGTCGACGCGTTGGTTGAAGGCTTGCAACTGGCCAGCGTGCCGCGCTTGTTTCTGGTCGGCAATTTCGGCGTACTCGACGAGCCGGACAGCGACGAGCGCCTGCAACGCCATGCTGCCGAAGAAATGCTCGAGGCCGTACAAAGCAGCTCACTGCGCTGGACTTTGGTCAATGCGCCGCATGGCGTGGCCGGATTGACGATTGAGCATTTCATCCAGGTCGGCGGCAATCTTGAGCCGGGTCTGGCCGAACCGCTGGAGCGCTTGAATCGCGTCGCGGTGGGTATCGCCGATGAGCTGCGGCTGAATCTGCATGTGGGGGAGCATGTGAATTTCGTGGCGGCTTCAGCGATTTGAAAGATCGTCCGAAGGCTCGGGCCGCGATCGGACGATCTTTTGCTCTTCACACCGCAATCGAGGGCAGGGCCAGACCGTTGAGCGATTCGGCGCTGCTGGCCTGCTCGGCCATCAACCAATCGACAAATTGCTGAATCAAAGCGCCCCGGCGTTTACGTTGCGGCAAAACCACGTAATACCCCAGGCGAGACAGGGTGGTTTCCGCCAAGGGACGGCACAGCAAACCCTGCGTCAGCAAGTTATCCACAAGGTGGCGCCAGCCGATCGCCACGCCCTGACCGCCAATCGCCGCTTGAATCAGCAAGGTGTAATTGTCGAAACGCAACTGCCCCGGTGCCGGCGGCGTGATGATGCCCAGTTCGCGAAACAGACCACTCCAGTCAAACCAGTTGCTGCTGTTTTCCCCGCGCAAGTGCAGCAGCGGAAACTCCAGCAGCGCCTGGGCGGGCAGGGGCAATGGACGATCCTTGAGCAACAGCGGACTGCACACCGGGAAGACCTCCTCGCTGAACAGCCAATGGCTTTCGCCCTGCTTGAATCGACCGTCGCCAAACAGGACGGCCACATCGATATCGGTGCGCAGCATGTTGTGGTTGCGCTCGCTGGTGACCAGGCTGACGTCGACCTGAGGATTGGCGGCATGGAAGCGGTGCAAACGCGGCATCAGCCAATACGCGGCGAAGGCAAAATCCGTGGCGACCTGCAGCACTTCATGCTGCTGCTGTGCGCTGATCGCGCTTAATCCGGCGTCGATATGGTGCAAACCGAGGACCACTTGCTCAAACAGCAGGGCGCCGACCTCGGTCACTTCGATCCCCCGATAAATCCGATCGAACAGCCGCGCGCCGAGCTGCTCTTCCAACCGCTTGATTTGCTGACTGATCGCCGGTTGCGTGGTGCCCAGCTCCACCGCTGCCGCCGTGAAGCTGCGATGGCGAGCAGCGGCCTCGAAGGCACGCAGCAGGTCGAGGGACAGGCTCCCCAAGGCTTCATACATAAGCTGTGCTTATCCTAGTCATTGCCCGGCGCGGGCTTTACCCGATCCAGCATGGACTCCATGCTGGATCGCAGCAATGTCGCATAAATATTCACTATGGAATGCCGCGATCAGATGAAGCGCAAGAATATCCTGTTCATCATGGCCGATCAGATGGCCGCGCCCCTGTTGCCTTTCTATGGCCCGTCGCCGATCAAATTGCCAAATCTTTCGCGCCTCGCTGCCCAAGGCGTGGTGTTCGACGCGGCGTATTGCAACAGCCCGTTGTGTGCGCCGTCGCGTTTCACCCTGGTCAGCGGCCAATTGCCGAGCAAAATCGGCGCCTATGACAACGCCGCCGATTTTCCCGCCGACATCCCGACCTATGCCCACTATCTGCGGCGTCTCGGCTATCGCACCGCGCTATCGGGCAAGATGCATTTCTGTGGCCCCGATCAACTGCACGGCTATGAAGAACGCCTGACCAGCGACATTTATCCGGCCGATTACGGTTGGGCTGTGAACTGGGACGAACCGGATGTGCGGCCGAGTTGGTATCACAACATGTCGTCGGTTTTGCAGGCAGGGCCGTGCGTGCGTACCAACCAGCTCGATTTCGATGAAGAGGTGGTGTTCAAGGCGCAGCAGTATCTGTTCGATCACATCCGCGAGGAGGGCGACCAGCCGTTCTGCCTGACCGTGTCGATGACGCACCCCCACGATCCGTACACGATTCCCAAGGCATTCTGGGATTTGTATGACGACAGCGATATTCCGCTGCCGACAACGCCGGATCAGCACGAACTCGATCCGCACTCGCAACGCCTGCTCAAGGTCTATGACCTGTGGGACAAGCCGCTGCCTGTGGATAAGATTCGCGACGCACGCCGGGCCTACTTCGGTGCCTGCAGCTACATCGACGCTAATGTCGGCAAACTTCTGCAGACCCTCGAAGAAACCGGGCTGATCAACGACACCATCATTGTTTTCTCCGGCGATCACGGCGACATGCTTGGCGAGAAAGGCCTCTGGTACAAAATGCACTGGTACGAAATGGCCGCGCGGGTACCGCTGCTGATCAGTGCGCCCGGGCAGTTTGGCGCCGGTCGCGTCAGCGCTGCGGTTTCCACCGCCGATTTGCTGCCGACCTTCGTCGAACTGGCCGGCGGCACGCTGCAGCCGGGCCTGCCACTGGACGGCCGTTCACTGGTGCCGCACCTGCGAGGGCAGGGCGGCCATGACGAGGTGTTCGGCGAATACATGGCCGAAGGCACCGTCAGTCCGCTGATGATGATCCGCCGCGGCGCCTACAAATTTATCTACAGCGAAAGCGACCCGTGCCTACTCTTCGATGTGCATAACGATCCGCACGAAAGGGAAGAGCTGAGCCAGTCGCCGCAACATCGTCAGCTGTTTGAAGACTTTCTCGCGCAAGCGCGGGCCAAATGGGACATCCCGGCGATCCATCGGGACGTACTTGCCAGCCAGCGCCGGCGCCGTTTCGTCGCCGACGCCTTGACCATCGGCAAGCTGAAGAGCTGGGACCACCAGCCGCTGGTCGACGCCAGTCAGCAATACATGCGCAACCACATCGACCTTGATGATCTGGAGCGCAAAGCCCGTTATCCACAACCCTGCCAAAACCAATAATCTCAAGGGGAAGTCATGCGCAAGTTATCCACAGCAGTGACCGTCGGCCTGATCGCGTTGAGCAGCGCCTCGGCCTTCGCCGAGCAAAGCTGCGAAACCGTGAAAATGGCCGATCCGGGCTGGAGCGACATCGCCGCGACCAATGCCATCACCGGGTTTCTGCTGGACGGCATGGGCTACAAGGCCAAGGTCGATACCCTCGCGGTGCCGATCACCTTCGGCGGCTTGAAGGACGGCCAGGTCGATGTGTTCCTCGGCAACTGGATGCCGGCGCAACAGGGTTTCTACGACAAATTCGTCGCCACCGGCGATGTCACGCAACTGGCGAAGAACCTCGAAGGCACCGAATTTACCCTCGCCGTACCCGATTATGTCTGGGAGGCGGGTGTGCATGATTTCGCCGATCTGAACAAGTTCGCCGACAAGTTCGACAAGAAGATCTATGGCATCGGTTCGGGCGCACCGGCGAACATCTCGTTGCAGGACATCATCAAGAAAAACGACTTCAACATGGGCCAGTGGAAACTGGTCGAATCCAGCGAGCAGGCGATGCTCGCCGAAGTATCGAGGGCGGTGAAAAAGCAGAAATTCGTCACCTTCCTCGGCTGGACGCCGCACCCGATGAACGTGCAACTGAAGATGCGTTACTTGAAGGGTGGCGAAAAGTACTTCGGTGACACCGGCAGCGTATTCACCCTGACCCGCAAGGGCTATGCGGAGGCTTGCCCGAATGTGGGTAAATTGCTGACCAATCTTTCGTTCACTCAGGAAATGGAGAACAGCATCATGGCCGAGGTGGTGAACAAGAAGATCAGCAATGCCGAAGCCGCCAAGGCGTGGATAAAGGCCAATCCCGCGGTGTTGGACAAGTGGCTGGATGGCGTGAAGACTGTGGATGGCAAGGATGCGTTGGCGGCGGTGAAAGCCAAACTGTAATTCACCACCTCACCCCTGTGGCGAGGGAGCTTGCTCCCGCTGGAGTGTGCAGCACTCCCGGTCTGGCCGAGGCGGTTTCGGCAGACAGACCGTGCTGTCTGCGTTTGCGACTGCTGCGCAGCCGAGCGGGAGCAAGCTCCCTCGCCACATACCGCGCTGTGTCCTGATAGGCTTGCCTGAAAACCCCAACCGCGAGGACCCATGGCCTTCCCCAGCCGTCACTCACTGTTCCCCTTCCTCGCCTGGCTGCCCCGGCAAACCCGTGCCAGCGTCGGACGGGATCTGGTCGTTGGCCTGAGCGGTGCGATTCTCGCCTTGCCCCAGTCGATCGCCTACGCGCTGATCGCCGGCCTGCCCCCCGAATACGGCCTGTACGCTGCGATTATTCCGGTACTGATCGCCTGCCTCTGGGGGTCGTCCTGGCACCTGATCTGTGGCCCGACGGCGGCCATTTCGATTGTGCTGTATGCCAGCATCAGTCCGCTTGCCATGCCGGCTTCCGAGGATTACACCACGCTGATTCTGCTGCTGACCTTGCTCGCCGGGGTTTTCCAGTGGCTGCTGGGTTTACTGCGCTTCGGCGCGCTGGTGAATTTCGTTTCGCATTCGGTGGTGCTCGGCTTCACCCTCGGCGCAGCAGTGGTGATTGCCATCGGGCAGTTGCCGAATCTGCTGGGACTTGAGTTGCCGGCCAGTGCCACGGCTCTTGCCAGTCTGATGGACCTGCTGCGCCACCTCGGCGCTGTGGATAACCCTTCGCTGATGCTTGGCGCGGCGACGGTGGTGCTCGGCGTGGTGTTGAAACGCCTGTTGCCACGCTGGCCGACCCTGCTGATCACCTTGGTGTTGGCCAGTCTGTGGGTGTGGTTGTGGCCGGCCATGTTCGCGCATGTGCATCTGGTCAGCGCCTTTGTCGGGCGCTTGCCGCCCTTCAGTGCGTTGCCGCTGGATCTGGATCTGGTCCTGCGGTTGCTGCCCAGCGCCGTGGCCGTCGGCATGCTCGGGCTGGTCACCAGTCTGTCGATTGCCCGTTCGATTTCGGCGCGCTCGCAGCAACTGCTCGATGCCAATCAGGAAGTGCGTGCCCAAGGCTTGTCGAATATGGTCGGTGCGTTTTTTTCCGGATCGTTGTCGGCGGGGTCATTTACCCGTTCCGGTCTGAGCTACGAAGCAGGCGCCTGCTCGCCGCTGGCCGGGGTGTTTTCAGCGCTCTGGGTGGCGCTGTTCGCGCTCTTCGGTGCAGGGTTGATCGCGCACATTCCGATCCCGGCCATGGCCGGCAGCATTTTGTTGATCGCCTGGGGCCTGGTGGACCATCGGGGCATTCGCGCCTTGTGGCGGGTCAGCCGCGCCGAATTCGTGGTGATGGGCCTGACGTGTCTGGCGACACTGCTGCTGGAATTGCAGACGGCCATTTACGCCGGGGTGCTGGCCTCGTTGTTCTTTTACCTCAAACGTACCTCGCAACCGCGGGTGCAGCATTGGCGCGACGGTGAAGACGATGTGCTGCGGGTCGGCGGTTCGATCTTTTTCGGCGCCAGCCATTACTTGCAGGTGCGCCTGCAACGCCTGCACGGCACGCGAGTAGTGATCGAGGCGCAGCAGATCAACTTCATCGACTATTCAGGGGTGGAAATGCTGCATCAGGAGGCACGGCGCCTGCTGCGCCAGAATCGCAGCCTGACCTTGCGCCGGGCGCGGCCGCAGGTGGTGGAGGAGTTGCGGAAACTGGAAGGGGCAGAGAAATGCCCGATCCGGTTTGAGGATTGAGCTGATATCGGTGGTGTCGCCATTCGCGAGCAGGCTCGCTCCCACATTGGAATGCATTTCAATGTGGGAGCGAGCCTGCTCGCGAAGCTTTTAAAGGGCCAACTGGCGGCGTAGCTCGGCCAGTACCGGCGCCGTATCCGGGCGCACCCCGCGCCACAGGAAAAACGCCTCGGCCGCCTGCTCCGCCAGCATTCCCAGGCCATCCATCGAGACCGCCGCGCCGTGCTCACTGGCCCAGCGGCAGAACGCGGTCGGCTCCTTGCCATACATCATGTCGTAGCACAGCGTCTGCCCCGGTTCGATCAGGCTCGCGACGATCGGCGGCACATCGCCGGTCAGGCTGGCGGACGTGGCGTTGATGATCACATCCACCGGCTCGCGCAGCCAGTCGAACCCACTGGCCGACACTGGCCCCAGATCGCCGAACAATTCGGCCAGCCGCTCAGCCTTGTCCACTGTACGGTTGGCGATGATCACCGAGGCCGGCCGTTCCGCCAGTAATGGCTCCAGCGCGCCCCGCACTGCGCCCCCGGCCCCGAGCAGCAGGATGCGTTTGCCCGTCAGGCTGAACCCGGCATTCACCGTCAGATCGCGCACCAGCCCGGCGCCGTCGGTGTTGTCGCCGAGCAATGAACCGTCGGCCAGTTTGCTCAATGTATTCACCGCTCCGGCCAGCCGAGCGCGGTCAGTCAGACGGTTGGCCAAACGATAGGCGTCTTCCTTGAAAGGCACGGTGACGTTGGCCCCACACCCCTCCTGGAAAAATACCGTGGCGCAGCCGACAAAATCATCCAGCGGCGCCAGCAGCGTGCTGTAGTCCAGCTGCTGGCCGGTCTGTTCGGCGAACAGCTTGTGAATCATCGGCGATTTGCTGTGGCCGATCGGGTTACCGAAAACGACGTAACGATCCATCGAAGGTCCTCAGGCCTGGGCCAGCCAATCGCGGTCTTGCAGGAAGTAGTCGGTCAGGCGCGCTTCTTCGCTGCCCGGTTCGGCCTTCCAGTCGTAGCCCCAGCGCACTTGGGGCGGCAGCGACATCAGGATCGACTCGGTACGCCCGCCCGATTGCAGGCCGAACAGCGTGCCACGGTCGTAAACCAGGTTGAATTCGACGTAACGGCCACGACGAAACTCCTGGAACTCGCGCTGCTGCGCAGTGAACGCAGCGTTCTTGCGGCGTTGCACGATGGGCAGATACGCCTCGATATAGGCGTCGCCGATGGCACGCATGAAGGCGAAGCTGGTGTCGAAGTCCCATTCGTTCAGGTCATCGAAAAACAGACCGCCGATACCACGCGGTTCATGCCGATGCTTGATGTGGAAGTAGGTATCGCACCAGGCCTTGTAGCGCGGATAGACGTCCGCGCCGAACGGTGCGCACGCTTGCGCGGCGACACGGTGCCAATGAATGCAGTCTTCTTCATTGCCATAGTAAGGGGTCAGGTCGAAGCCGCCGCCGAACCACCAGACCGGCTCTTCACCTTCTTTCTCGGCAATGAAAAAGCGCACGTTGGCGTGGGACGTCGGCACGTGCGGATTGTGCGGGTGAATCACCAGCGACACGCCGAGGGCTTCAAAACCGCGACCGGCCAATTCCGGGCGATGAGCGCTGGCCGAGGGCGGCAGACCGCTGCCGAAGACGTGAGAAAAGTTGACGCCGCCCTTTTCGATCAGCGTGCCGTTCTCGATCACGCGCGTGCGACCGCCACCACCGGCAGGCCGGGTCCAGGCGTCTTCGACGAAGCGCGTGCCGCCGTCCTCGGTTTCGAGCGCGGCGCAAATGCGGTCTTGCAGGTCGAGCAGATAGGCCTTTACGGCGTCGGTGCGGGTCGTCATGGCATCACCTTGGATCGAGCGGCGCCCCAGACAGGCGGGCAGCGCAAATGGGCGCGTAGCATACCATCGCAGACTGGCGCGCCGCAGTTGACGAAGATCAACCAGGGGAGTTGCATAGGGGCCTCGCAACAATCCCAAGGAGAGCAGGCAGATGGCAAAGCGTATCCAGTTCCGCGCCCATGGCGGTCCCGAAGTGCTCGAGTATGTTGACTACGAACCTGCCGCGCCCGGACCGAATCAGGTGCGCGTGGCCAACCAGGCGATTGGCCTGAATTTCATCGACACTTATTACCGCAGCGGGCTGTATGCGCCGCCCGCCTTGCCGTCCGGCCTGGGTGCCGAAGGCGCCGGTATTGTTGATGCGGTGGGCAGCGAGGTCACCCGGTTCAAGGTCGGTGACCGCGTGGCGTATGGCAGCGGCCCGTTGGGGGCTTACAGCACGCAACACGTTTTGCCCCAGGACAATCTGGTGCACCTGCCTGACGAAATCAGTTTCGAAACCGCTGCAGGGGTAATGCTCAAGGGCCTCACCGTGCAATACCTGCTGCGCCAGACCTACGAATTGAAGGGAGGCGAAACCATTCTGTTCCACGCCGCTGCCGGTGGCGTCGGGTCACTGGCCTGCCAATGGGCCAAGGCGCTGGGGGTGAAACTGATCGGCACGGTCAGTTCGAAAGAAAAGGCTGAACTGGCGAAGGCTAACGGCGCATGGGCAACCATCGATTACAGCCATGAAAACGTGGCCGAGCGCGTACTGGCGTTGACCGATGGCAAGAAAGTCCCGGTGGTGTACGACGGGGTCGGCAAGGATACCTGGCTGACGTCGCTGGACAGCGTCGCACCGCGCGGGCTGGTAGTGAGCTTCGGTAATGCGTCAGGTGCGGTGGACAGCGTGAACCTGGGCATTCTGGCGGCGAAAGGCTCGCTGTACGTCACCCGTCCGACCCTGGCGACGTACGCCAATAACGCCGACAACCTGCAACGCATGGCGGATGAGCTGTTCGAGATGATCATCAGCGGCAAACTCAAGGTGGACATCAGCCAGCGCTACTCGCTGGCTGATGCGGCAAAAGCACAAACCGAACTGTCGGCACGGCGCACCACCGGTTCCACCATTCTGCTGCCCTGAACCAGTTGCTGACCCGCCCCGTCACGCCAGGCGGGTCGGCGCCTGTTGCAACTCGACAAAGAACGGCGTCTTGCCGGCCGTGGTGGTCGCGAAGGCTCCACGGGGCAGCCGCCGCACCTGCAACCCAAGCACGCCGGGCAATTTGAGCAAGGCACTGGCCTGCGCCTCGGCGTGCAAAGCCTGCTCAAGGCCACCCTGCGCAGCAGCGGGCAGTCTGTCCTCGGCGATGACCAGACGCATGCACGCGCCGTTCACCTGTCGATCAATCTGCACTTGAATATCCGCCGCATGCAGATCAGGAATTGCTTGTGCGAGCACACTCAGAATCTGCCGCTGGGTAATGATCGCGCCGCCCAGCTTGATCGTCGTCTCTACTCGCCCCACAAGCTCCAGCACTGGCAGGGCACTGCCACAGGCGCACTGGGGCAAGTTGGGCACGATTCGCCCGCAGTCACCAATGCGGTAACGCAGCAATGGCACGTGGTCCGGCAGCAATGGCGTCAGCAGAAACTCGCCGCATTCGCCCTTGGGCAGCGCTTGCAGAGTCAACGGATTGACCACTTCGACCAGCATCGCGTCGGCATGCAGATGATAGAAACCCGGCTCCAGATGGGCGCACTGAAAACCGATCGGGCCGGTCTCCGTCGCGCTGTAGCCCAGTGATCGCAAGGTCAGGCCCGGCCAGTCTCGGGTCAGTTGCTCACGCAGCAGCGCGCTGCACGGTTCCCCAATGTAGTAGAGCCACTTCAGGCTACCCAACTGTCTTCTGTCGACAGCGACATCATTGAACAGCGCCGCCGCGAAGGAGGGCGTGCAGATCAGGGCATCGGCCTTTTGTGACTGGACCAATTCGGCAATGCGTTGAAGGCCCATCAGTGAGCCGGCGGGTAACAAGCGCGCGCCGAGGCGCTGAACGATGGCCGCCGCGTATTGAAACGCGCCCTGCATTTCGCCGGCAGTGAGGCAATTGACCACCACAGAGGGGGTCTGGCCCGTCGCAAACATCCGTACGCCCAAGCGCACGATGCTGTCGTTGAAGGCCCAGGAGTGGGTGATGTGTTTGCGGTTGCCGGTGCTACCGCCCGATGTCAGGGTCAACCCACCGCCCGGCGCCAGGTGCGATGCCTCGCCCAGCAGAGAACAGCAATCCGCCCTGTTCGTCCTCTACGGCCTGAACCGGCAGCAGGTGCAGATCCTCCGCGCTCTGCACGCGCCGTATCGGCGGACACACCGTACAGAACCAGGACAACGAACGCGCATGGGCGAACTTGCGCGCAAGGGCTTCGGTCGCTGCCGCGTAAACCGTGGCAGCGCTGGCAAACAGCAGCGGATCATCGGTCATGGGTGCGTTCTCCCTGACGGATGCACAACTCGTCGAAGCCAGTGCTCACGGCTGTCGCCAGGTGTTCGAGCTGGGCCTGGCTGTGATTCGCGCTGATTGCCAGACGCAGCATCGCCTCGCCTTTGGCCACCACCGGAAACAGCGCAGTGGTGACCGCAATGGCATGCCGGCGCAGATGCAGCGCCAGACTGACTGCATCACGCTCGGCGCCGACCCGGACGAAGCGTATGGGCGACGCGATCCGGTGATTGCCCAGTCGCGCCCCCAGCAAGTCATCGATCAGCGCGACATTGCGCCACAACGCGGCCTGAAGCAGACCCAACTGCGGTGAAAGATGAATATTTGCAGAGGCGACCGCGGCACCGACACCGCCCATGGACAGAGGGCCGCCGAAGGTATAGGTCGAGGCGTGGCGCCGTATCAGTTCGGCATCGGCCACCGTCCGCACGGTAATTGCCCCACCGGTTGCGCCAAACGCCTTGGACAGGGAAGACAGCACAATCATGCGATCGCGCAGTGACTCCGTGGCGGCGACAAGCGCATATCCGCCGCCTGCCAGCCCATGGATCGAGGTGCCATGGGCGTCATCTGCATACAGATAACCGTCAAAGCGCTCGGCCAGTTGCAGCAAGCGATTGACCGGATACACCCCGCGCATCGAACCGATGCTGTCGGTCAGGATGATTGGCGTATTGCCTGCCGCGACGGTTGTCGTACAGGCATCTTCGACTTGCTGCACTTCGCTGCAATCGCAGCGCAGCACGGGCCCGAACTGGCAAAGAATGCCTTGCAATACTTGCATTGAGGCATGGGCGGCCCGGTCGACGATCCAGCCGGGACCTCGACGCAAGGGATACGAGGGCAACTCGCCGGAGCCGAGCAGCGGCAGGCAACCGAGGTGTGCGCTGCCGACCGAGTTGAAGGTGACCGTATGCCCCTGGAAAATCCGGTTCAGCCGCTCATCAAGTTCGCGCATCGGCGGCAGCAGTGCCCGGGTGCGCGCGGCAGCGAACTGCACACCGAACATTTCCACGGCCTGCACCGCGCCTTCAATCAAGCGCGGATCGCATTCGAGTCCCAGATAAGAGCAGGAAAGAAATTCAGTCAGGCATTCGCCACTGTCCAACTCGATGTTCTTGCCGTCGCGCGTCATGACCTTGAGACCGTTAAGGCCAGCGTCGAACAGTTGCTGTTGGTCGTCACGGGCCTGGCGGACGCGATTGCTGACCCAGTTGACGGTCGGATGAGGTGTATTCATCGGGATACCTGCACAGGTGAGGTCTGGCGATAGACCTGTACGCGCCAGAGCTGGGTTTTTTCACGGGCAATCGCTTCGTGAAACTGCGAGCTGACATCACGAAAGCCTTCGCAATCGGGCCGGACCACGCGCAAATGGCCGCGCATCACCGTGAGGGCATGCTCGGCCAGGGCCGGCCGCAGCCGCTGCAGAACCATGGCGGCAGTAGCATCGGGCAAAAATGAAGGCACATCCGACAGCGAGACGAAATCCACGTCCGTGCACCCGGCCACGCAATCAACGATGTCGCCCTGCACCACGCTCACTCGGCACTGCTTCAACGCTTCACGAGCACTTTGAAAAATCTGCGGATCACACTCCAGCGGGTAGCCTTGCGGATACCGCAGCTCACCGAAGAACAGCATCTGCAGAAAGAAGCTTTCGCGCACGACCTGGGTCGTGAACAAGGCATGGAAAATGTCGAGGTAGACCTTGCGCGAACTGATTCCGAGGTTATTCGCCGGAAACGCACCGCGGTAAAGCAACGAATTGAGTACGGCGGCATTGCCCAGTAACCCGATGACGGCTTTCCAGCGCCGAAGTGGAAAATGGCGGCGGTAATAGTCCGATTGCTCGCCAAGGTCGCAACACTGGAAGATCCCACGGCCGGCCTTTCCGGTGACCAGACCGTTGATCCTCGCCAGGCGCCGCAAGGTCTGCTCGAACGCGCCCAGATAGATCGGCGCGTGCCAGTGACTGGACTGGAACAGGTCCGCCAGCCAGCGGCGATCCGCCAGAGGCAGGTCCAGTTGCCGAAAAACCGACTGGCGCCAAGTAGTCGATGTGTCTGGGCGATACCCCATGAAGTCCATGAACGACTCATGGTCGGTCTGCTCCAGCAAGGCCAGGCGCAACCGGGTGAACGCCAGTTGCGGTGCACTGATATCAGCACAGGTCAGGCGTGCCGGGCATCGGGCGAGCAAGGGCAAAAGCCGGCTGCCACATCCAGCGACGTCCACCACATGCCGGGCATGCTCGGGCACAATCCTGTGCTCGAGCGCGGCATCTTCATCACCCAGCGAATAATTCAGCCGCTCGAAGTAATCAGCCATGCCGGCCTCCCTGCGTCCGCTGCGAAAATGAACAGGCACGCGTCATGATTGATCCAGGGCATGCAGAAAGTCGTAGCGGGGCGCCTGGCCGCTTTGCCAGGCTTCGTACTGCTCATACACCGCTTCGAGCATGTTGCCGGTCAGGCGCAGACTGGTTTCCATCACCACCGTAATGGCGTCCCAGTCAGCCTGACTTTTGCAGGTTCGCTGCAGGATGAGTTTGATTTCGTTGAAGTGCTCGATATCGATATCGGAGTGCGCAATAAAAAATGTCAACTGGGCAGGTTTCAGCGCCAGAACTTCGCTTATCCGCGTGATCAATGGCGTGATGAACTGATAGGCGTTTTCTGCCCAATAACTGTAGCCAAGTCGCTGTAGGGATTCCCGGTGAAAGAGATCCAGTACAAATAAGCGATCAGCACTTCTGTGGCCGGAAGTGCAGGCGGCATATCGAAAACTTCGCTCTTGAGGCCCAGAGTCATGACATCGTGCAGGGCCATTTTTTCATGGCCGACTTCCTGGGCGGCATGTTCGAAGCAGAACTTTGCATAGACCGGATTATCGGCGTGACGCACGCCCACCAATCCCTGATTACGGGCATTGTGCGCGGTGTAGTGGAATGTTTCGATCATATAGAGGGCATATAACGCTTTGTTCACGCTTCCTTCGCGGATGGCCCTGACCAACCGTGAGTTGTCGAGAATACCGGCCCATGTTTTTTCGATTCGCTGGTCAAGCAGAATCAACTGCTGTTCAAAACTGACGGACAGGTTCATCGCAATTCTCCGAAGGGTTGGCATTGAGGGCGACGGGTTGCTGCAGGGCTGCAAGGATTTCCCGCCATTGCGCCGCGAGCAGCCAGTAATCGCCACGCGCGCGTTGCTCGATATGAAGTGCAAAGGAGGGAAGCGGGGTCAGGCCGAAACGCTGGAACATCCGCCGCTGTGGCGACCGGCACAAGGCGGTGATTCCTTGATAGCCACGGTTGATCGCCCACTCGGTAGCAACCGCCAGCAGGCCATTGATCGGTACGGACCGGTGCTGTTGCGATTGGGTGATCAGGCGACTGAACTCGACATGACGCGCCAGCGCCACCGTCGGTGAAAGATACTGTTGCGCCAGGGAGGCCCATTCGAAAGGCGAGGGCGTTACCCTCAATACGCCCACCAGTTGGTCACGCTGGTACATCAGAAAATGAGTACTGCGCGCCACAATCGCCAGGCTGGTTTCCAGCGCCCGGGCTCTGGAGGTCAGCATGTAATGTTGTAAGCGCAAACGAAACTGCCGCCCGACAAATCGCTCAAATTCGCGAGCATCCGAGCCGGCTTCAAGAATAACGACACGATAACCGCCTTGCTGATTAATCAATGCCACTTGCAGTCGTTGCAGATAGTCCCTGAGTTGTAAATCCGTAGTATCCATTCCTTCTCCGCAAACGTTAACTTATCGAAGTTTTCTGCGCGCATTTGAATGATGGATGCTTTTGGAAATATCGCCACTGCGCGACTTCTGATAATCACGTGGGAAAAATTACTGGATTTTTATAGTTATCGATTCGTCTGACACACAAAGAAACAGCACAACAAACAAGTTGTTTAAATTACGAGTGAGATTGAAAGACGAATAACCAACGGATGTAGTACTCCTCGTCTGGACGATCGAGGAGTACTCACGGATTGCGGGAAAAAATGCTGTCAGTCGGGACGAACGACATTGCCGGTGACCAGATCGCGGATGACGCTGGGGTTCTTGCGCCCTCCCAACTGCCCGCCCAGCACGCGGTCGATCTGTCCGCGAAAATATTGCTCGACACGCAGGCGGGTACGCGCCGCCGGGCGTCCCTGTGGGTTGGCCGAGGTGGAGATCAGCGGCCCGACCATCGAGCACAGATCGCGCACCTGCGGATGATCGCTGACGCGCAGCGCCACGGTGTCGTGCACCCCGGTCACCCATTCCGGCAACAGGTTCTGGTGCGGTACCAGCCAGGTGTTTGGCCCCGGCCAGGTGCTGGCCATGCGGTCGAGCCACTCTTGCGGGAAGTCTTCAAACAAAAAGTCGAACTGGCGGATGTTGTCTGCCACCAGAATCAGGCCTTTATTGACCGAGCGATTTTTGATCGCCAGCAGCCGATCCACCGCTTCCTCGTTCCACGGGTCGCATCCCAGACCCCAGACGGCTTCGGTTGGATAGGCAATCACCGCGCCGGCGCGAATATCTCGTGCGGCTTGCTGCACACGCCAACTGTTGACCATGAAAAAATCTCCGCAAACAGGTTTCGCGCAGTTTACCGATCTTCCCCGTAAAACCTAGCTTGTCCTGGCCAACCAGCGACCGTTTTCGCACACGGCGCGGCCGTCCATTTCCAGTTCGGTCAGCGCTGCCAACACTTTGGGCAAGGCCCAGCCACTGCTGTTGGCCAGCGCCTCGCTGGTATGAGGCGCCGCGTGGAGCAACATGAGCAGCGGATGATCGGCCTCAGCTATATCGGTGGATAAAGGCAGATGTTGCCAGCCACGCAAGGCTTCGAGGATATGTTCTATGGTTTCCACCAGGACCGCGCCGTCACGGATCAACTGGTGACAGCCACGCGCACCCGGATGGTGGATCGACCCCGGAATCGCATACACCTCGCGCCCCTGTTCCGCCGCCAGCCGGGCGGTGATCAGCGAACCGCTGGCGACACTCGCTTCGACCACCAGCACGCCGAGGGACAAGCCGCTGATAATCCGGTTGCGCCGGGGGAAGTTGCTGGCGCTCGGCCCGGCATCCAGCACCAGCTCCGACAGCACGGCACTGCCTGACTCGATCATGGCGTCGGCCAACCGCCGATTGCGCTGTGGATAAAATTTTTCAAGCCCGGTGCCAAGGACGCCAACGGTCTGCCCGCCGACGTCCAGTGCAGCTTGATGGGCCGCCGCATCAATGCCCAGCGCCAGACCACTGGTGATGACGAAACCGGCCCCGGCGAGACTGCGGGCGAACGCGGCCGCGGTGTCCATTCCCGGGCGCGATGCGCGACGGCTGCCAACCATGGCCAGTTGCGGCTTTTCCAGAATCAGCGGATCCCCGGCCACGAACAGCAGCGGCGGCGGGTCGGGAATCTGCGCCAGCAGCGCCGGGTAATCCGGCTGGTCCCACATCAACAGATGTTGGCCCGGACGCTCTAGCCAGCGCAGTGCATGGCTGGCGCCATCACGAACTTCAGGGCTGCGCCGGGCCTCGGCGCACGTTGCTGGCAACCCCAGCGAGCGCCAGGCGCTGGCCGGTGCGCTGAGGGCTTTCGACGCCGAGCCGAAGGCTTCGAACAATTTTGCAAAACGCTTGGGACCGATGTCCGGCAAGCGGTGCAAGCGCAGGCGCGCTTCCAGTTCTGCCGGCGAGACCGGCGTACAGACAGACGACATCATGGATCATCCTTGATCGTGGACAAGCCCCGAACCCTTCGGGACAAGTTGTGGATAACTCTGTTTATAACTTGTTGAGCAAGCTTACGGATTGCGTACCTTGTCGAGCACCGCCAGCGAGCGCGATGCGTTGAGGACGAGGCCATAGCTGAGCTTTTCGTACGTACGAAACACCATCAGCAAACCGGCGCGTTCGTCGGGAATTTTCACCGGCTGGCCGGTGATCCGGTCGCGCACGGTTTCACCGGTTTTCATCACCGCCAGCACGTTTCCTTCGGCCAGACCGTCGCGCCTGCCCTTGTTCAGGGTAACGACATCCATCACGCCGATCTGCGTGACGCCGCGTGGCACGTCGATGATCACGCCGTTAATGGCGGTAGTGGGCGCGCCGGGCATGAAGGTCGAGTTGATCGAGCGCTCCTCGCCGCTGAACAAGCGGTCACCCAAACGGACTTCCTGGGTGGTGCGTTGCAGCGCGAGCGTGGCGACGTCGCCTTCGGTGGCGATAATCTCGCCGCCGCCGATGTCGTCGGCATTGATGCCGAGGAATTCCTGGGTCTGCGGGTCGGTGTAGACCTTGCCTTGGCGGAAGATCCCGTAGACCGGCTGATCCGGGTCGAAGTGACCACGGGCAAAGATGCGATCGCCGGTGCCGCTGAGGACGCGTTCGGCATCACCGGCAACGATATAGGGCGCCTTGTCGAAATCTTCCGCCGTGTCGACGATACGGTTGCTCAGCAGAAAACTGTTGATTGACTTCAGTGGAATGCTCGGAATCGCCTCGGCCACCGGGCTGGTGCGGATCCGTGGCGACAGTTTGATGGTGCCGCGTGAGTCGCCGCGCTTGACCGTCAGTTGTGGCTGGCCGTTGACGTAGCTGAGCGTCAGCGTGTCGCCGGGGTAGATCAGGTTGGGGTTTTCGATCTGCGGGTTGGCCCGCCACAGTTGCGGCCACTGCCAGGGCTCGCGCAGGTATTTGCCGGAAATGTCCCAGAGGGTATCCCCTGTCACCACCGTGTATTGCTGCGGAAAACCATCCCTGAGTTGCACCTGCCCTTGTGCCACGCCGGCCGAAGCCAGCAACAGCAGGGCGAGTAGTGTTTTCCTCATGCAGTGAATCCCTTTATCATGTGCGTTCGCGTGAATCGTCAGAGCCCCCGTGGCTCGCTTCTGATTTTGTAGAAGCTACGCTTCACAACGGTAGCCTGCATCCTCGGACCTGCCAGGCCATCGACCCGACTTTACTCAACGTGTGCAGCAATCAAAGCCTATGGCCATTTTAAACATCCTCGAATTTCCGGACCCGCGTCTGCGCACTATCGCCAAACCAGTGGCTGTAGTGGACGACGAAGTGCGTCAGTTGGTCGACGACATGTTTGAAACAATGTATGAAGCGCCCGGCATCGGCCTCGCCGCGACCCAGGTCAACGTGCACAAACGTATCGTCGTGATGGACCTTTCCGAAGACCGTACCGAGCCACGGGTGTTCATCAACCCCGAGTTCGAACCGCTGACCGAAGAGATGGACCAGTATCAGGAAGGCTGCCTCTCGGTGCCGGGCTTCTACGAAAACGTCGACCGCCCGCAAAAGGTCCGAATCAAGGCGCTGGACCGCGACGGCAAGCCCTATGAACTGATCGCCGAGGGCCTGCTCGCGGTGTGCATCCAGCACGAATGCGACCACCTCAACGGCAAATTGTTCGTCGATTACCTGTCCACGCTCAAACGCGACCGGATCAAGAAGAAGCTGGAAAAGCTGCACCGCCAGAACGCTTGATGCCCCTCTTCAAAGGCTTGCTGCGGCAAGCCTTTTTCTTTTTGTGAGACGCCTTTCATGACTGAGCCATTGCGCATCGTATTTGCCGGCACCCCGGAATTCGCCGCCGAACACCTCAAGGCCCTGCTGAGCAGCCCTTACGAGATCGTTGCGGTCTACACCCAACCGGATCGCCCGGCCGGTCGTGGACAAAAACTGATGCCGAGCCCGGTCAAACAGCTGGCCCTGGAAAACC
The DNA here is from genome assembly GCF_014270125.1 of Pseudomonas sp. SWRI99. Classification (NCBI taxonomy): domain Bacteria; kingdom Pseudomonadati; phylum Pseudomonadota; class Gammaproteobacteria; order Pseudomonadales; family Pseudomonadaceae; genus Pseudomonas; species Pseudomonas sp. SWRI99. The sequence continues at coordinate 150,576 of NZ_JABWQR010000013.1, read as the reverse complement.
ATATCCAGGTGTTGCAGCCACCGACGCTGCGCAACGCTGACGCTCAGGCTGAACTGGCCGCGCTGAAACCAGACCTTATGGTGGTGGTCGCCTACGGCCTGATCCTGCCGCAAGCGGTGCTGGATATTCCGCGTCTGGGCTGCATCAACAGCCATGCGTCCCTGCTGCCGCGCTGGCGCGGTGCGGCGCCGATCCAGCGCGCCGTCGAACACGGCGATGCCGAAAGCGGCGTGACCGTGATGCGCATGGAGGCCGGTCTCGATACCGGGCCGATGCTGCTAAAAGTCGTCACGCCGATCAGCGCCGAAGACACCGGCGGCACGTTGCATGATCGACTTGCCGAAATGGGGCCGCCCGCCGTGGTGCAAGCGATTGCCGGGCTGGCTGCCGGCACGCTGGAAGGCGAAGTGCAGAACGATGAGCTCGCCACCTATGCGCACAAATTGAACAAAGACGAAGCGCGTATTGACTGGAGCCGTCCGGCAGTTGAACTGGAACGTCTGGTGCGCGCCTTCAACCCTTGGCCAATCACCCACAGCACCCTCAACGGTGAAGCGTTGAAAGTGCTGGCAGCCACGCTCGCCGAGGGCAAAGGCGCACCGGGTGAAATACTCAGCGCCAGCAAGGATGGCCTGATCGTCGCTTGCGGCGAACAGGCGCTGTGCCTGACCCGCCTGCAACTGCCCGGCGGCAAGGCACTGAACTTCAGCGACCTGTTCAACAGCCGCCGCGAGAAATTTGCCGTCGGCACCGTGCTGGGTAAAGCGGTGGACGCACAATGAATCCGCGTCTGGCTGCCGCCAAGGCACTCGCCGCCGTGCTCAGTGGCAAAGCTTCGCTGAACAGCTCCCTGCCCACACAACTGGACAAGGTTGAAGATCGTGACCGTGGCTTCACCCAGGACCTGGCCTTCGGCACTGCGCGCTGGCAGCCACGGTTGTCGGCGCTGGCGGAAAAGCTTTTGCAAAAGCCGTTCAAAGCCGCCGACGCCGATGTCGAGGCGCTGCTGCTGGTCGGTCTCTACCAATTGCTATACACCCGCGTACCGGCCCACGCCGCCATCGGCGAAACCGTCGGTTGTGCCGACAAGCTGAAAAAGCCTTGGGCTAAAGGTCTGCTCAACGCGGTGCTGCGCAATGCCCAACGCGAAAGCGAGACCATCTTTGCCGAGCTGGAACGCGACCCGGTGGTGCGCACTGCCCATCCTCGTTGGCTGCAAAAATCCCTGAAAGCGTTCTGGCCGGAGCAGTGGGAAGCCATCTGCGAGGCCAACAATGCGCATCCGCCGATGATCCTGCGGGTCAACCGCCGTCATCACAGCCGCGACGCCTACCTCGCCCTGCTGGGCGAAGCCGGGATCGCCGCGACGCCGTGCGTCTACAGCCGCGACGGCATCGTACTTGAAGCCGCCGCCGACGTGCGCAGCCTGCCGGGTTTTGCCGAAGGCTGGCTCAGCGTGCAGGACGAAGCCGCGCAACTGGCCGCCGAGCTGCTCGACCTGGCGCCGGGCCAGCGGGTGCTCGACGCCTGCTGCGCGCCCGGCGGCAAGACTTGCCACATCCTCGAAGCCGAACCGGCGCTGGCCGGCGTAGTGGCGGTGGACCTGGAAGCCAAGCGCCTGGTGCGCGTGAAGGAAAACCTTGAACGCCTCGGCCTCAGCGCTGAACTGATCGCCGCCGACGGTCGTGATATCGATAAATGGTGGGACGGCAAACCGTTCCAGCGCATCCTGCTCGATGCGCCTTGCTCGGCCACCGGCGTGATCCGTCGGCATCCGGACATCAAGCTGACCCGTCAGCCCGACGACATCGTCGCGCTCGCGCAACTGCAAGGCGAACTGCTCGACACGATGTGGAAAACCCTTGAAGTCGGCGGCGTCCTGCTCTACGCCACTTGCTCGACGTTGCCGACCGAGAACACCGAAGTGATTGCCGCGTTCCTTGAACGCACGCCGGGCGCCCGCGAACTCGATCTGGCGACGGCGGCGGGCATCAAGCAGCCCCACGGTCGCCAGTTGCTGGCCCAGCAGGGTGGGCATGACGGGTTCTACTACGCCAAGCTGATCAAGATCGCTGCCGCGCGCGGCTAAACAGATTCGATGGAGTGACTGGATGAAAATCATCATCCTCGGTGCGGGACAGGTCGGCGGTTCGCTGGCCGAACATCTGGCCAGCGAGGCCAACGACATCACCGTGGTCGACACCGACGGCGAACGCCTGCGCGACCTTGGCGACCGTCTCGACATCCGCACGGTGCAGGGCCGCGGCTCACTGCCATCGGTGCTGCGCCAGGCCGGTGCCGACGACGCCGACATGCTGGTGGCCGTGACCAACAGCGACGAGACCAACATGGTCGCCTGCCAGGTCGCCCACACGCTCTTCCACACTCCGACCAAGATCGCCCGGGTGCGCGAGGCTTCCTACCTCAATCGCGAGGAACAACTGTTCCAGAACGAGGCGATTCCCGTCGATGTGCTGATCAGCCCCGAGCAGGTCGTGACCAATTACATCAAGCGCCTGATCCAGCATCCCGGCGCCTTGCAGGTGATCGACTTTGCTGAAGGCGCGGCGCAACTGGTGGCGGTGCGCGCCTATTACGGCGGGCCGCTGGTGGGTCAACAACTGCGCCAGTTGCGCGAACACATGCCGAACGTCGAAACCCGCGTGGCAGCGATTTTCCGTCGCGACCGGCCGATCCTGCCGCAGGGCGACACGGTGATCGAGGCCGACGACGAAGTGTTCTTCATCGCCGCCCGTGAGGACATTCGCGCGGTGATGAGCGAAATGCGCCGCCTCGATGAAACCTATAAACGCATTGTCATTGCCGGCGGTGGGCAGATCGGTGAGCGCTTGGCCGAAGCCATCGAAAGCCGCTATCAGGTAAAAATCATCGAGATGAGCCCGGCGCGCTGTCGCTACCTCTCCGACACCCTCGACAGCACCGTGGTGTTGCAGGGCAGCGCCTCGGACCGTGACTTGCTGCTGGAAGAAAACATCGCCGACGCCGATATTTTCCTCGCCCTGACCAACGATGACGAAGCCAACATCATGTCGTCGTTGCTGGCCAAACGGCTGGGGGCGAAGAAGGTCATGACGATCATCAACAACCCGGCCTATGTCGATCTGATCCAGGGCGGCGACATCGATATCGCCATCAGCCCGCAATTGGCGACCATCGGCACCTTGCTCGCCCACGTCCGTCGCGGCGACATCGTCAGCGTGCACTCATTGCGCCGCGGTGCGGCGGAAGCCATCGAGGCGATTGCCCACGGCGATTCGAAATCGAGCAAGGTCATCGGCAAACCGATCGAGAAGATCGGCCTGCCGCCAGGCACGACCATCGGCGCCGTGATCCGCAACGAACAAGTGATCATCGCCCACGACGACACGGTGATCGAAGCGGGCGACCATGTGATTTTGTTCCTTGTGGATAAAAAGCATATCCGCGATGTGGAGAAGCTGTTTCATGTGGGGTTGAGCTTTTTCTGAGGGTGAATGAGCGGTGCCTTCATTGGCCCCATCGCTGGCAAGCCAGCTCCCACAGGTTTTTCGGTTGTTTACAAATGTGATGTGCACCGGAGATCCTTGTGGGAGCTGGCTTGCCAGCGATGGCGTCACCGCAGATCTTTCTGACGCACTAGAAAAGGGATCCGCTGATGCTCGAATCTTTGGAAAAAATGCTCGCCAAGGGTGTGGATAACTCACTGCTGCGCTTCGGCCTGGGCAAGGGCTATCTGGATCAGGGCGAGCACGCCAAGGCTGCCGAACATTTCCAGCGCTGCGTCACGTTCGATCCGAAATATTCGGCGGCGTGGAAATTGTTGGGCAAGGCGCACTTGGCGCTGGGTGACCACGCGGCGGCGCGTCAGGCCTGGGAGCACGGAATGGAAGCGGCCCGCGCCCATGGCGACAAGCAGGCAGAGAAAGAAATGACGGTGTTTCTGAAGAAGCTCGAGCGTCAGGCGCCTTGATCTACAAATAGCGCAGGCCGATGCCCTCGGCGTCTACGCTGATCACTTCCATGCGCACGCTCGGCGCGCCTGAGGGTAAGTCCTGAACCTGACCATAGACCACCGCGCCTTTGGGCAATGACGCCAGTTTCGGATGCTGAACGTAGACCCCGGTCGGTGACAGGTTGCGCGTCTGCCCCAGGCATTCGCCGAAGCTGTCGTGGGTGATCTTGATGCGAAACGACTTGCGGTGTTCGGACATCTGCTGCGCCCTTGAATGAACGATTGTGGATAACCTCGCCAATGAGGTTATCCACAGACCATGCCAATCCCGTCGAATCTGTTCAGTACCAGCGCGCCTCACCCGGCGGACGTTTCTTGAAGCGTTTCATGCTCCACATGTACTGGCTCGGGTACGCCGCCACGTAACGCTCCACGACCTTACTCATGGCCGCGCAGGATTCAGCGGTATCCGTGCTGTACATGGCTTCAGGTGCGGCTTCGAGAATCACTTTGTAGCCTGAACCGTCCGGCAGGCGCAGGGCATGCAGAAACACACCGACCGCTTTGCCGCCGGCCAACATGTTCGGGACGAATTTGCTGGTCAGCGCTTGCGTGGCAAAGAACGGCACGAAGATCCCGGCGGATTCGGCCGGTTCCGGGTCGGCGGGAATACCCACTGCACCACCTTTGCGCACTTCCTTGATGACGCTGAGAATGCCTTCCTTGGTGGAGGCGGCGACCTTGTTGCCCAGTTGCACGCGCTGCTTGCGCAGCAATTCATCCACAGCCTTGAGCTTGGGCGGGCGATAGAAAATGATCGGTTTGCACTGGCTGCAATAGAAGTGGTTGAGCACTTCCCAGTTGCCCAGATGGCTGGTGATGCCAACCACGCCTTTGCCCGAAGCCAGCGCATCCTTGAGGATGTCGAGGCCTTCGACTTCGCGCACCAGATCGATCGAACGCTGCGCCGGCCAGATCCATGCGCAGGCGCTTTCGGTCAACGACTTGCCGATGTCCTTCAGGCTCTGACCGACCAGACGCTCGCGTTCGGCCGGGTCCATCTGGGGAAAACATTTGGCGAGGTTGATCCGCACCACGTCGCGGGAACGGTTGGGGGTTTTCCACATGATCCAGCCGATCGCCGAACCCACGGCTTGCACGGCCCGCCATGGCAGCAGGGCAAACAGCCGCAGAGCGCCTACCAGCAAGGCGCCTTTAAACTTTTCCACAGGTCACTCCTGATCTTGTGCGGTGCGCGAGGCGGCCATTCTAACCGCCGTTGGCGAGCTGCGCGTAGCGGTCGCAGTCTTGCGTGTGGTCCATGACCATGCCCGAGGCCTGCATCAGCGCGTAGCAAATGGTCGGGCCGACGAAGGTGAAACCGGCTTTTTTCAGCGCTTTGCTCATTGCCAGCGCTTCAGCGGTAATCGCCGGGACTTCGCTGCGATCCTTGAAATGATTGATGATCGGTCGGTCGCCAACGAACGACCAGAGCAACCCCACCGGGTCCTCCAGCGCCAGCCACGCCTGGGCATTGCGCCGGGCGGCGTTGAGTTTCAGGCGATTGCGGATGATGCCCGGATCTAGCATGAGTTCGTCGATCTCGGCGTCGCTCATCTGCGCCACGCGCTGCACGTCGAAGCCGAACAGCACTTCACGATAACGCTCGCGTTTGCGCAGCACCGTGATCCACGACAGCCCGGCCTGGAACCCTTCGAGCAAAAGCAACTCGAACAAACCCTGCGCATCGCGTAGCGGCGTGCCCCACTCCTGATCGTGATAAGCCATGTACAGCGGATCTTCGGTACACCAAAAGCAGCGTGGCATAAGGCTCCAGGGGGCGTGCGCAGCAACGAATCGGGTATACTCCCGCTCTTTAAATCGCAGCCCAAGAAACAGGTGAATTTCGTGAGCCAGCCTACGCCAGCCGTGCGTACCTTCCAAGACTTGATCCTCGCGCTCCAGCAATACTGGGCCGAGCAAGGTTGTGTGGTACTTCAGCCCTACGATATGGAAGTAGGCGCCGGCACTTTCCACACCGCGACCTTCCTGCGCGCCATCGGCCCGGAAACCTGGAACGCCGCCTACGTGCAGCCAAGCCGCCGTCCGACTGACGGCCGTTATGGTGAAAACCCGAACCGTCTGCAGCACTACTATCAGTTTCAGGTCGTGCTCAAGCCCAACCCGGACAACTTCCAGGAACTGTACCTGGGCTCGCTCAAGCATGTCGGCCTCGACCCGCTGGTCCACGACATCCGCTTCGTTGAAGACAACTGGGAATCGCCGACCCTCGGCGCCTGGGGTCTGGGCTGGGAAGTCTGGCTCAATGGCATGGAAGTCACTCAGTTCACTTACTTCCAGCAGGCCGGCGGCATCGAGTGCTACCCGGTAACCGGCGAGATCACCTACGGTCTCGAGCGTCTGGCCATGTACCTGCAAGGCGTGGACTCGGTCTACGACCTGGTCTGGGCTGACGGTCCGTTTGGCAAGGTCACCTACGGCGACGTGTTCCACCAGAACGAAGTGGAGCAGTCCACTTACAACTTCGAACACGCCAACGTCGATAAACTGTTCGAACTGTTCGACTTCTATGAAAGCGAAGCCAAGCGCCTGATCGAACTCGACCAGCCGCTGCCGTTGCCGAGCTATGAAATGGTTCTGAAGGCCTCGCACACCTTCAATCTGCTGGATGCGCGCCGGGCGATCTCGGTGACCGCGCGTCAGCAATACATTCTGCGCGTGCGCACCCTGGCGCGTTCCGTTGCGCAAGCCTACCTGCTGGCGCGCGCCAAGCTGGGCTTCCCGATGGCGACCCCGGACCTGCGTGACGAAGTACTGGCCAAGCTGGAGGCTGCACAATGAGTGCGCAAGATTTTCTGGTTGAACTGGGCACCGAAGAACTGCCACCCAAAGCCCTGAACACTTTGGCTGAAGCGTTCCTCGCCGGTATCGACAAGGGCCTGCAAGCCGCCGGCCTGAGCTACGAAAGCAAAACCGTCTACGCCGCGCCGCGTCGTCTGGCCGTGCTGATCACAGCGCTGGCCACCCAGCAGCCGGATCGCAGCATCAACCTCGACGGCCCGCCACGTCAGGCCGCGTTCGACGCCGAAGGCAATCCGACCCAGGCCGCCCTGGGCTTTGCCAAGAAGTGCGGCGTCGAGCTGAGCGAAATCGACCAGAGCGGGCCAAAACTGCGCTACAGCCAGAACATCGCCGGCAAGCCGACCGCGAGCCTGCTGCCGACCATCGTCGAAGATTCGCTGAACGACCTGCCGATCCCGAAACGCATGCGTTGGGGTGCGCGCAAGGAAGAGTTCGTGCGTCCGACCCAGTGGCTGGTAATGCTGCTTGGCGACCAGGTCATCGACTGCACGATCCTCGCGCAGAAGGCTGGTCGTGATTCCCGGGGCCACCGCTTCCACCATCCGGAATCCGTGCGCATCGGTTCGCCGTCGAGCTACCTCGCCGACCTGCGTGCCGCCTACGTGCTGGCCGACGCCAACGAGCGTCGCGAGATCATCAGCAAGCGCACCGAAGAACTGGCCACGCGCCAGGAAGGCACCGCGATCGTGCCGCCGGCGCTGCTCGACGAAGTGACCGCACTGGTTGAATGGCCGGTACCGCTGGTGTGCTCGTTTGAGGAACGCTTCCTCGACGTGCCGCAGGAAGCGCTGATCACCACCATGCAGGACAACCAGAAGTATTTCTGCCTGCTGGATGCCGACGGCAAGTTGCTGCCACGTTTCATCACTGTGGCCAACATCGAAAGCAAAGACCCGCTGCAGATCATCGCCGGTAACGAGAAAGTGGTGCGCCCACGCCTGACCGACGCTGAGTTCTTCTTCAAGCAAGACAAGAAGCAGAAGCTCGAAGATTTCAACCTGCGCCTGCAGAATGTGGTGTTCCAGGAAAAACTCGGCAGCGTCTACGACAAGGCCGAGCGCGTGTCGAAACTGGCGGCGTACATTGCCGCACGCATTGGCGGCAACGCTTCCTGGGCCGCCCGCGCGGGCCTGCTGTCGAAGTGCGACCTGGCCACCGAAATGGTCGGCGAGTTCCCGGAGATGCAAGGTGTCGCCGGCTACTACTACGCGCTGAATGACAACGAGCCGCAAGACGTTGCGCTGGCGCTGAACGAGCAGTACATGCCACGTGGCGCGGGTGCTGAACTGCCGGCAACGCTGACCGGTGCGGCCGTCGCGATCGCCGACAAGCTCGATACCCTGGTCGGCATCTTCGGTATCGGCATGTTGCCAACCGGCAGCAAAGACCCGTATGCCCTGCGCCGTGCCGCCCTCGGCGTGCTGCGCATCCTGATCGAGAAACAACTGGATCTGGACCTGAACGACGCCGTCGCCTTTGCCGTGAATGCGTTCGGCAGCAAGGTCAAGGCTGCCGGCCTCAACGAGTCCGTGCTGGAATTCATCTTCGACCGTCTGCGTGCGCGTTACGAAGACGAAGGCGTCGATGTTGCCACCTACCTGTCGGTACGTGCCCTGAAGCCGGGCTCGGCGCTGGACTTCGACCAGCGCGTGCAAGCGGTGCAGGCGTTCCGCAAACTGCCGGAAGCGGCAGCGCTGGCGGCGGTGAACAAGCGCGTGTCGAACCTGTTGAGCAAAGTCGAAGGCTCGGTACCGACCGTGGTCGAGGCCAAGTATTTCGACAACGCCAACGAGTTCTCGCTGTACTCGGCGATCCAGCAGGCTGATCAGGCGGTGCAGCCGATGGCCGCGGCGCGTCAGTACAACGAATCGCTGGCGCGCCTGGCGGCGCTGCGTGAGCCGGTGGACGCGTTCTTCGACGCGGTGATGGTCAATGCTGACGACGCCAAAGTGCGGGCCAACCGTTACGCGCTGCTGGCGCGTCTGCGCGGTCTGTTCCTCGGCGTTGCCGACATCTCGCTGCTGGGTTGAGGGATTGCTGGTGAAACTGCTGATTCTCGATCGGGACGGAGTCATCAATTTCGACTCCGACGCTTACATCAAGTCGGTAGAGGAGTGGATTCCGCTGCCCGGCTCGATCGAAGCGATTGCGCAGTTGAGCAAGGCCGGCTGGACGGTGGCGGTGGCCACCAACCAGTCGGGCATTGCTCGCGGCTATTACGACCTCGCCACCCTCGAGGCCATGCACGCGCGCTTGCGCGAACTGGTCGCGGAACAGGGCGGCGAAGTCGGGCTGATCGTGTATTGCCCGCATGGTCCGGACGAGGGTTGCGATTGCCGCAAGCCGAAACCTGGGATGCTGAAAACTATCGCCGAGCATTACACCGTGCCATTGACCAACGTCTGGTTCGTCGGTGACAGCCTTGGTGACCTGGAGGCTGCCAAAGCCGTCGATTCACAGCCAGTTCTGGTGAAGACCGGAAAAGGCGCAAAGACTCAGGGCAAACCCCTGCCGGTTGGCACTCTGATTTTTGACGATCTGGCGGCGGTTGCCGCAGAACTTATCCACAAATAGAGTATTTCCGATTTCCTGACCAGGGATTGATCGGGAGTGCGCTTGAACAGTCGGGCATTGCCCCGTAACGGTAAACGTCACTATGTCGATACTGCGGGCCATCAGGATTTTTCTCTTTTACCTGCTGCTGGGCACCACTTCCCTGCTGTGGTGCACTTTGAGTTTTTTTATCGCGCCTTTTCTTTCGTTCAAGGCGCGTTATCGTTTTATCAATGTGTACTGGTGCCGCTGCGCCTTATGGTTGACCAAGGTATTTCTCGGTATCCGCTACGAAATCAAAGGCGCGGAAAACGTGCCAGACCGGCCCTGCGTGATTCAATCGAACCACCAGAGCACCTGGGAGACTTTTTTTCTCTCCGCTTATTTCTCGCCATTGAGCCAGGTGCTCAAGCGGGAACTGCTTTACGTGCCGTTCTTCGGCTGGGCCATGGCCATGCTGCGACCGATTGCGATCGACCGGGACAACCCGAAAGCCGCGCTCAAGCAAGTGGCGGCCAAGGGTGACGAGCTGCTCAAGGACAATGTCTGGGTGTTGATCTTCCCTGAAGGCACGCGCGTTCCTTTTGGCACTGTCGGCAAATTCTCACGCAGTGGCAGCGCATTGGCGGTGAATGCGGCGCTTCCGGTACTGCCGATTGCACACAATGCCGGCAAGTTCTGGCCGAAAATCGGTTGGGGCAAGAAGTCCGGCGTGATTACCGTGGTCATCGGTGAGCCGATGTACGCCGAAGGCACGGGTCCTCGTGCCATCGCCGAGTTGAACGACCGTGTGCAAGCGTGGAACGAAAAAACCCAGCGCGAAATGGGCTCGTTGCCAGCGGCCCCACAAGCCCCGGCTGCAACCGACCAGTTGGCTGTCTGAGATTTGTGGATAACCTGTGTACGGTTTCCTCGATAACGTCCTTGATACAGGCTTAACTAATTGATTTTCCTGTATATTTCTTGAACGACTAAACCACCGTAAAAGGTGCATAAGTTTTTTTCGGAAGTAAAAAAACCGGCTGATATAGCCGGTTTTTTTGCGCTCGTCATTCGGCGACCAATGGCAGGCCGAGTCGAAACGTCGTCCCATGATTAACCATGCTATGGCATTCAATCGTGCCGCCATGGTGATCGACCACAGCCTTGACCATCGACAGGCCCAAGCCGACGCCGTCGATGCCCTGCGCGGAAGAGAAACGCCGATACTGGCTGAACAGATCCGGCAACTCGTCGGCGGCGATGCCTTTGCCCTGATCCGTCAATTCGCAACACAGCCAGTCCTTTTCGCAACTGACGCGCAATTCAATCGATGTATCTGCCGGACTGTACTTGATCGCGTTTTCCAGCAGGTTAAACAACGCCCGGGTCAATAAGCCTTGATCCGCCATGATCAGCCGCTCCTGGCAGGCCTCATCAAGATCATGAAGCAGTTCGATGCGTTTCTGCCGAGCGATGGGCATCGCCTGGTCGAATACATCCAGCACCAGCATGGCGAACAGACTTGGCTGGAATTGATAGGCCTCGGACTCGGCCCTCGCCAGCAAGACAAAGCCATCGGTGAGTTCCAGCGCCCGGCGCACTTGACGCTCAATCTGCTCGAACAGCGGGGCGTCGGTGCCGGCCTCATGCCGATGCACATCCAGCAGCGCAAGAATCGCTGAATGCGGGGCACGCAAATCATGGGAAAGAAAGCGCAACAAAACCCCACGCTGCTCTTCGGCTGCGCGCTCGGCGCTCAGGTCGGTGAGGCTGAGCAACCAGCCGATCGGGGTGTCGCCGTCCACTGGCAGCAATGCTGCACGTTCCAGGCGCAGGCTTCGTTCGCGCAGGTCACGAAATTCAAGCAGGGGCAGGGCGGACAAGGCAGGGCGCGCACCTGTGGACAAGTCGGGATAGCCGAGCCGCGCCAGTTGTTCGAGAATGCCATCGCCCACCAATTCGCTGTCGAAGAGCTGCCGGGCCTTGCGATTGCCCAAAAGGATCTGCCCCTTCGGGTCACTGATCAGCGTCGCCACGGGCAAGTACTCCAGACCATCGGCGATGAAGCGACGCGTATCGCGCGTGCGGCTCATGGCTTGTTCAAGGGCCATGATTTGTCCTTGCAACCGATCAGCGCCGGTAAATTGTGTGCGTCGGCGTTCGGGGAACACTTTGGGTTCGCTGTCCAGCCGCGCCAGTTCCCAACCAAAATAGGTCAGTACCACGCTCAGGCGCCGCCAGTTCCAGATCAGATAACCGAACAACATGCCCAGCACAGCCGGTGTCGGCGACCACCAGCGCTGTATTTCGGCCAGACCGGCGCTGGCCGCCAGCGCACCGGCCATGCCGGTCAGCGTGATCCACAACGCCAATCGTGGACGCCACAGCAACAGCCCAAGCACACAGGCGACCAGCCCTGCCGAGAACAACGCTCCGATGATGGGCGCTATATCCCGCAGGTTGACCTGTGTGCGATACGACAACAGTGCAGTCAGCGGCAACAGCACTAGACTTATCCACAACCACTCGCGCACCAATTGCCGAAACAATCGCTGCACTTGGCTGGGCTCGCGGCTTTCACGTCGGCGCGGGTTAGACATGGCAAACAGGGCAGGGCAGTGGGAATGGTTTCATGGGCCACAGGTCAGAGACGTAGACCCAGGAATCATAGCGGACGTCGACCAATGTCGGGCTGCGGACTTTCATCGCGTTGATCGAAGCACTATCGTGCGAGACTCACCGCCCAAGCAACAAGGAATCGTCACCCATGCGCGTTGCCATTCTGGACGACGAGCCCGCCGAGTTACGGCGGGTCGAGCAAACCCTGCAGCAAATTGCCGATGCCGACGGACAGGTCTGGTCGCTGCACAGTTTCGAACGCGGCGAAGACCTGCTGCGTCAGCTGCGCAGGGAGACCTTCGACTTGCTGATCCTCGACTGGCAACTGCCCGACCTCACCGGCCTTGCGCTGCTGCGCTGGACTCGCGAACACATGGAAGCGCCCCCGGCGGCGATCATGCTCACCAGTCGCGATGGCGAAAACGATATCGTTCAGGCGTTGAATGCGGGTGCCGATGATTACGTCAGCAAGCCGTTTCGACCCAATGAACTGAAGGCCCGGGTGGCTGCCGTTTTGCGTCGGCACAGCCAGCAACGCACCGCCAGCGCCGAAGTGCTGAGCATTAATGACCTGACGTTTGACGATGCCGAGCTGACCGTAACCCGCGAGGGCAAGCCGATCGTCATGACCGAACGCGAGTACCGACTGGCCCGCTGCCTGTTCAGTAATCTGGGGCGGCCGTTGTCGCGGGATTATCTGTATGAGCGGTTCTGGCCGCACGAAGAAATGGCGTCGTCGAGACCGCTGGATACGCATATCTACCGCTTGCGCAACAAACTGGGGTTGACGGCTGATCGCGGTTGGCAGTTATTGACGATCTATGGGTATGGGTATCGATTGGAGAGTGTGGCGGGAGCTGCCGAATAACGCGACAGGACGCAGGCTGGGCAACGCTGGCACAACTGCGATCTTTTGATCCGCCAACAAAAAGGCCAACGCAATGCGTTGGCCTTTTTTTATGCAACCCTGATCAGAAATCCAGGTTGGAAACCGCCAGCGCATTGCTCTCGATGAAGTCCCGGCGAGGTTCGACCGCATCACCCATCAGGGTGTTGAAGATCTGGTCTGCGCCGATGGCGTCTTCGATGGTGACCTTCAGCATGCGACGCACGCTTGGGTCCATGGTGGTTTCCCACAGCTGATCCGGGTTCATTTCGCCCAGACCTTTGTATCGCTGGATAGTGTGGCGCTTGGTGCTTTCGGCCATCAGCCAGTCCAGGGCTTCCTTGAACTCGGTGACGGCTTTCTTGCGCTCGCCACGCTGGATGTACGCGCCTTCGTCGAGCAGGGTGCTCAGTTGCGCGCCAAGCGTAACAACGGTTTTGTAGTCGTTGCTGCCGAAGAAGTCGCGGTTGAAGGTGACGTAGTTCGACAGGCCGTGGGAGATCAGTTCGACCTCTGGCAGCCATACGCCACGTTCACGGTCCTCGCGCAGGCTGGCCTTGTAGACCAGACCCGACTTCTCGTTGGTGCGCAGGCGTACTTCGTACTGGGCCAGCCACTCTTGCATCGCCGCGTGGTCGCCAAGCTTTTCAAGGCTGACGGCCGGCAGGTAGATGAAGTGTTCGGTCAGTTCCTGCGGGTACAGGCGCGACAGACGCTTGAGGGTCTTCATCACCATGCGGAAATCGTTCACCAGACGTTCCAGCGCTTCACCGGAAATGCCCGGAGCGTCTTCGTTCAGGTGCAGGCTCGCATCTTCCAGGGCCGACTGCGTCATGTACTCTTCCATGGCGTCGTCGTCTTTGATGTATTGCTCTTGCTTGCCTTTCTTGACCTTGTACAGCGGCGGCTGGGCGATGTAGATGTAGCCGCGCTCGATCAACTCCGGCAACTGACGGAAGAAGAAGGTCAGCAGCAGGGTACGGATGTGCGAACCGTCGACGTCAGCATCGGTCATGATGATGATGTTGTGATAACGCAGCTTGTCGATGTTGTATTCTTCGCGGCCGATGCCGCAGCCCAGCGCGGTGATCAGCGTGCCCACTTCCTGGGACGAGATCATCTTGTCGAAACGGGCTTTCTCGACGTTGAGGATCTTGCCCTTCAACGGCAGGATCGCCTGGGTCTTGCGGTTACGTCCCTGCTTGGCAGAGCCGCCCGCGGAGTCACCTTCCACCAGGTACAGTTCGGACAGCGCCGGGTCTTTTTCCTGGCAGTCAGCGAGCTTGCCCGGCAGGCCGGCGATGTCCAGCGCGCCTTTGCGGCGGGTCATCTCACGGGCCTTGCGCGCGGCTTCACGGGCACGGGCGGCGTCGATCATCTTGCCGACGACCAGCTTGGCTTCGTTGGGGTTTTCCAGGAGGAAGTCGGAGAAGTACTTGCCCATTTCCTGTTCCACTGCGGTCTTCACTTCGGAAGACACCAGCTTGTCTTTAGTCTGGGAGCTGAACTTCGGATCCGGCACCTTCACCGAAATGATCGCGGTCAGGCCTTCGCGGGCATCGTCACCGGTGGTGGCGACCTTGTGCTTCTTCGCCAGACCTTCCTGCTCGATGTAGTTATTCAGGTTACGCGTCAGCGCCGAACGGAAGCCCACCAGGTGGGTGCCGCCGTCGCGCTGCGGAATGTTGTTGGTGAAGCACAACAGGTTCTCGTTGAAGCTGTCGTTCCACTGCAGGGCGATTTCCACGCCGATGCCGTCTTCGCGCTGGATGTTGAAGTGGAACACCTGATTGACCGCAGTCTTGTTGGTGTTCAGGTATTCAACGAACGCACGCAGGCCGCCTTCGTATTTGAACAGCTCTTCCTTGCCGCTGCGTTCGTCCTTGAGGACGATGCCGACACCGGAATTGAGGAAGGACAGTTCACGAATGCGCTTGGCGAGGATGTCCCAGCTGAAGTGAATGTTCTTGAAGGTCTCGCTGGAAGCCTTGAAGTGAATCTGCGTACCGGTGGTCTCGCTGTCGCCAACGATGGCCATCGGTGCCTGAGGCACGCCGTGGACGTAGGTCTGTTCCCAGATCTTGCCGCTGCGGCGAACGGTCAGTACCAGCTGTTCCGACAATGCGTTCACTACCGACACACCTACACCGTGCAGACCGCCGGAGACCTTGTAGGAGTTGTCGTCGAACTTACCGCCCGCGTGGAGGACAGTCATGATGACCTCGGCGGCAGAAACGCCTTCCTCTTTGTGCACGTCTACCGGGATGCCACGACCGTTGTCTTTAACGGTGATGGACTCGTCCGGATGGATGATGATGCTGATGTCGTCGCAATGGCCGGCGAGGGCTTCGTCGATCGAGTTGTCGACCACCTCGAACACCATATGGTGCAGACCGCTGCCATCATCGGTGTCACCAATGTACATACCGGGACGTTTGCGTACGGCATCCAGGCCTTTCAGCACTTTAATGCTCGTTGAGTCGTACGTATTTTCTTCGCTCAATGCCTTCACTCCCGATGGTCGTGGGTCTGGGTGATACGGCCCTGTTCCACGTGGAACAGAGCGACTGGCGTTTCCGTCTGCCAGCCTTCCCTCAATAATTCGTGATCTACACAGGTGATGAAAACCTGGCAGCGTAAGTCTTCCAGCAAGCGGCACAGCGCACGGCGGTGACTCTCGTCCAACTCGGACGGCAAGTCATCCACCAGATAAATACACTGACCGCGGCGGGCCTGGCTGACCAGATGCCCTTGGGCAATCCGCAGTGCACAGACCACCAACTTTTGCTGACCCCGCGACAAGATGTCCGCGGCGTTGTGTGCGCCCAATCTGAGACGCAAATCAGCCCGTTGCGGTCCGGCCTGGGTATGGCCCATTTGCTGATCCCGTTGCACGGAACCGGCGAGTACGGCGCTCAATTCCCGGTCTTTGTCCCAGCCTCGGTAATAGCTGAGCGTCAAACCCTCGAGCTCAACCAGTTCGCTCAAGGTCTGTTCGAAGACCGGTTTCAAGGCTGTGATGTAAGCGCGGCGGTATTCATCGATTTCAGCGCTGGCCTGGCACAGTTCCCTGTCCCAAACCGCTTGCGAAACGGCGTCAAGTGTACCATGCCGCAGCCAGGAGTTTCTCTGGCGCAAGGCCTTCTGCAAACGCTGCCAGGTTGCCATGAAACGCGGTTCGACGTGGAACACGCCCCAGTCGAGAAACTGCCGGCGAATCTTCGGCGCACCTTCCAGCAGACGAAAGCTGTCCGGGTTGATCAACTGCAGCGGCAGGATCTCCGCCAGTTGCGCAGCGCTACGGGCATTCTGGCCGTCGATGCGGATCTGGAATTCGCCCTGACGGTCGCGGGAAATCCCCAACGCGCTATGCCCGCCCTCAGCCAGTTCAACCTGGCCGAATACGGTGCAGGCCAATTGTTCGTACTGGATGACCGGCAACAGCCGCGTGCTACGAAACGAACGGGCAAGCCCCAGCAGGTGTATGGCTTCCAGAACACTGGTTTTGCCGCTGCCGTTGGCGCCGTAAAGAATATTGATGCGGGGAGAGGGGGAGAAGGTCACCGGGTGCAGATTGCGCACCGCGGTGACCGAAACACGACTTAAGGACATCCAGATTCAGCTGATTACAGACGCATCGGCATGACAACGTAAGCCGAATCGTCATTGTCGGACTCTTGCACCAGCGCACTGCTGTTGGAGTCGGACAGGATCAGGCGAACCTGCTCGGTGGTCATCACGCCCAGCACGTCGAGCAGGTAGCTGACGTTGAAGCCGATTTCCAGGGAGCCGCCGTTGTATTCAACGCCCACTTCTTCTTCCGCTTCTTCCTGCTCCGGGTTGTTGGCCTGGATCTTCAACTGACCGCTGGCCAATTGCAGACGGATGCCGCGGTACTTCTCGTTGGACAGGATCGCGGTGCGGCTGAACGCTTCGCGCAGCGCCTGACGATCGCCCAGCACCAGCTTGTCGCCGCCCTTCGGCAGTACGCGCTCGTAGTCCGGGAATTTGCCGTCGACCAGTTTCGAGGTGAAGGTGAATTCACCCGTGGTCGCGCGGATGTGGTGCTGACCCAGGACAATGCTGACATTGCCGTCCGGTTCGGTGAGCAGACGCGCCAGTTCGAGGATACCCTTGCGTGGCACGATGACCTGGTGGCGATCCGGCTGACCGATATCGGCCTGCATCGAGCACATGGCGAGACGGTGACCGTCGGTGGCCACAGCGCGGATGATGCCGGCGGAAACCTCCAGCAACATGCCGTTGAGGTAATAACGCACGTCCTGCTGGGCCATGGCGAAGCTGGTGCGCTCGATCAACCGGCGCAGCTTGCTCTGCTCCAGGCTGCAGGTCAGCGAACCCGGACCTTCTTCGACAGTCGGGAAATCGTTGGCCGGCAAGGTCGACAGAGTGAAACGACTGCGACCGGCCTTCACCACCAGCTTCTGCTCGTCGACCTTGATGTCGATCAGCGCATCGTTGGGCAGGCTTTTGCAGATGTCCATCAGCTTGCGAGCAGGCACGGTGATGGAGCCTGTTTCAGCCGGCTCTTCAAGTTGCACACGACCGACCAGTTCGACTTCAAGGTCGGTACCGGTCAGCGACAGTTGCTGGCCTTCGACAACCAGCAGCACGTTGGAGAGTACCGGCAAGGTCTGTCGGCGCTCGACAACGCCTGCGACCAGTTGCAGGGGTTTCAACAGGGCTTCGCGTTGAATGGTGAAATGCATGGTCTAGTCCCTTGCCTTAATAAGCTGCGCTGGTGTTCATCAAGTGGTCAGTGTACGCAGCAGGTTCTTGTAGTCCTCGCGGATGTCCGCGTCGGATTCCTTAAGTTCGTTGATCTTGCGGCAGGCGTGCAACACGGTGGTGTGATCGCGGCCGCCAAACACATCGCCGATTTCCGGCAGGCTGTGGTTGGTCAGCTCCTTGGACAAGGCCATGGCCACCTGACGCGGACGAGCCACCGAGCGCGAACGGCGCTTGGACAGCAGGTCGGAGATCTTGATTTTGTAGTATTCGGCGACCGTGCGCTGAATGTTATCCACAGAGACCAGCTTGTCTTGCAACGCCAGCAGGTCTTTCAGCGATTCGCGAATCAACTCGATGGTGATGTCGCGCCCCATGAAGTGCGAGTGGGCAATCACGCGTTTCAGCGCGCCTTCCAGTTCACGGACATTGGAACGGATACGCTGGGCAATGAAGAACGCAGCGTCATGGGGCAGCTCGACTTTGGCCTGGTCGGCCTTTTTCATCAGGATCGCCACACGGGTTTCCAGCTCTGGTGGCTCGACGGCCACCGTCAGCCCCCAGCCGAACCGGGACTTGAGGCGCTCTTCAAGGCCTTCGATTTCTTTCGGGTAGCGGTCACTGGTAAGAATGACTTGCTGACCGCCTTCAAGCAAAGCGTTGAAGGTGTGGAAAAACTCTTCCTGCGAGCGCTCTTTGCGGGCGAAGAACTGAATATCGTCGATCAGCAAGGCGTCCACCGATCGGTAGAAGCGCTTGAACTCGTTGATCGCATTCAGTTGCAGCGCCTTGACCATGTCAGCGACGAAACGCTCGGAATGCAGGTACACGACCTTGGCATTCGGGTTCTTCTTTAATAGATGGTTACCCACCGCATGCATCAAGTGGGTCTTACCCAGGCCGACGCCACCATAAAGGAAGAGTGGGTTGTAGCCGTGCTTGGGGTTGTCCGCCACTTGCCAGGCCGCCGCACGGGCGAGCTGGTTGGATTTACCCTCGACGAAATTTTCAAAGGTAAACGTGCGGTTCAGGTAGCTGGTGTGCTTGAGCGCGCCTTCCACCTGGACCGTGCGCTGTTCAGCGCGGACCGGGGCCTGTTGCGAAGCGGCGCCGGACATGGGGTCGAAACTGTCGCGAGACGGTTCATCGCTGACTTCGGGGCTTTTCTGCGTCGAGCGCTTGGCGGCCGGGGCTGGCGTCTGAGCTGGCGCCGGCGCGCTTAACGGCGCGGCATTGGCCTGAGCCTGGGACACCTGCGCGGCAGCCAGCGGCGCATTCGGCGCGGCACGCGGAGCGGAACTGCGTTTGCTGCCTATTAATAAGGAGAGCGCCGGCGCCATGCCGTTGCCATGCTCATCCAGCAGTTCAAGGACGCGCCCCAGGTACTTTTCATTGACCCAGTCGAGCACAAAACGGTTCGGTGCGTAGACGCGCAACTCGTCGCCTTCGGCTTCGACCTGTAGTGGACGGATCCAGGTGTTGAATTGTTGGGCAGGCAGCTCCTCGCGCAAAAGCTCCACGCACTGCTGCCAAAGTTCCACTGACACGGATATCCCCTAAGTTGAAAGCCGGTGAGGCAAAAACAAGCGGCCATTGTAGCGGCGAGCGGTTCACTTATCCACATGCAGGTTGCCCGCCGACCATGATTTATCAATGCCTTAAGTGATGAAAAAGCGACCAACGGCGTGTGCATAAGGTCTGTGGATAACCCCGACTGAGCTCACTGGACAACTGGGGGTTGAACTCGGTGGATAACCTGCCTGTGGATAAACAGCCATTCCACGCACAGCTTATCCGACAGCGCAGCACAGGCTTGTCACCGCTTACCACGGTAGTTGTCATTCTCTGTACACCTTGTATTCAAAGGCCTGATGGTACTTATCCACAGATGAAGGCAGGTCTAGCTTTTATAAGCTTTACAGAAAAGCTTTAAATAATTCCCTTCTTTATTTTTATGTATACCGGGCAGGTGTTCTGGCAAAGACGAGCCCCGGATCTATTTATAAGGAAACGCTGGTTGGAAATTGACCTGAAGGCTTGCTTTCTCTAGAATCCCCGGTCTCTTAAAACGGGGGCCATTCCGGCCCGTTGTGGACGAACCAGGTAACACGACATGAAACGTACTTTCCAACCAAGCACTATCAAACGCGCTCGTACCCACGGTTTCCGTGCTCGCATGGCTACCAAGAACGGCCGCGCAGTCCTGTCGCGTCGTCGCGCCAAAGGTCGTGCGCGTCTGGCAGTTTGATAATCCGGTACTGGAGGTGAGTCAGGACTTCAGTCGGGAAAAGCGTCTGCTTACTCCCCGGCATTTCAAGGCAGTCTTTGACTCCCCTACCGGCAAGGTTCCGGGGAAAAATCTCCTGCTCCTTGCACGCAACAACGATCTCGATCACCCCCGTCTCGGGCTGGTTATCGGGAAAAAGAGCGTAAAGCTCTCCGTTGAGCGCAATCGCCTCAAACGTCTGATGCGCGAATCGTTCCGTCTGCACCAGGATTCACTGGTCGGCTGGGATATCGTTATCGTCGCGCGCAAAGGTTTGGGTGATGTAGAAAACCCCGAATTGATTCAGCATTTCGGCAAACTCTGGAAGCGTCTGGCACGCAGCAAGCCCGTTCCGGCAGTCAAAACCGAAACTGTAGGGGTAGACAGTACCGATGCGTAAACTGGCCCTCGTTCCGATCCAGTTTTATCGCTATGCCATTAGTCCTTTAATGGCCAGCCACTGTCGTTTCTACCCCAGCTGTTCCTGCTACGCGTATGAAGCCATTGAAAATCATGGCCTTCTGCGCGGTGGCTGGCTGACCTTTCGTCGTTTAGGTCGCTGTCATCCGTGGAATCCCGGTGGTTATGACCCGGTTCCACCTATCCCTACCTCCCGTTCTTCTTCGATGGCCGAGTAATCATGGATATCAAACGCACGATCCTGATCGTCGCCCTGGCAATCGTGTCCTACGTCATGGTTCTTAAATGGAACCAGGACTATGGCCAGGCTGCCCTGCCGACTCAGAATGTTGCTTCCAGTACGACTACATCCGGTTTGCCGGACACCGCCACAGGCACTAATGCTGCTGCCAGTGACGATATTCCGCGTGCCGCCAGCGATACCAGCGCACCTGCCGAAACGCCGGTCGCCGCCAGCAAGGATCTGATCCAGATCAAGACCGACGTGCTCGATCTGGCGATCGATCCACAAGGTGGCGACGTTGCCCAACTGACTCTGCCGCTGTATCCGCGTCGTCAGGATCGTCCTGATGTGCCGTTCCAGCTGTTCGATAACGGTGGCGAGCGTGTTTATCTGGCACAAAGCGGTCTGATCGGCACCAACGGCCCGGATGCAAACCCGGCCGGTCGTCCGGTTTACTCCTCGGAGAAGAAGACTTATCAACTGGCTGACGGTCAGGACCAACTGGTCGTTGACCTGAAATTCAGCAAGGACGGCGTCAACTACATCAAGCGTTTCACGCTGAAACGCGGCCTGTACGACGTAGCCGTTTCCTACATTGTGGATAACCAGAGCGCTCAGCCCTGGAACGGCGCAATGTTTGCCCAGTTGAAGCGCGACGCCAGCGCTGATCCTTCGTCGACTACGGCCACCGGTACCGCGACTTATCTGGGCGCTGCCCTGTGGACAATTTCGGAGCCGTACAAGAAAGTCTCCATGAAGGACATGGACAAGGCGCAGCTCAAGGAAACCGTCACCGGTGGTTGGGTGGCCTGGCTGCAACACTACTTCGTGACCGCGTGGATTCCGGCGAAGGGCGAGAACAATATCGTCCAGACCCGTAAAGACAGCAAAGGCAACTACATCATCGGTTACACCGGTCCGACGTTGACCGCTGCTCCGGGTGCCAAGGTTGAAACCAGCGCTGTGCTGTACGCCGGCCCGAAAAGCCAGGCCGTGCTGAAAGAGTTGTCCCCAGGTCTGGAACTGACCGTCGACTACGGCATTCTGTGGTTCATTGCCCAGCCGATCTTCTGGCTGCTGCAACATATCCACGCCATTGTCGGTAACTGGGGCTGGTCGATCATCTTCCTGACCATGCTGATCAAAGGGATCTTCTTCCCGCTGTCGGCCGCCAGCTACAAATCGATGGCGCGCATGCGTGCCGTGGCGCCGAAACTGGCTGCACTGAAAGAGCAACATGGCGATGACCGGCAGAAAATGTCGCAAGCCATGATGGAGCTGTACAAGAAAGAGAAGATCAACCCGCTGGGCGGCTGCTTGCCGATCCTGGTGCAGATGCCGGTTTTCCTTTCGCTGTACTGGGTGCTGCTGGAAAGCGTGGAAATGCGCCAGGCGCCGTTCATGCTGTGGATCACTGACCTGTCGATCAAGGATCCGTTCTTCATTCTGCCGATCATCATGGGCGCAACCATGTTTATCCAGCAGCAGCTGAACCCGACACCTCCGGATCCGATGCAGGCGAAGGTCATGAAAATGATGCCAATCATCTTCACCTTCTTCTTCCTGTGGTTCCCGGCCGGTCTGGTGCTGTACTGGGTGGTGAACAACTGCCTGTCGATTGCACAGCAGTGGTACATCACGCGTAAGATCGAAGCGGCGACGAAGAAAGCCGAGGCGTAACTTGCACTGTGGATAACACCACTCAAAACGCCCCCTAGTGGGGCGTTTTGCTATCTGCCACTTTTGTCTGGATTCCGGTTTATGAGCACACCTCGTGAAACCATTGCCGCTGTCGCCACCGCCCAAGGTCGCGGCGGTGTGGGCATCGTCCGTATTTCCGGGCCGTTGGCCAGCGTGGCGGCGAAAGCCATCAGCGGCCGCGAACTTAAACCGCGTTACGCACATTACGGTCCATTTTTCAGTGATGGTCAGCAGGTGCTTGATGAAGGTCTGGCCCTATATTTCCCCGGGCCGAACTCGTTCACCGGCGAAGACGTGCTGGAACTGCAGGGCCATGGCGGTCCGATCGTTCTGGACATGCTGCTCAAGCGCTGCCTGGAACTGGGCTGTCGTTTGGCGCGGCCGGGGGAATTCAGCGAGCGGGCGTTCCTCAATGACAAACTCGATCTGGCTCAGGCCGAGGCGATTGCCGATTTGATCGAGGCCAGTTCTGCCCAGGCTGCGCGTAACGCTTTGCGTTCATTGCAGGGCGCGTTTTCCCAGCGTGTGCATAACCTGACCGAACAGCTGATCGGCCTGCGTATTTACGTCGAGGCCGCCATCGACTTCCCGGAAGAGGAAATCGACTTTCTCGCCGATGGCCATGTTCTGAGCATGCTCGACAAGGTGCGTGACGAGTTATCCACAGTCCTCCGCGAAGCCGGGCAGGGTGCCTTGTTGCGCGACGGCATGACCGTGGTCATTGCCGGCCGGCCGAACGCCGGCAAATCGAGTCTGCTCAATGCCCTGGCGGGTCGCGAAGCAGCGATCGTGACCGAAATCGCCGGCACGACCCGGGATATCCTGCGCGAACATATCCACATCGATGGTATGCCGCTGCACGTTGTCGACACCGCAGGCCTTCGTGATACCGACGATCATGTGGAAAAGATCGGCGTCGAGCGCGCATTGAAGGCTATCGGTGAAGCGGACCGCGTTTTGTTGGTCGTCGATGCAACCGCACCGGAAGCGCTGGATCCGTTTGCACTTTGGCCAGAATTCCTGGAAACCCGACCAGATCCGGCAAAAGTTACCCTGATCCGCAACAAAGCGGACCTGACGGGTGAAGCAATTACCCTGGAAACCAGTGAGGATGGCCATGTGACGATCAGTCTCAGCGCCAAGTCCGCCGAAGGACTGGATCTGCTGCGCGACCATCTCAAGGCCTGCATGGGTTACGAGCAGACTTCAGAGAGCAGCTTCAGCGCACGCCGTCGGCACCTCGAAGCGTTGCGTCACGCCAGTACGGCGCTGGAACACGGCCGTGCGCAGTTGACCCTGGCAGGCGCGGGAGAACTGCTGGCCGAGGACTTGCGCCAGGCTCAGCATTCCCTGGGGGAAATCACTGGCGCGTTTAGCTCTGATGATCTGTTGGGAAGGATCTTTTCCAGCTTCTGCATCGGCAAATAGTCCCTTCGCTACTCCCGGCAGGTCCGCTCGCGACCTGCCATCTCCCTTCTCAGCATTATTTTCGCTCGCTGTTTGTCTGACTTTTCGGTCCCGACAAGGATTTTCTGCGTCTGCGATTCCCCTTTTCAGTCAATATCTGTGGATTAAGCCCTGTGAATAACTGCCGCTAAGGTCGGTTGATAACAGGGCCTGAAAACTGGACATAACCCCGCCTGTGGATAACAACCTCTTTCATCCACAGGCTTACACCGGTTATCCAAGCCCCTCACTGGCACATGGTCACAGGGTTTTGAAACTCTGTACATATTGAATAATAAGGCCTACAGCGATCTATCCACAGAATTTCTGCCCAGTAAGAATAAACATAAAAACAAAGGTTTTATAAATTTCTCTCTTTTTTATTCTATTAATCTCGAGTTCTCCACAGCTGGTTAAATTTTGTGCAAAGGGTTCTTTAGGAAGGGCGAAGTCCCTATACTTGTCGACCAGGTCCAGAAACCTGATCTCAAACTAATTCCTGAATGACCTACATAAGCAGGCACGAGGTGCGTGGTGGATTTCCCTTCCCGTTTTGAAGTGATCGTCATCGGCGGCGGTCATGCCGGTACCGAGGCAGCACTGGCCTCAGCACGTATGGGAGCAAAAACCCTGTTGCTGACGCATAACGTGGAAACCCTCGGTGCAATGAGTTGCAACCCGGCCATTGGTGGCATTGGCAAAAGCCATCTGGTCAAGGAAATCGATGCCCTCGGCGGCGCGATGGCCATGGCCACCGATAAGGGCGGTATCCAGTTTCGCGTGTTGAACAGCCGCAAAGGCCCCGCCGTACGGGCGACCCGTGCGCAAGCCGACCGGATTTTGTACAAAGCCGCTGTCCGCGAAATCCTCGAAAACCAGCCGAACCTGTGGATATTTCAACAGGCTGCTGATGACTTGATCGTTGAGCAGGACCAGGTGCGCGGCGTTGTCACTCAAATGGGTCTGCGTTTCTTGGCCGATTCCGTGGTGTTGACCACCGGCACGTTCCTCGGTGGACTTATCCACATCGGTTTGCAGAATTTTTCCGGCGGCCGTGCTGGTGATCCGCCATCCATCGCTCTGGCCCACCGTCTGCGTGAGTTGCCATTGCGGGTAGGCCGCTTGAAAACCGGTACGCCGCCGCGCATTGACGGCAAGTCTGTGGATTTCTCGGTGATGACCGAGCAACCTGGCGATACGCCGATCCCGGTGATGTCGTTCATGGGCAACAAGGAGCAGCATCCGCGGCAAGTCAGTTGCTGGATCACGCATACCAACGCCCGCACCCACGAAATCATCGCGGCGAACCTCGACCGTTCGCCGATGTACTCGGCTGCCGGTGAAATCGAAGGCGTCGGCCCGCGTTATTGCCCGTCGATCGAAGACAAGATCCACCGCTTTGCCGACAAGGAAAGCCATCAGGTATTCATCGAACCGGAAGGTCTGACTACCCATGAGTTGTATCCGAACGGGATATCCACAAGCTTGCCGTTCGACGTGCAATTGCAGATCGTGCAATCGATCCGCGGCATGGAAAACGCGCACATCGTGCGTCCGGGTTATGCGATCGAGTACGACTATTTCGATCCGCGCGATCTGAAGTACAGCCTCGAAACCAAAGTCATCGCCGGTCTGTTCTTCGCCGGGCAGATCAACGGCACCACCGGTTACGAAGAAGCCGGCGCCCAGGGTTTGCTCGCGGGGGCCAATGCCGCGTTGCGCGCCAAAGGCAAGGAAGCCTGGTGCCCGCGCCGCGATGAGGCGTACATCGGTGTGTTGGTCGACGACCTGATCACCCTCGGTACCCAAGAGCCGTACCGCATGTTCACGTCCCGTGCCGAGTACCGCCTGATCCTGCGTGAGGACAACGCCGACCTGCGTCTGACCGAAAAAGGTCGCGAGCTCGGCCTGGTCGATGACGCGCGTTGGGCGGCCTTCTGCAAAAAACGCGAGAGCATCGAGCTCGAAGAACAGCGTCTGAAAAGCACTTGGGTGCGTCCGGGCACGCCGCAGGGCGAAGCGATTGCGGCAAAATTCGGCACACCGCTGACCCACGAATACAACCTGCTCAATCTCTTGAGTCGTCCGGAAATCGACTACGCTGGTCTGGTCGAAGTGACCGGGCAGGGCGCAGAGGATCCACAGGTCGCCGAGCAGGTCGAGATCAAGACCAAATACGCCGGTTACATCGACCGTCAGCAGGACGAAATCGCCCGTCTGCGCGCCAGTGAAGACACGAAACTGCCTGTGGATATCGATTACACCAACATTTCCGGTCTCTCCAAGGAGATCCAGAGCAAGCTCGGTGCAACGCGTCCAGAGACGCTGGGCCAGGCTTCGCGGATTCCGGGTGTAACCCCGGCGGCGATTTCGCTGCTGATGATTCATTTGAAAAAACGCGGCGCGGGCCGTCAGTTGGAGCAAAGCGCTTGAGTTCTAAGGTCACTTCGCAGCACGCCGAAGAGTTATCCACAGGAGCCCGCGCGCTCGGTGTCCATCTGACGGAAACCCAGCATGAATTGCTGCTGGGTTACCTGGCCCTGTTGATCAAATGGAACCAGGCCTACAACCTGACCGCTGTGCGCGATCCGGATGAAATGGTTTCTCGTCACTTGCTCGACAGCCTCAGCGTGATGTCGTTTATCGAAAACGGCCGTTGGCTCGATGTCGGCAGTGGCGGCGGCATGCCCGGTATCCCGCTGGCGATCCTGTATCCGGACTCGCAAGTGACCTGTCTGGACAGTAACGGCAAGAAAACCCGCTTCCTGACTCAGGTCAAACTCGAACTGAAACTGGATAACCTGCAAGTTATCCACAGTCGTGTCGAAGCGTTCCAGCCTGATCAGCCGTTCAACGGGATCATTTCCCGGGCGTTCAGCAGCATGGAAAACTTCACCCACTGGACGCGTCACTTGGGCGATGCCAATACACGCTGGCTGGCAATGAAGGGCGTTCATCCGGCCGATGAGCTGGTAGCATTGCCGGCAGACTTCAAACTCGATAGCGAACACGCCCTGGCCGTACCCGGTTGCCAAGGCCAACGCCATCTGCTGATACTGCGCCGCACGGCATGATTGGGAACACAAGCAAGAATGGCTAAGGTATTCGCGATAGCGAACCAGAAGGGTGGTGTGGGCAAGACCACCACCTGCATCAACCTCGCAGCATCCCTGGTCGCGACCAAGCGCCGGGTGCTGTTGATCGATCTCGATCCACAGGGCAACGCCACCATGGGTAGCGGTGTGGATAAACACGGCCTGGAAAACTCGGTCTACGACCTGCTGATCGGCGAATGCGATCTGGCCCAGGCCATGCACTACTCCGAGCATGGCGGTTATCAGTTGCTGCCGGCCAACCGCGACCTGACGGCGGCCGAAGTGGTGCTGCTGGAAATGCAGATGAAGGAAAGCCGCCTGCGCAGTGCGCTGGCGCCGATCCGCGATAATTACGATTACATCCTGATCGACTGCCCGCCGTCGCTGTCGATGCTCACGCTCAACGCACTGGTTGCCGCTGACGGGGTGATTATCCCCATGCAGTGCGAATACTTTGCGCTCGAGGGGTTGAGCGACCTTGTGGATAACATCAAACGCATCGCCGAGCTGCTGAACCCGAACCTGAAGGTCGAAGGTTTGCTGCGTACCATGTACGACCCGCGCCTGAGCCTGATGAACGATGTCTCGGCACAGCTCAAGGAGCACTTCGGCGAGCAGCTCTACGACACGGTAATCCCGCGCAACATCCGCCTGGCCGAAGCGCCAAGCTACGGCATGCCGGCGCTGGCCTACGACAAGCAATCGCGCGGCGCGCTGGCCTATCTGGCGTTAGCGGGTGAGATGGTTCGCCGTCAGCGCAAAAATTCACGCACCGCCGCCGCTCAGGCAATTTAAGGAATCCCCATGGCCGTCAAGAAACGAGGTCTCGGACGTGGACTGGATGCACTGCTGAGTGGTCCGACGGTCAGCGCGCTGGAAGAACAAGCTGCGCAGGCCGACACCCGCGAACTGCAACACCTGCCGCTGGATCTGCTGCAGCGTGGCAAATATCAGCCACGCCGCGACATGGACCCGCAGGCGCTGGAAGAGCTGGCGTCGTCGATCAAGGCCCAAGGCGTCATGCAGCCCATAGTGGTGCGCCCGATTGGCGGCGGACGGTTTGAGATCATCGCCGGTGAGCGACGCTGGCGAGCCAGCCAGCAGGCCGGGCAGGAAACGATCCCGGCCATGGTTCGCGATGTACCGGACGAGACCGCTATTGCCATCGCGCTGATCGAGAACATCCAGCGCGAAGACCTCAATCCGATCGAAGAAGCGGTTGCCCTGCAGCGCTTGCAGCAGGAGTTCCAGCTGACCCAGCAACAAGTGGCTGACGCTGTGGGTAAGTCGCGGGTGACTGTGGCTAACCTGTTGCGGCTTATTGCACTGCCGGAAGTCATCAAGACCATGCTGTCCCACGGCGACCTGGAAATGGGCCATGCCCGTGCTTTGCTCGGTCTGCCGGACAATCAGCAGGTTGAAGGGGCGCGACATGTTGTCGCACGAGGACTGACCGTGCGCCAAACCGAGGCACTGGTTCGTCAGTGGTTGAGTGGCAAACCGGAGCCTGTTGAAGCAAGCAAACCCGACCCGGACATCGCTCGCCTCGAGCAGCGCCTGGCCGAGCGCCTAGGCTCTGCGGTGCAGATTCGCCATGGCAAGAAGGGCAAAGGGCAACTGGTGATTGGTTATAACTCGCTCGATGAGCTGCAAGGCGTGCTCGCACACATTCGCTGAAACAATTCCTCATGTAGCGCGCAGTCGGAAATCACTACCTGACAGTTGAATAGGGGCAGAACCGCCCCTATACTCTGCGCGCATTTTGTCGGCACAAATTATGCCAAGTTATTGAATTCTGGCAGCCGACCATTGGAGAGCAAACGTGATGGAAACCCGCAAGCCAAACCGCCTGCCCTTCCATCGCCTGGCAGTTTTTCCGGTGCTGATGGCTCAATTTGTCATTTTGCTCATTGCCGCTTTGGCGCTCTGGCAATGGCATGGAGTCGTTGCCGGATACTCGGGACTTTGCGGAGGCCTGATAGCCTTGCTGCCCAATGTTTATTTCGCTCACAAGGCATTTCGGTTTTCCGGCGCCCGAGCAGCCCAGTCCATCGTCCGGTCTTTTTATGCCGGCGAGGCAGGCAAACTGATTTTGACGGCAGTGCTGTTTGCACTGGTGTTTGCAGGTGTGAAGCCACTGGCGCCGATAGCAGTATTCGGCGTGTTCGTGCTGACTCAGTCGGTCAGCTGGTTCGCTCCCCTGCTGATGAGAACAAGACTTTCGAGACCTTAGGGCGTTTGAGGCAACCATGGCAGAAACAACCGCTTCGGGCTATATCCAGCACCACTTGCAGAACCTGACTTTCGGTCAGCTACCCAACGGCGGCTGGGGCTTTGCCCACACCGCAGCAGAAGCCAAGGAAATGGGCTTCTGGGCTTTCCACGTCGATACTCTCGGCTGGTCGGTCGCGCTGGGTCTGATCTTCGTTCTTCTTTTCCGCATGGCGGCAAAGAAAGCGACTTCGGGTCAGCCGGGTGCCTTGCAGAACTTCGTTGAAGTATTGGTCGAATTCGTCGATGGCAGCGTGAAAGACAGCTTCCATGGCCGTAGCCCGGTGATTGCGCCGCTGGCACTGACCATCTTCGTCTGGGTGTTCCTGATGAACGCTGTCGACCTGGTACCGGTCGACTGGATTCCTCAGCTGGCCATCCTGATCTCCGGTGATGCGCACATCCCGTTCCGCGCCGTGTCGACGACCGACCCGAACGCGACCCTGGGCATGGCCTTCTCGGTGTTCGCACTGATCATCTTCTACAGCATCAAGGTCAAGGGCTTCGGCGGCTTCATCGGCGAACTGACCCTGCACCCGTTCGGCAGCAAGAACATTTTCGTTCAGGCCCTGCTGATCCCGGTGAACTTCCTGCTGGAGTTCGTGACCCTGATCGCCAAGCCGATCTCTCTGGCTCTGCGTCTGTTCGGCAACATGTATGCCGGCGAGCTGGTGTTCATTCTGATCGCTGTGATGTTCGGCAGCGGCCTGCTCTGGCTGAGTGGCCTGGGCGTTGTTCTGCAGTGGGCGTGGGCTGTGTTCCACATCCTGATCATCACCCTGCAGGCGTTCATCTTCATGATGCTGACCATCGTCTACCTGTCGATGGCGCACGAAGAAAACCATTAAGACCAGTCTCGACTAGTCTGATGTCCTTCCCGGTAAAACGGGAAGGGGCTCCTGACGGGGCATCTGAAACGATTTGTTTTACCGCTTTAATCTAAAAAACCTAAACCATACGACGTAAAAGTCGGGAGGAAAGATGGAAACTGTAGTTGGTCTAACCGCTATCGCTGTTGCACTGTTGATCGGCCTGGGCGCACTGGGTACCGCAATTGGTTTCGGCCTGCTGGGCGGCAAGTTCCTGGAAGGCGCCGCGCGTCAGCCAGAAATGGTGCCAATGCTGCAAGTTAAAATGTTCATCGTTGCCGGTCTGCTCGACGCCGTAACCATGATCGGTGTTGGTATCGCTCTGTTCTTCACCTTTGCGAACCCGTTCGTTGGTCAGATCGCTGGCTGATTACTCGGATATTCCGGGTAATTTGGTGTGATGGACAACGTAACTGCGAGGTGTTGGCGTGAACATTAATGCGACCCTGATTGGCCAGTCCGTTGCGTTCCTGATTTTTGTACTGTTCTGCATGAAGTATGTATGGCCTCCGGTCATCGCTGCTCTGCACGAACGTCAAAAGAAGATCGCTGATGGTCTGGACGCTGCCAGCCGTGCAGCTCGCGACCTGGAGTTGGCCCAAGAAAAAGCGGGTCAGCAACTGCGCGAAGCGAAAGCTCAGGCAGCTGAAATCATCGAGCAAGCCAAGAAACGCGGTAACCAGATCGTCGAAGAGGCTGTTGAAAAAGCCCGTATCGACGCTGACCGTGTGAAGGTTCAGGCTCAAGCCGAGATCGAACAGGAACTGAACAGCGTCAAAGACAAGCTGCGTGCCCAAGTGGGCTTGCTGGCTGTTGGCGGCGCCGAGAAGATCCTGGGTGCCACAATCGATCAAAACGCGCACGCAGAGCTGGTTAACCAACTGGCTGCTGAAATCTAAGCGAGGGCGATCATGGCAGAACTGACCACGTTGGCCCGACCTTACGCTAAGGCGGCCTTCGAGCACGCTCAGGCCCACCAGCAACTGGCCAATTGGTCAGCCATGCTCGGCCTGGCAGCGGCGGTGTCGCAAGACGACACCCTGCAGCGCGTGCTCAAGGCCCCGCGACTGACGAGCGCAGAAAAGGCCGCCACGTTCATTGACGTGTGCGGCGACAAGTTTGATGAAAAGGCACGCAATTTCATCAACGTCGTTGCCGAAAACGACCGTCTCCTGCTTCTGCCGGAGATCGCCGCTCTGTTCGACCTGTACAAGGCCGAACAAGAGAAATCGGTAGACGTTGAAGTAACCAGTGCTTTCGCATTGAACCAAGAACAGCAAGACAAACTCGCCAAGGTTCTCAGTGCACGACTCAACCGGGAAGTGCGCCTGCAAGTTGCGGAGGATGCTGCCCTTATAGGTGGTGTCGTTATCCGCGCCGGCGACCTGGTTATCGATGGCTCGATTCGCGGCAAAATCGCGAAACTTGCCGAAGCATTGAAATCTTGAGTTTGAAGGGGCAGCAGAGCAATGCAGCAACTCAATCCTTCCGAAATAAGTGAAATTATCAAGGGCCGCATCGACAAGCTCGATGTGACCTCCCAAGCCCGTAACGAAGGCACTGTCGTCAGCGTATCTGACGGCATCGTGCGGATTCACGGTCTGGCCGACGTCATGTACGGCGAGATGATCGAGTTTCCGGGCGGCGTCTACGGTATGGCCCTCAACCTGGAGCAGGACTCCGTAGGTGCCGTGGTATTGGGCTCCTACCAGTCGCTGGCTGAAGGCATGAGCGCCAAGTGCACCGGCCGCATCCTTGAAGTTCCTGTTGGTAAGGAATTGCTGGGCCGCGTAGTCGATGCACTGGGTAACCCTGTTGACGGCAAAGGTCCACTGGGCAACACCGAGACCGACGCGGTCGAGAAAGTTGCTCCAGGCGTGATCTGGCGTAAGTCGGTAGACCAGCCTGTACAGACTGGCTACAAGGCTGTCGATGCCATGATCCCTGTCGGCCGTGGCCAGCGTGAGCTGATCATCGGTGACCGTCAGATCGGTAAGACCGCTCTGGCGATCGACGCGATCATCAACCAGAAAGACAGCGGCATTTTCTGCGTCTACGTAGCTATCGGTCAGAAACAATCGACCATCGCCAACGTGGTTCGCAAGCTGGAAGAAAACGGCGCCCTGGCCAACACGATCATCGTGGCTGCCAGTGCTTCGGAATCTCCTGCGCTGCAATTCCTGGCACCGTACTCCGGTTGCACCATGGGTGAATTCTTCCGCGACCGCGGTGAAGACGCGCTGATCGTTTATGACGATCTGTCCAAGCAAGCAGTGGCTTACCGCCAGATTTCCCTGCTGCTGCGCCGTCCACCAGGCCGTGAAGCTTACCCAGGCGACGTGTTCTATCTCCACTCCCGTCTGCTGGAGCGCGCATCCCGCGTTTCGGAAGAATACGTAGAGAAGTTCACCAACGGCGCAGTGACCGGCAAAACCGGTTCCCTGACCGCACTGCCGATCATCGAAACCCAGGCTGGCGACGTTTCCGCGTTCGTTCCGACCAACGTGATTTCCATCACCGACGGTCAGATCTTCCTGGAATCGGCCATGTTCAACTCGGGCATCCGCCCTGCAGTGAACGCCGGTGTTTCGGTATCCCGTGTGGGTGGTGCCGCTCAGACCAAGATCATCAAGAAGCTCTCCGGTGGTATCCGTACCGCTCTGGCTCAGTACCGTGAACTGGCGGCATTCGCCCAGTTCGCTTCTGACCTGGACGAAGCGACCCGTAAGCAACTTGAGCATGGTCAGCGCGTTACCGAGCTGATGAAGCAGAAGCAATACGCACCAATGTCGATCGCTGACATGGCGCTGTCGCTGTATGCCGCTGAGCGTGGGTTCCTGACTGACATTGAAATCGCCAAGATCGGCAGCTTCGAACAAGCGCTGATTGCTTTCTTCAACCGCGATCACGCCGATTTGATGGCCAAGATCAACGTTAAAGGTGACTTCAATGACGAAATCGACGCTGGCATGAAAGCCGGTATCGAGAAGTTCAAGGCCACCCAAACCTGGTAAGCCGCAGCGGGAGCCGCGAGGCTCCCGCTTGCTAACCTGATAGGTGTTACATGGCAGGCGCAAAAGAGATTCGCAGTAAGATTGCGAGCATCAAAAGCACGCAAAAGATTACCAGCGCCATGGAAAAAGTGGCGGTCAGCAAAATGCGCAAGGCACAAATGCGCATGGCTGCTAGCCGTCCTTATGCGGAGCGTATCCGCCAGGTAATTGGGCATCTGGCCAACGCCAACCCGGAATACCGCCACCCGTTCATGATCGACCGCGAAATCAAGCGCGTCGGTTATGTCGTCGTGAGCAGTGACCGTGGTTTGTGCGGCGGCTTGAACACCAACCTGTTCAAGGCCCTGGTCAAGGACATGGCGGTAAACCGCGAAAACGGCGTCGAGATTGATCTGTGTGTAGTCGGTAGCAAGGGTGCGGCCTTTTTCCGCAACTTCGGCGGTAACGTCGTTGCAGCTATCAGCCACCTGGGTGAAGAGCCGTCGATCAATGATCTGATCGGCAGCGTCAAGGTGATGCTGGATGCCTACCTGGACGGCCGTATTGACCGCCTGTCCGTGGTGTCCAACAAGTTCATCAACACCATGACGCAACAGCCTACCGTGGAGCAGTTGATTCCACTGGTGGCGACCCCGGATCAGGATCTCAAGCACCACTGGGACTATCTCTACGAACCGGACGCCAAAGAGCTGCTTGACGGCTTGATGGTCCGTTACGTCGAGTCGCAGGTCTACCAGGCGGTGGTCGAGAACAACGCGGCTGAACAGGCTGCGCGGATGATCGCGATGAAGAACGCTACCGACAACGCCGGTGATTTGATCAGCGATTTGCAGCTGATCTACAACAAGGCGCGTCAGGCTGCGATCACCCAAGAGATCTCGGAAATCGTCGGCGGCGCTGCCGCGGTTTAACGGTTCAAATATTCAGAGGATCCAGCTATGAGTAGCGGACGTATCGTTCAAATCATCGGCGCCGTTATCGACGTGGAATTTCCACGCGACAGCGTACCGAGCATCTACAACGCGCTGAAAGTAGTGAGCGCGGCTGAAACCACCCTGGAAGTTCAGCAACAGCTGGGCGACGGCGTGGTTCGCACCATTGCGATGGGTTCCACCGAAGGCTTGAAGCGCGGTCTGGAAGTCACCGACTCTGGCGCAGCCATCTCCGTACCGGTCGGTAAAGCGACCCTGGGCCGGATCATGGACGTCCTCGGCAACCCGATCGACGAAGCTGGCCCGATCGACACCGAAGAGCGTTGGGGCATTCACCGTCCTGCGCCATCCTTCGCTGAACAAGCGGGCGGCAACGACCTGCTGGAAACCGGCATCAAGGTTATCGACCTGGTTTGCCCGTTCGCCAAGGGCGGTAAAGTCGGTCTGTTCGGTGGTGCCGGTGTAGGCAAAACCGTAAACATGATGGAACTGATCCGTAACATCGCCATCGAGCACAGCGGTTATTCCGTGTTCGCCGGTGTGGGTGAGCGTACTCGTGAGGGTAACGACTTCTACCACGAGATGAAGGACTCCAACGTTCTGGACAAAGTGGCACTGGTTTACGGTCAGATGAACGAGCCGCCGGGAAACCGTCTGCGCGTAGCCCTGACTGGCCTGACCATGGCCGAGAAGTTCCGTGACGAAGGTAACGACGTTCTGCTGTTCGTCGACAACATCTATCGTTACACCCTGGCCGGTACCGAAGTATCCGCACTGCTGGGCCGTATGCCTTCGGCAGTAGGTTACCAGCCGACCCTGGCTGAAGAGATGGGCGTTCTGCAGGAACGTATCACTTCGACCAAGGAAGGTTCGATCACCTCGATCCAGGCGGTATACGTACCGGCGGACGACTTGACCGACCCGTCGCCAGCGACCACCTTCGCCCACTTGGACGCCACCGTCGTTCTGTCCCGTGACATCGCTTCCCTGGGTATCTACCCGGCGGTAGATCCACTGGATTCGACTTCGCGCCAGCTGGACCCGAACGTGATCGGCCAGGACCACTACGACACCGCTCGCGGCGTCCAGTACGTTCTGCAGCGTTACAAAGAGCTGAAAGACATCATCGCGATCCTGGGTATGGACGAGCTGTCGGAAGCCGACAAACAGTTGGTAAACCGTGCTCGTAAGATCCAGCGCTTCTTGTCGCAGCCGTTCTTCGTGGCTGAAGTCTTCACCGGTGCCTCGGGTAAATACGTTTCCCTGAAAGACACCATTGCTGGCTTCAAAGGCATCCTCAACGGTGACTACGACCACCTGCCAGAACAAGCGTTCTACATGGTTGGCGGCATCGAAGAAGCGATCGAGAAAGCCAAGAAACTGTAATCCCGGCGCCCGGCAACGGGCGCTAATTTAGGTTGAGGCAATCAGATGGCTATGACAGTCCATTGCGATATCGTCAGCGCGGAAGGGGAAATCTTTTCCGGCCTGGTCGAGATGGTGATTGCGCACGGTGCACTGGGTGATCTTGGTATCGCTCTGGGTCACGCGCCGCTGATCACTAATCTCAAGCCGGGTCCGATCCGCCTGATCAAGCAAGGCGGGGAAGCCGAGGTGTTCTACATCTCCGGTGGTTTCCTCGAGGTTCAGCCGAACATGGTCAAGGTGCTTGCCGATACTGTGCAACGTGCCGCCGATCTGGATGAAGCTCAGGCTCAGGCAGCGCTCAAGGCTGCCGAGAATGCGCTGAACGAAAAAGGCGCGGACTTCGACTACGGTGCCGCTGCCACACGTCTGGCCGAGGCTGCAGCCCAGCTGCGCACCGTCCAGCAGATCCGCAAGAAGTTTGGCGGTTAATCCGTCAGCCGCTTGTTGTGCGATTGATAAAAAAGGGTAGCCTCGGCTACCCTTTTTTCTTTTCCGAATTTCAAACCCCGGTCGCAGTTGCTGACCACCCAGGATTGGTAGCCAGTCATGTCTCTCGAAATCGTTATCCTCGCGGCCGGTCAAGGCACTCGTATGCGCTCGGCACTGCCGAAGGTATTGCACCCGATTGCCGGCAACTCCATGCTAGGTCATGTTATCCACAGCGCGCGGCAACTTGATCCGCAGCGCATTCATGTGGTCATTGGCCATGGTGCCGATGCGGTGCGCGAGCGTCTGGCCGCCGACGATCTGAACTTCGTTCTGCAGGACCAGCAACTGGGTACGGGTCACGCCACGGCTCAAGCAGTGCCATTCATCAGCGCCGACACGGTATTGATCCTCTATGGTGACGTGCCTTTGATCGAAGTCGAGACCCTGCAGCGCCTGCTCAAGCATGTCGTGCCCGGGCAGATGGGTTTGCTCACTGTTGAGCTGGACGATCCGACCGGTTATGGCCGCATCGTGCGCGACGCTGATGGCAAAGTTGCGGCGATCGTAGAACACAAAGATGCCAGCGAAGCACAACGGGCAATTACTGAAGGCAACACCGGAATCCTCGCCGTGCCGGCCAATCGCCTGGCCGACTGGATGAGCCGCCTGTCGAACAACAATGCCCAGGGCGAGTATTACCTGACCGACGTGATCGAGATGGCGGTCAGCGACGGTCTGGTGGTGGCCACCGAACAGCCGCACGATCCGATGGAAGTGCAGGGTGCCAACGATCGCAAACAGCTGGCCGAGCTGGAGCGTCATTACCAGTTGCGTGCCGGTCGCCGTTTGATGGCGCAAGGCGTGACCCTGCGTGACCCGGCGCGCTTCGATGTGCGCGGTGAAGTCACTGTGGGCCGCGACGTACTGATCGATATCAACGTGATCCTCGAAGGTCATGTGGTGATCGAAGACGACGTCGTCATCGGCCCGAATTGCGTAATCAAGGACAGCACCCTGCGTAAAGGCGTAGTGGTCAAGGCCAACAGCCACATCGAAGGCGCTGTGCTGGGCGAGGGCAGCGATGCCGGTCCGTTCGCGCGGCTGCGTCCTGGCACGGTGCTCGAAGCGCGCGCGCATGTGGGTAACTTTGTCGAGTTGAAAAACGCTCATATGGGTGAGGGCGCCAAGGCCGGGCACCTGACCTACCTGGGCGATGCCGAAATCGGCGCGCGCACCAACATCGGGGCGGGCACCATCACTTGCAACTACGACGGCGCCAACAAGTGGAAAACCGTATTGGGTGCCGACGTGTTCATCGGGTCGAACAATTCGCTGGTCGCGCCTGTGGATATCTCTAACGGCGCAACCACCGCGGCCGGTTCGACCATTACGCAGAATGTGGATAACGCGCAATTGGCCGTTGGCCGTGCACGGCAAAAGAACATTGACGGCTGGAAGCGGCCGGAGAAGATCAAGAAAGACTGAGTTATCCACAGCGGAAAACATGTGGGAGCGGGCTTGCTCGCGAATGCGGAGTGTCAGTGCCGAAATGTGCACCTGACACTCCGCATTCGCGAGCAAGCCCGCTCCCACATTCGTTTATTGCGTCTGTAAAAAATCAATCAGCGACTTGACGATTTTCCTCTAATAGGTTTTGATTGCTTTCGTTATCTTTCGAATCGAAACTTAAGCCGCCATGTCGAAACGCAATACGCCCCAGCGCCGTCACAATATTCTCGCCTTGCTCAACGAGCAGGGCGAGGTCAGTGTCGACGAGCTGGCCAGACGCTTCGAAACTTCCGAAGTTACGATTCGCAAGGACTTGGCGGCTCTGGAAACCCATGGCCTGTTGCTGCGTCGCTACGGCGGGGCGATCACCATGCCCCAAGAGTTGGTCGCGGAACCTGCCCAGAGCGTTTCCAGCTACAAGCAGGCGATCGCTCGTGCGGCGGTCAAACGCATCCGTGAACACGCGCGCATCATCATCGACAGCGGCAGCACCACCGCGGCGATGATTCCCGAACTCGGCCAGCAGCCGGGTCTGGTGGTGATGACCAATTCCCTTCACGTCGCCAACGCCCTGAGCGAACTTGAGCACGAGCCGGTGCTGTTGATGACCGGCGGCACCTGGGATCCACATTCGGAGTCCTTTCAGGGCCAGGTCGCCGAGCAAGTACTACGCTCGTATGACTTCGACCAGTTGTTCATCGGTGCCGATGGCATCGACCTGGTGCGTGGCACCACCACCTTCAATGAGTTGCTGGGTCTCAGCCGCGTGATGGCCGAAGTCGCGCGCGAAGTCATTGTCATGGTCGAAGCCGACAAGATCGGTCGCAAGATTCCCAATCTGGAGTTGCCCTGGAGCAGCGTCCATACCCTCATTACCGATGATCGCCTGCCCGATGCTGCACGCGATCAGCTCCAATCCCGCGGTATCAACGTGATTTGCGCGGCTGTCAGTCAGGAGAATTAAACATGTGTGGAATTGTTGGCGCAGTGGCCGAACGTAATATCACTGCCATCCTTCTCGAAGGCCTCAAGCGCCTCGAATACCGCGGCTATGACAGTGCCGGTGTAGCTGTTTTTACCAACGACGCAACCCTTGAGCGCATGCGCCGCCCGGGTAAAGTCAGCGAACTTGACGCCGCGCTGGCCGAGCATCCGCTGGTGGGTCGTCTTGGCATTGCCCACACCCGTTGGGCCACCCACGGCGCCCCGTGCGAGCGCAACGCTCACCCGCATTTCTCCGGCGATATCGCGGTGGTGCACAACGGCATCATTGAAAACCACGAAGCGCTGCGTGAACAGCTCAAGGCGCTGGGTTACGTGTTTACCTCTGACACCGACACCGAGGTGATCGCGCACTTGCTGACGCACAAGCTCAAGGACCAGCCTGACCTGACCGTTGCGCTCAAGGCTACGGTCAAGCAATTGCACGGTGCGTACGGTCTGGCGGTGATCAATGCCAGGCAGCCGGATCGTCTGGTCGCCGCGCGCAGTGGCAGCCCGCTGGTGATCGGCCTCGGCCTGGGTGAGAACTTCCTCGCGTCCGACCAACTGGCCCTGCGT
The DNA here is from genome assembly GCF_014270125.1 of Pseudomonas sp. SWRI99. NCBI lineage: Bacteria > Pseudomonadati > Pseudomonadota > Gammaproteobacteria > Pseudomonadales > Pseudomonadaceae > Pseudomonas > Pseudomonas sp. SWRI99. The sequence continues at coordinate 111,789 of NZ_JABWQR010000013.1, read as the reverse complement.
CAGGTTACCGACCGTTTCATGTACCTGGAAGAAGGCGATATCGCCGAAATCCGTCGCGATAACGTGCAAATCTGGGACGTCACCGGCAAAGCGGTCGAGCGTCAGACTGTGCAATACAGCGATGGTGCCGAAGCAGCCGACAAAGGCGAATTCCGCCACTACATGCTCAAGGAAATCCACGAACAACCGGCGGTGGTACAACGCACGCTCGAAGGTCGTCTGAGCGACCACCAAGTGCTGGTACAGGCCTTCGGACCGCAGGCACCCGAGCTGTTCGCCAAGGTCCGCAACGTGCAAATCGTCGCCTGCGGCACCAGTTACCATGCCGGCATGGTTGCCCGTTACTGGCTTGAAGAACTGGCCGGCATCCCCTGCCAGGTCGAAGTCGCCAGCGAGTTCCGCTACCGCAAAGTCGTGGTGCAGCCGGACACCTTGTTCGTGACCATCTCGCAGTCCGGCGAAACCGCCGACACCCTGGCGGCCCTGCGCAATGCCAAAGAGCTGGGCTTCCTCGCCAGCCTGGCCATCTGCAATGTCGGCATCAGCTCGCTGGTGCGCGAATCCGACCTGACGCTGCTGACCCAGGCCGGTCGCGAAATCGGTGTGGCCTCCACCAAAGCCTTCACCACGCAACTGGTCGGCCTGCTGCTGTTGACCCTGTCGCTGGGTCAGGTTCGCGGTACGTTGGGCCAAGGCGTCGAAGCCACACTGGTCGAAGAACTGCGCCGCCTGCCAACCCGTCTGGGCGAAGCGCTGGCGATGGACAGCACCGTGGAGAAAATCGCCGAGCTGTTTGCCGAAAAAAACCACACCCTGTTCCTTGGCCGTGGTGCGCAATTCCCGGTGGCGATGGAAGGCGCCCTGAAACTCAAGGAAATCTCCTATATCCACGCCGAAGCCTACCCGGCCGGCGAACTGAAACACGGCCCGCTGGCGCTGGTGGATAACGACATGCCGGTGGTCACCGTCGCGCCCAACAACGAGCTGCTGGAAAAGCTCAAGTCCAACCTGCAGGAAGTCCGCGCCCGTGGCGGCGAACTGGTGGTGTTCGCCGACGAGAAAGCCGGGATGACCAACGGCGAAGGCACCCACGTCGTACAGATGCCGCACATCCACGACATCCTCTCGCCGATTCTCTACACGATTCCGCTGCAGTTGCTGTCGTACTACGTCGCGGTGCTCAAGGGCACGGATGTTGACCAGCCGCGTAACCTGGCGAAGTCGGTGACGGTGGAGTAAGTTATCCACCGCTAAAGAATAGATTTTCGAGCAATGCCAAAGCCCCTGATTTCAGGGGCTTTTTCTATTTAAGGGCTTCTACCGAATGTACGAATGGGCGTTGCGGGATTATCGATGTCGAAGAGCGGGTTGCGGTGAGCCCTGCTCACCACAGTCGGCAATAAATTTCTCGCCCCTGTGCAGGTGACGAGAATACGCCGTTAAACCACCGCGGCAGCCGCGCCGGGTTCACCGTCGACCACTACGTTGTACGGTGCCTGTTCGCGATCACGCAGACCGTAATCACGAATCACCGATGTCACACGCACGCGATAGTCATCGAAGATTTTGTCGCGTCCGGCGCGCTGTGCCGACAGGTGGGCTGTCACGTTGCGCCATTGCACCACGGCCTCCTCATCGCGCCAGGTAGTGACCGACATCACCTTCTTGGGGTTGAGCGTGCTTTGAAAGCACTCGACGGAGATAAACCCGTCCATGGGTTCAAGCAGCGGGGTCAGCTTGTTGACCAGGTCAACATAGGTCTCGCCCTGGCCTGGCAGTGCCTGTAACTCAAACAAAACGACGATCATTTTTGATTCCTCATCCTTGATATTTTTCAGGTGGTTTTACACGGTGCAAATGCGCTGGGCGGGTGCCCGACCGCTATCAGTGTTTTATCGGGGTGCCCAGGTTGTTCAGCCAGGCCCGCATGACTTGGCTCGCGGCGCGGGTGAGGCGGTCGCCGAGGTGAATGGCCTCGCTGCGCAGCGCAACAGGGTCGATGCCGGTTTGTGCCAGTTCGCTGGCATGGCCAACCAGCCATTGCTCGATGTTGGCGGTATCGGCTTCGAGGTGAAATTGCAGGCCGAGAATCGTGTTGCCCACGGCGAACGCCTGATGAGCACCCACCGGGGTACTGGCCAGCAGCACAGCGCCTTCTGGCACATCGAACTGATCGCCGTGCCAGTGCAGCACGGGGGTGTCCATCAGTGCGGCGAGCGGCGAGTCTTGACCGGCCGCGGTCAGGGTCAGCGGTGAAAAACCGATCTCCTTGACCCCCATCGGGTAGACGTCGGCCTGCATGGCCCGGGCGATCAGTTGCGCACCGAGGCAGATGCCCAGCAGGGGATTTCCCGACGCAACGCGCTGGCGCACCAGTTTCAACTCGTCGTGCAAAAACGGATACAACTGCTCGTCATAGGCTCCAATCGGGCCGCCGAGCACGATCAACAAGTCGGCCTGCAGCACCGGCTCGCTGTAGATGGCGTCGACCGTGGGGTCCAGGTAAATCAGCGTATAGCCTGCTTCGGCGAGAACGGCATCCAGGGTGCCAACGTCTTCGAAGTGAATGTGGCGCAATGCAATGGCAGTTTTCATGGAAAAAACCAGTTGTTGAAGTAAGGGCGGTAAGTGTTCATACCGTGGTGGAGAGGTCGACTTTGATCGTCCCGGATTGCGGGAAGGTGCAGCAGGCGAGGGCGTAGCCGTCGTCCTTGTCCTTGTCGGTCAGGCAAAAGTCGGGTTCAAGGGTGTAGTGACCCTCCGATACCTTCAGCCGGCAGTGACCGCAGATGCCGGCGCGGCAAAGGCTGCGCACCGCGATGCCGCTGGTTTCAAGCATCTCCAGCAAACTCTTGCCGGCGGGCGGCTCCAGCACCTGATCGTTGTGGTTCAAGTGCAGGCGCAGCGTCGCGTCGGCTTGAGCCTGCGGCTGAGCGGCGCAGGCCGGCGCGGCCGGTGGTGTGAATGACTCGATGAGCAAGCGGCTCGCGGGGAACATGGCAAGGGTGTGTTCGCGCATGCCCTGGGCGAAGCCATGGCTGCCGCAGATCACCACGCGGTCGGGATTACCCAGCCGGCTCAGGTCCTGGATCTGGGGACGACCGGCGCTGAAGTGTCCGTTGTTGTTGACCGCTTCGCGGGTTACGAACACCTGCAAGGAGAACCACGATGTGGTCAGCTCAAGCTCCAGCAACTCCTGTAGAAACGCAATCTCGGCGATGGACGGCACACACAGCAGCAGGCTCACATCGGGCACCGCCAATCCGCGTCGCGCACGCTCGGCCAGGCCACGCAACAATGCAATCGGCAAGGTGATGCCGATGCCGCCGGCGAGCATGCCGACCTGGCGGCAACCCAGAACCGACTCCAGCGAAATATCACCTGCGACAAACTGCATCGCGATGCTTGAGCCGGCTTGCAGCGTAGTGTGCAACTGGTCCGAAACTCCGCCATGGCCTTCACGCTTGATCGCAATGTCGAACCGGTCGACGCCATGCTTGCGCGTGATCGAATACAACCGTTGGTGATAGGTGCCCGCCATGTCAGCGGCGTGCAGGGCCACGTGTCTGCCAGCCTCCAGGCTGTCGAGAAATTCGACGGGGGCGTCCACCGCGCGCAGGGTGAAGACTTTTACGTTGGCCGTTTCAGTGCTTACGTGTTCGCACAGGGCCGTGAGGAATGCCATGCCGTTCATGCGCGGGCCTTCTCGCCTAAGGTTTCAATGGCATGCTCGGCACTGCTGAGGCCGTTGCCGGTCAAGCCGATCCGGTCTATCAGGGCTTCGAGCGAGTCGGTGTAGACGCTGATTTCGTTGTTGTCGCCCACGTCACGCACGATCTCGTCGGCGTGGGGGAAATCCAGCATCGAAAACACGCTGGACCATGCGCCCATTTCGTTATTGGCGAACATCTGCACCGTGCGCAGGATGATCGCGCGCAGGTACTCGCGTTCCTTGCGGCTCAGGTCATTGACGATGTCGGAAGCGACGAAGCTGAAGACGCTGGAATGGCTCCACTCGTCCATGGCATGGGTGCGCGTGACCTCATGGCACACCGCCTGAATGCTGGCGTCCTCGGCCATGGTCTTGAGGTAGTCGGTGATGAGCGTTTCGCTGGCACACGCGACGCCGAAGCGGGTCAGGCGTCGCTCCCATTCGGCAGTGCAGTTGGCCAAGAGGGCCTCGCGCCAGGTCACCAGGTTGAACGCGCTGAAGTCCAGAGGGGGGAGTTTGCGCATGTCATAGATATAGTTGCAGGCCATGATGGACATGCGCGTGTGCAGGGCTTCGTCGAGCAGTGCCTGAGACATCACGTCTTGCAGCAGGGCGCGGTTGTTGCTCGGCGGCGGGGTCTTGATAATGTCCTCGCAGGCCGGCACGACCACATTGCATTCGATGTAGATGGTCTTTAGGTTGTAGATGCCCCACGCATAGGACAGACATTTGGATTGCACGTCCTGAGGGGCTTCGAGCCAGGCCTGGTGATGACGAAACGGTAACAGCGACAGACTGAAGTCGTGCTTGTCGGCATCGAAGGCGAGGCCCCAGTAGTTCGGTTGCGGGTTGTTGACGGCCGCGCGGGTTTTCCAGAGCGTGGAGAGTTTGGCCAGCATGTTTTTTACTACGTCATCGGTACCACAATTCAAACGTTCCATGTTTTAACTCCAAGGGAATCGGCTATTGGTGTTGGGGTTTACCGTGCAGTCCTTGCAAAAATAACGAGTGCGCACAAGCGAGGGGTGCAGCGCAATAAATGCGGGACGGCGCCCTTCAAGTCTGCGGCAAAAACACGTGGCGGCTATTGATTCAGGTCACTTGAAAGCCACTTGGAGTGCTGCCATTTTTCGGACCCTTGCCATGGACCGCTCCTGTATCAGGGTCAGTACAACGGTCAGGCTCATGAAGGCGGCGCTGGCCCAGAAAATGGCGTTGGGCTGACCTTGGTCGAGCAGCCAGCCGAACCCGACTGGCCCGATGGCGCCACCGATGTTGAAGCCGGTAGAGACGATGCCGAAGGTTTTGCCTTCAGCACCCTTCGGGGCAGCCGCCCGTACCAGCATGTCGCGGGACGGGGCGATCACTCCAGTCAGAAAGCCCGCAGCCCCCAGCACGATCAGCAGTGCGGGCTCGCTCAAGCGTGCCGTGGCGACCAGCAGCATCAGCACGGTGGCCAAGGCGAACGCGCTGGCCGCGACTACGCCATGGCGGCGAGTCCGGTCGGCCAAGGCTCCCCCCGCCAGCACGCCGAAAGCGCTGGCAAAGAGGAAGGCGGTCAACGCCGAGTTGGCCCAAGTCAAGGCCACGCCCTGACCTTGCATCAGGGCGGCCACCGAGAACTTCTCAATCGCGCCGGTGCTCAGGTTCAGCAGCACGAACAACAGGGTCAGGCTGAGCACCATAGGCGAGAGCAGCGACAGGCGACTGGCGCCGATGGGTGTCGGCTCTGCGGCGGGATACACGTGAGTGACTCGGGCCAGTGCGGAGCCAGGGAGCAACAATAGCGCCAGCACGAAAAAGCCCACCAGGGCCGCCGCCGCGAAGGCCATGGGCAGGTTGCTCGCCATCGCGATACTCAGCAAAAACACCGGGGCCACGGCCGCGCCAAGGAACCCGGCAAAGGTATGCACGGAGAACGCCTTACCGATGTGGGCGGGGTCAATGTGGCGCGACAGCAGGGCGTAGTCGGCCGGGTGATAAATGGCGTTGGCGACACCGGCCAGCACCATGCCGATCAACAAACAGGTGTAGCCGGGCATGAGTGCAATCAGCAGGAAACTGCTGCTGCCCAGTGCCAGCGCGACCGAGAGCAAACGCCTGGCACCGTAGCGGTCCACGGCAAACCCCATGGGTGCCTGCACCAGCGCCGTAACGATATTGAACAGACTCAACGCCAGGCCCAGCTCCACATATTCCACGTTGAAAAAAGCCGGAAGCAGGGGGAATAGCGCCGCCAGCACCATGATGTGCAAATGACTGACAAAGTGTGCGGCGGCGACCTGAGGCAGCAACCCGATACGAATCGTCATGGCGAAACCCGTGTAGTGAGCATGGCAAATCCGGCGCAGAGCTTAATAAGGCGCCGGTCTTGCGCGATAGTCCATTACCGATGCGGCCACCAGACCACTTTTAATGGCGGCGATTTCACCACGCCTGCCCCCGCTTAGACGCGTGGCAAGGACTTTGGGTGCGGTGGTCTGCAACAACCGAGCGAACTGGTATGGTTGGCCGGCCCTTGGGCGGCTAGGGTAGTGCGGCGTGTTATCGGGCGTTTACAAAGGAGTGACCATGCCGCATTTCGCTTATCAGGAGGGCCACGCGCTGCCTGGGGTCAGTGGCGTTGCGCTACCCCAGGTGGACGGGCAGGTGTGGCGCGCCATTGACGCCGAGCGCCAGCGCCAAGTGCAGTCAATCGAGCTGATCGCCGCTGAGAATGTGGTCAGTCGTGCGGTGCTCGAGGCCCAAGGGTCGGTACTGACCAACAAATATGCCGAGGGCTACGCAGGGCGTCGCTATTACGCCAGTTGCTGCAATGTCGATGCAATTGAAGAGCTCGCCATCGAACGGGCCAGGCAGCTGTTCAGCTGTGCCTATGCCAACCTGCAGCCTCATTCGGGCAGCCAGGCCAACCAGGCGGTGTTTCTGGCTCTGCTGGCGCCGGGGGACAAGATCCTCGGCCTTGACCTCAAGTCCGGTGGGCACCTGTCCCATGGTGCTGCGTTCAACTTGTCCGGGCGCTGGTTTCAGGCCCTCAGCTATGGCGTGCACCCGGTGACCCACAGGGTCGACATGGATCAGGTCGAGCAGATCGCCCGACAAGAACGTCCACGCCTGATCATCGCAGGGGCCTCGGCGTATTCACGAGCGCTGGATTTCGCCAGGTTTCGTGCGATTGCCGACGAGGTGGGTGCGTACCTGATGGCCGACATTGCCCACGTTGCAGGGCTGGTCGCGGGTGGTGCGTATCCGTCTCCTGTGCCGTTCGCCCATGTCACTACCCTCAGTACCCATGCCACATTGCGCGGCCCGCGTGGCGGGATGATCCTGTGTAATGAGCAGGCCATTGCGCAGAAGATCAATGCAGCGGTGTACCCCGGCCTGCAGGGCGCAGCACTGATGCATATCGTTGCAGCCAAGGCCGTGGCGCTGGGTGAGGCATTGCAACCGGCGTTCGGCGCTTACGCCCATGCCGTGGTCGCCAACGCCCAGGCCTTGTGCGGCCGATTGGCTGAAGGTGGGTTGTTGGTCGTGTCGGGAGGGACCGACTGTCACTTGGGGGTGATTGACCTGCGGCCGTGGGGCCTGGCAGGGAATGTCGCCGAACGAGCGCTGGAGGCAATCGGTATTACCGTGAACAAAAATGTGGTGCCCGGCGATGAGGTCAAGCCCACCGTGACGTCCGGGATTCGTCTCGGCAGTGCGGCGTGCACTTCGCGTGGCATGGGGGTCGATGAATTCAGAGAGATCGGCGACATGATTCTGGCCATGCTCGGTGGCGTACGCAGCGGTGCCCTTGACGGCCGCACTGAACGCTCGATTCGTGAAGGTATCAGCGACCTGACCAAGCGTTTCAGGCTGCCGTATTAACCGTCTGCGCTTTTTTGCAAAGGAAATCCGATGCCCGACATCATCCCCACCGGCCGCCTGGCGGCTACCCGCACGTCACGTTTCAGGTTGTTCACCCCCGCCAAGCCGCAACCCGTCAGCACGGTTGAACACTCCATGCTGCCCCGGCGTGCGCGGATGGCCGTCCAGGCCCAGCAGTTGCTGATGAACTATGCGCTGGGCCATTAGATTTTCAGGGCGTTGGCCAGACGCAACATGGCGGCTTCTATTTCATACGCGGTCAGTGAGGAGTAACCCAGCAGCCAGCCCTGTTGCTTCGGTTCGCCCGCGTACAAGCCGCTGAGGCCGGACAGTTGCACGCCGGCAGTGGCGGCCTGGCGGATGGTTTTTTCCTCGGACCATCCGGCTTTCAACAAGCAGGGGATTTGCAACCCGCCCGGCGGCAGTTCGGCGCTGACCACCGTGCTCAAGTACTTGCCGATGGCGTCGTGCATGATCGATCGGCGTCCGGCATATAGCTTGCGCATGGCCCGGACATGCGCGTTGTAATGGCCGTCCTCCATAAAGCGCGCCAGCGTCAGTTGCAGCGTTTGCGGAGTGTGGCCGTCCATCATGCTGCGCGCATAGGCAAAGGGCTTGACCAGTTCGCAGGGCAGCACCATGTATCCCATGCGCAGTCCGGGGTAGAGGGTTTTGCTGAACGTGCCGATGTAGAGCGTGCGCTGATACTTGTCCAGGCCTTGCACGCACGCCGTGGGTTGCCCGTCGTAATGGAACTCGCTGTCGTAGTCGTCCTCGATGATCCACTTGCCTTTTTGCGCCGCCCAATTGATCAACTCAAGACGCCGCTCCAGCGGCAATGTCGCGCCGGTGGGGTATTGGTGAGAGGGCGTGACATACACGCAATTGGCGCCGCTGCGGTCGGCGTACAACAGGTCGGTACGGATGCCCTGTTCATCGACATCAATGGGCATCACCTTGGTTTCGGCGATCTGGAAGGCCTTGCGGGCGCCATAGTAGCCGGGGTTTTCCATCAGGATCGGCTTGCCGGCGTCTACCAGCAATTGCGCGCACAGATACAACGCCTGACGCGTACTGCTCAAGACCAGTATCTGGTCGGGGGAGCATTTGGCGCCGCGTTCGAGGTTCAGGTAGGTGGCGATCGCTTTGCGCAGGGGCTCAGCCCCTTGTGGATCGCCATGCAGCAGCACGCTTGCGCGATAGTCCTTCATGACCTGGCGTTGCAAACGCTCCCAGACATCCGTCGGGAAACTGCGGGTTTCCGGCAGGCCGGTAGCGAATGCCTTGATGACTTGCTGATCGCGCACGCCGCCGGTGTCGAAGATCATGCGTCCGCGTTGGCTGAGTGCTGCGCCCGGTGCGGCGACGCTGCTCCTGATCTCCTGAGCCCTGAGGCGTCGGCGTCCAGCACCGCGCAATTCGACGCCCACCGTGTCGCAGACGTAACTGCCGGCGCCTTCGCGGCGCACGATAAACCCGTCCCGATGCAACTGCACATAGGCGTTCTCAACGGTATCGCGGGCGCACCCCAGTGACTTGGACAGCACCCGCGTGGCGGGCAGTTTCAAGCCGGGGCCGAGGGCGCCGTCGAGAATCAGCGCACGCAATGCACGCTGGATCCGCTGATGCAGATCCAGCAGCTGAAATTCAGCGTCGTTGAGGCGCATCTTCAGGGTTTCCAGCTCGAAGGTCTTGGCCATGTGGTCTGCTCTCTTTCCATGAACTGGCAGGTAAAGGCAGGCCAGTTTATCCGTAGACTCTGGCCCTCGCTACTGCACCTTTACCTCGATTGATGACGCGAGGGCGAGCGTTCTCGAACAGGAGTTACTCAACCATGGCTCGGTCACACAACTTCAGTGCAGGCCCCACCGCGGTGCCGTTGGACGTCCTCACTCAGGCGCACGAGGAGTTTTTCGATTTTGCCGGCACCGGCATGTCGGTGATGGAAATCAGCCATCGTTCGCAGGTATTCATGGCGGTGGCCCGTGATGCCGAACGGGACCTGCGCGATATTCTCGGGGTGCCGCCCGCCTACAAAGTGCTGTTCCTGCAAGGCGGCGCCTCGTTGCAGTTCGCACAAGTGCCGATGAACCTGATCGGCGATAAAGGCACGGCGGATTACCTGCACACCGGCCTCTGGTCGGGCAAGGCGATCGAGGCCGCCCGGCGCTACTGCGATGTGCGCGTGGTTGCCAGCGCCCACGCGTCCGGTTTCGACCATGTCCCCCACGCCTCGGACTGGCGCCTTAACGCCGACGCCGCCTACCTGCACTACACCGAGAATGAGACGGTGCACGGCGTGCAGTTCATCGACACGCCCTCGAGCGACGCGCCGCTGGTATGCGATGCCTGTTCAAGCCTGCTGTCCAAGCCGATCGACATCGCCAGGCATGGGCTGGTGTATGCCGCCGCGCAGAAAAACATGGGCGTGGCCGGGTTGACGGTGGTCATCGTGGACCCGGCGTTGCTGGAGCGTTCCCATGCCTTTACCCCGGACATCCTCAACTACGCGCGCATCAGCGACGCGCAGTCGATGCTCAATACCCCTGCGACCTTCCCCTGGTACCTCACAGGCCTGACGCTCAAGTGGATCAAGCGCAGTGGCGGTCTGCAGGCCCTGCATCAGCGCAACCAGGCCAAGGCGCGAATGCTTTACCGCGCCATCGATGAAAGTGACGGGTTTTATCGCAACTCGGTGCAGGCACCCAATCGCTCCATCAATAACGTGCCCTTCCGCTTGGCCGAAGTGACGCTGGAGAAGACCTTTTTGCGGCAAGCGGAGCAGGCCGGCCTCAACGGCCTCAAAGGCCACGTCAGCGTCGGCGGCCTGCGCGCCAGCCTCTACAACGCCGTTTCAGTGACGGCGGTCGAAGCGCTGTGCGATTTCATGAGCGCCTTTGCACGTGAGCACGGCTGAGCCGACCACAAAAAGTGGTCTGGTCTGCTGCGTTAAAGCGTAGGGGTAAAACCCGCCATTCAACCGCTATAAATGACCGCCTACCAGCGGCCGGATGCATCGTCCAGCAAGGAGCCAAGACCTATGTCATCTACTCAATCCCTCTCGTCCCTGCGTCTGCGGGACCTGCTGCACCCGGTGGTTGCCGGGTTGATTTCGGTGATCGTCAATTACGGCGGCACCTTCATCCTGGTGTTTCAGGCCGCCAAGGTCGCAGGGCTCAGCCCCGAGCTGACGGCTTCGTGGGTCTGGTCTGTGTCGATCGGGGTAGGGGTGACCGGGCTGTTCCTCAGTTGGATGAGCCGCGAGCCGATCATCACCGCATGGTCGACCCCGGCGGCGGCATTTTTGATCGTCGCCCTGGCGACCACACCCTACGCCGAAGCCATTGGGGCTTACATGATTTCGGCTGCAGCGTTCGTGCTGCTGGGCGTATCCGGTTACTTTGAAAAAGCCGTCCGCCTGATCCCGCCGGGTGTAGCAGCGGGCTTGTTGGGCGGCATCTTGTTGCAGTTCGGCATCGGTGCGTTTGCCAGCATGAGCGTCGACCCGTTATTGGTCGGGGTGTTGATCGGCGCCTACATTCTGTTCAAGCGTTTAAGTGCGCGCTACGCGGTCGTCGGCATTCTGCTGCTGGGGCTTGGCTTTCTGCTGATGCAGGCACGCGTGGATTTCACGGGGCTGGCGCTGGAGTTTGCGACACCGGTGTTCACCCGCCCGGAGTTCTCGATCAATGCGTTGTTGAGCGTGGCGTTGCCGCTGTTTCTGATCACCCTTACCGGGCAGTACATGCCGGGCATGCTGGTGCTGCGCAGTGACGGCTTCAACACCAGTGCCAACCCGATCCTCAGCGTGACCGGGCTGGGTTCTCTGCTGATGGCGCCGTTCGGTTCTCATGCCTTCAACATCGCGGCCATTACCGCCGCTATCTGCACGGGCAAGGAAGCGTCGGAAGACCCGTCCCAACGCTGGATCGCAGGCGTGGCCGCGGGCATCTTCTACATTCTGGTGGGGATCTTCGGCGTAACCCTGGCGGCGGTGTTCATGGCCTTCCCGGCGACCTTCATCACCACCCTGGCCGGGCTGGCTCTGCTGGGCACACTCGGCGCGAGCCTGGCCAATGCCATGGCGGACGTGAAATCGAGGGAAGCGTCGCTGATCACGTTCCTGGCCTGCGCGGCCAATATCACCTTGCTGGGCATCGGTGGCGCGTTCTGGGGTCTGGTCATCGGCCTGGCCGCCTATGTCGTACTCAATGGGCAGTTGCCGCGTCGTGAAAAGACTGCAGGCCCACAGGCCGAACCGGTTGCAGTGTCTACCAAGGGAGCAGCCAACTGATGCCTGATCAAACCGAAGACCTCAACATCCTGCATGCGCGCCATGGTCGTTACCCACAGGCCGACAGTGTCGAAGACTTTCGCCGCAACCTGGCCGCCGTGCAGCAACGCATTGTCCAAGCGTGCCATCGGGTAGGGCGGGATCCGGCCGGTGTGCGCTTGCTGCCGGTCAGTAAAACCTTTGATGAAGCTCATCTGCGTCTGGCCTATGCCGCCGGTTGCCGCCTGTTGGGCGAGAACAAGGTGCAGGAAGCACAGCGCAAGTGGGAAGCCATGACCGACCTGCAAGACTTGCAATGGTCGGTGATCGGCCACTTGCAGACCAACAAGGCCAAGCAGGTCGCGCGCTTCGCCAGTGAATTCCAGGCCCTGGACAGCCTGCGGGTGGCCGAGGCGCTGGACCGTCGCCTGCGCATTCTGGATCGGCAGATGGACGTGTTCGTTCAGGTCAATACCTCCGGCGAAGCCAGCAAGTACGGGCTGGCGCCCGATGACGTGGCGGCTTTCCTTGAGGCAATGCCAGCGTTCCCGACGCTGCGGGTTCGCGGGTTGATGACGCTGGCGCTGTTCTCGGCCGACGCGCTGCGGGTACGCCCTTGCTTCGTCCGGCTGCGTGAATTGCGCGACCGGTTGCGTCATTGCGCCCCTGACGGGGTGTCGCTGCAAGAGTTGTCGATGGGCATGTCGGGTGATTTTGAAGTCGCCATTGAAGAGGGCTCGACCGTGGTGCGCGTCGGGCAGGCGATCTTCGGTGCCCGAGCCATGCCGGATGCGTATTACTGGCCGACCGCTGATGCCCGCCCTCCCATTGAAGACACGTTGTTATCGATCACACCCAGCCGTTGATCCCCCTCTACAGGAGGCCCGCAATGTCCGCTGTACCCGCTTACCTCATGCACACCTCAGCCCGACAACCGGTTTCGTTCAGCCGAGGCCAGGGCGCCTCGTTGTGGGACACCGAGGGTGTTGAATACCTGGATGCCATCGCCGGCGTGGCGGTGACGAGCCTGGGGCATGCCAACCCCGAAATTGCCGCGGCCATCGCCGAACAGGCCTCGGTGTTACTGCACACGACCAACATGTTTCGCATCCCATGGCAGGAGCAATTGGGCGAACGACTGTGCCTGTTATCGGGCATGCAACGGGCGTTTTTCTGCAACTCCGGAGCGGAGGCCAACGAGGCGGCGCTCAAACTGGCCCGCCTGCATGCCAACGCGCGGCAGGTGGCCCAGCCGCAGGTATTGGTGATGGAAAACAGTTTTCACGGGCGAACCCTGGCCACTCTCGCCGCCACCGGCAACCCCGCCGTGCATCGCGGCTTCGAGCCCCTGACGCCGGGCTTTGTGCGGGTGCCTTTCGACAACATCGAGGCGATTCGCCAGATCGCGGCGCAGTCTCCCGATATCGTCGCGGTGCTCGTCGAGCCGGTGCAGGGTGAGGGGGGCGTGCACGCCGCCTCTGCCGGCTACCTGCAGGCCCTGCGCCAAGTGTGTGATGAACACGACTGGCTGATGATGATCGATGAAGTGCAGACCGGGCTGGGCCGCACCGGTACCTGGTTTGGCTTTGAGCATGCGGACATCAAGCCGGACGTCATTACCCTGGCCAAAGCGCTGGGCAACGGTTTCCCCATCGGCGCATGCCTGGCGCGGGGCAAGGCCGCCCAGCTGTTTTCCCCCGGCCACCATGCGTCCACGTTCGGCGGTAACCCGCTGGCGTGCCGCGTGGGCTGCACAGTGCTGGACATCATGCAGCGCGATCACATCCCGCAACGCGCCGCAGCCTCGGGCCGCCGCTTGTTGGCGGCCTTGAAGCTCGCGCTGGGCAACCATCCTCAGGTGGTGTCCATTCGCGGCATCGGCTTGATGATCGGCATTGAACTCAATGGCCCGTGCGCCGAACTGGTCGGCCGGGCCCGTGAAGAACAACGTCTGCTGATCACCGTCACACGCGGCAACACCGTGCGCCTGTTGCCGCCGCTGATCTGCGATGACGCACAGATCGACGACATCGCCGCGCGCATCACCCGCCTGCTGTCACCCGCCGCTTGAATTCTTGACCAAGGACACTTTGCCCATGTACGACTCGACGCTGACCCTCCACGCTTTCGATCCTGAGCTGTATGAATCGATTCACAACGAAGAGCATCGCCAGGAAGACCATATCGAGCTGATCGCCTCGGAAAACTATGCCAGCCCGCTGGTCATGAAAACCCAGAGCACGGTGCTCACCAACAAGTACGCCGAAGGCTACCCCGGCAAGCGCTATTACAGCGGTTGCGAGTACGTCGATGTAGCCGAGCGGCTGGCCATCAAGCGGGTCAAGGCCCTGTTCGACTGCGACTACGCCAACGTACAACCCCATGCGGGCGCCCAGGCCAACGCGGCGGTCTTCCTGGCGCTGATCAACCCCGGTGATACGGTGATGGGTATGAACCTGGCCCAGGGCGGTCACTTGACCCACGGCAACCCGGCCAATTTTTCGGGGCGTCACTACACCATCGTGCCTTACGGACTGGACCCGAAAACCGGCTTTCTCGACTATGACGAGATGGAGCGAATCGCACTGCAGACACGCCCAAAAATGCTGATCGGTGGTTTTTCTGCGTATTCGCGGTACAAGGACTGGGCACGCATGCGCAGCATTGCCGACAAGGTCGGGGCTATTTTCTGGGTCGATATGGCCCACGTCGCCGGGCTGGTCGCCGCGGGCGAATACCCAGACCCGCTGCCCCATGCGCATGTGGTCACCAGCACCACACACAAAACCCTGCGTGGGCCACGCGGCGGTTTGATTTTGTCCAAGGGACAGGATGAAGCTTTCTACAAAAAGCTTGATTCCGCTGTGTTTCCCGGCGTTCAGGGCGGGCCGCTGATGCACCAGATCGCAGCCAAGGCCGTGGCGTTCAAGGAAGCGCTTGCGCCTGAGTTCAGCATCTATCAGACCCAAGTGGTCATCAACGCCCGGGCCATGGCCGGGGTGTTGCAGAAGCGCGGGTACAAGATCGTCTCGGGCGGCACCGACAACCACATGATGCTGATCGACCTGTCCGACAAGCCCTACACCGGCAAGGAGGCAGACGCGGCCCTGAGCAATGCCTATATCACCGCCAACAAAAACTCGGTACCGAATGACCCGCGCTCACCGTTTGTGACATCCGGCCTTCGTATCGGTACCCCGGCGGTGACCACCCGCGGGTTTGGCGTGGAAGCCTGCGAGCAAGTGGCCGGCTGGTTATGCGACATACTGGACGCCCTGGAAAACGGAAGCAGTGACAAGGTCGGGCACCACGTGCGCGAACAGGTTGTCGCGCTGTGCCGTCGTTTTCCGGTCTATCGCTGAGTCTGGCCCGGCCATTGCCTGATCGGGTGGTGGCCTGGTATTAACTGTTTTATCAGGCGATCCCTTTGGCCACGCCCACGCACCATTGACCTGGCAATTGCCCACAATCCTCTAAAGCCGCATCCAGATGCCAGGACAACAGGCGCTTGCGACTCTGATAAATTGATCATTGTGATCAATTCGCTTTACGCCCAATGTACCGGGACGGCAATGTTGATGTTTCACTGCTCGCATGACTGGCTGTCAGGGCGGCATCAAGCCCAGTGCGACAGTTCTGATTCACAAAATTCAACACTCCAACAATCGCAGCTTCGGCTGCGATTGTTGTGTCCGACCCGGGGGAATTTCATGGACCGCTTCCAGGAAATGCACATCTTCATCACCATCGCTCAAGAGCAGGGTTTCTCTGCCGCTGCGCGGCGGCTGGGGTTGTCGGCGGCGAGTGTGACGCGGGCGGTGGCGGCGCTGGAGCTGCGGATCGGTACGCAGTTGTTGGTGCGGACCACGCGCAGCGTGCATCTGACCGAAGCCGGTCAGCGTTATCTGGACGACTGTCGGCGGATTCTGCTGGAAGTGCAGGAAGCTGAGAATTCGGCGGCGGGCAGCCATGCGCAGCCGCGCGGGCAATTGACGGTGACGGCGCCGGTGTTGTTTGGCGAGCTGTTCGTGACGCCGCTGATGGCGGCGTATCTGACGCAGTATCCGGACGTTTCGATCAATGCGCTGTTGCTCGATCGGGTGGTGAGCATGGTCGAGGAGGGCATTGATGTGGCGGTGCGCATCGGTGAACTGCCGGACAGCAGTCAGCATGCGATTCGCGTCGGCGAGGTGCGGCGCGTGGTGTGTGGTTCGCCGCTATACCTGGCGCAACATGGTCGGCCGCAACATCCGCAGGCGCTGTCCGCAATGCCGGTGGTGGCGACTTCTGCTGCCTGGCAGCCACGCAACTGGCCGTTTCTGGAACACGGCGAACCGTTGCTCGTGCGCCCTGAGCCACGGCTGGTGGTAACTGCTAACCAGGCGGCTATCACGGCGGCCTGTCTCGGCCTGGGGTTGACGCGGGTGCTGTCGTATCAAGTGGCAAGCAAGGTGGCGGCCGGCGAACTGGAGATCGTCCTCGCCGAGTTCGAGCTGCCGGCATTGCCCATTCATGTTGTCTATCAGGGCGGACGCAAGGCTGCAGCACGGGTGCGCAGTTTCGTCGACTTCACCGTGCAGGCCTTGCGCGAGCACCCGGCCCTGCAGAACGCAGCGTTATTACACCCAGTGAAATAATCGATTGCGGTTGCTGGTTATTCTGTTGTTTTGAACAAACGTGGAAGATTGCTGCCATCGGTGACGTCAACTCGGACGCCACCCTCACCCAGCGGAGTCGACCATGCAAGCGATCAAACTCTACAACTTCCCGCGTTCCGGCCATGCCCACCGCGTCGAGCTGATGTTGTCCCTGTTGCAGTTGCCGACCGAGCTGATTTTCGTCGATCTGGCGAAAGGCGAGCACAAGCAGCCTGCCTATCTGGCGATCAACAGTTTTGGCCAGGTGCCGGCCATCGATGACGGCGGCGTGGTGCTCGCCGACTCCAACGCGATTCTGGTGTACCTGGCGCAAAAATACGGCAACGGGCGTTGGTTGCCGGCCGACCCTGTCGGTGCGGCGCGGGTGCAGCGCTGGTTGTCCGCCGCGGCCGGCCCGATTGCCTTTGGCCCCGCGGCCGCGCGTTTGGTGACAGTGTTTGGTGCCCAGTTGAACGCTGAAGAAGCGATCGCCCGTGCGCACAATCTGCTCAAGGTAATGGATGTCGAGTTGGGCAAAACTGCGTTCCTGGCCGGCGCCGAACCGAGCATTGCCGACGTTTCCGCCTACAGCTATATCGCCCACGCGCCGGAGGGCAATGTCTCGCTGGACGACTATGGCAACGTTCGCGCCTGGCTGGCCCGGGTCGAAGCCTTGCCCGGTTTCGTCGGCATGCCGCGCACGATCGCCGGTCTGCAAACTTCAGCCTGACAGGCGCAGGGGGGGAATCGTGATGGAACGTTCACCTTGGCACGCCGGCGAGCAGCAGTTGCAGTCCCATGCAGGAGTGGCTGAACGCATGGAAGCGTTCGGACGCAAAGTCATTCGCAGCTGGATGCCGGATCAGCACCGCGAATTCTACCGGTAATTGCCATTCATGCTGCTCGGGTGTCGGCATCACGCCGTTGCTGTCGATGTTGCGCGAGGTGGTTTATCAAGGGCTGCGCACGCGCGGGATCCGCCCGACATTGTTGCTGCAAAGTTCGCGCAGCCTCGCCGATCAGCCGTTTCGTCAGGAACTGGACCGCTTGCTCGAGCGCTCCGGTGAGGCCGTGCGGGTCCTGCGCTTGCTCAGCCAACCGGAGGCCGATGCGCACGAGGGCGAAGATTTCGATCTGACTGGGCGTATCGATGGCCCCGTGTTGCGTAATCTGCTCGACGTCGACGATTTCGACCAGATCGACTTCGTGCTCTGTGGTCCCGGCGGTTTCACTCAGGGGCTGTACGACAGCCTGCGTGAACTGGATGTGCGGGACGCACATATTCATGCGGAAACCTTCGGCCCGTCGACCTTGAAACGCCAAGCGGATGCGGATGCGATCGTCATCGAACAACCGCCAGCAGCGACCACTTCGGTGCCGGTGGTGTTCGAGCGCTCGGCGAAAGAGGCGCGTTGGCAGCCAGAGGGCGGCAGCCTGTTGGAACTGGCGGAAAGCCGCGGATTGCGCCCGGAATTCAGTTGCCGCGGCGGTTCGTGTGGCACCTGCAAGACCCGCCTGGTCAGTGGTGCGGTAAATTATCCACAGGTGCCGGCGGAGATTCCCGAAGCGGGGCATGTGCTTATTTGCTGTGCGGTGCCGGCGCAGAGTGCACAGCCGCTGGTGCTGGATCTCTAAAGCGCACCCATCGGAACCTTGTGGGAGTGAGCCCGCTCGCGAATGCGGACTGCCAGTAAAGACTTCAGCGGTTGACTTGACGCTTTCGCGAGCAGGCTCGCTCCCACAGGGTGAATGTGTTTCGAACTGAATCAAGCGTAGGACAGGGCCTTTTCTTCCAGCAGTTCCTGATACAGCGCTGTCCACTTGCGACCCATGTCATCGGCGGTGAATAGCTGCCGGTATCGCGCCTCGGCCTTGAGACCCATGGCCGCGGCACGATCCGGGTTGTCCCAGAGCGTGCGCATCGCCTCGCGAAATGCCTGTGGATGACTGGGTGGCACCACCAGTCCGGTTTCGTTGTGGATATTGATGTAGCTGGTGCCGGTGCCGATCTCGCTGGAGATCATCGGTTTGCCGTACATCGCCCCTTCCAGCAGCGAAATACCAAACGCTTCCGAGCGCAGATGAGACGGGAAGACGATGGCGTAGCTCAATTGCAGCAGCGCCACCTTGTCCTCATCACCCAGGCGTCCGAGAAAGTGAACGTTGCGCAGGCCCAATGCCTGCGCCTGGGCATGCAGTTCCAGCTCCAGCGGACCGGCGCCGACAATCACCACCGGATAGTCGACGTCTTTCATGGCGTCGAGCAGGATGTGCAAGCCTTTGTAATAACGCATCACGCCGACGAACAGAAAAAACTTATCCCCAAGCTGCTGGCGCCAGCGATTCATGCGCTCGCTGTCAGCCTGTGGATAACCGGCCTTGTTCAAGCCGTAGGGGATGACCCGGGTCTTGTCTTGAAATTGCTGCAGCACATCGCTGGTGTGCAGGTAGTTCGGCGAGGCCGCGACGATGCGATCGGCGCTGGCGAGAAAGCGGTTCATCAGCGGTCGGTAGAGTTTGAGCAGGTGTTTCTGGCGGATGATGTCCGAGTGGTAGGTGACCACGCTCGGTTTGTTCAGGGCACTGGCGAAATGCACCAGGTCCATGAACGGCCACGGGAAGTGGTAATTGACCACGTCGGCTTCAGCGGCCAATTCGCGAAACTGTTTGAACACGCTCCAGGAAAAACCGGTGGAGGCGAACTGAATATCCAGGCGCGCCCGGTGGACTTCATGCTGACCCAATTGCACCACCGCCGGCGTCGGATCGGCGCTGAGCGTCAGGACCTGGCCGTCAATGCCATGCTGGGCACCGCTCTCGCAGAGCTGGAAGATGACTTGCTCGATGCCACCGACCGAGTCCGGCAGGTACGTCTTGAAAAAATGAAGAACTCGCATTCAACCTCCCATGGCCTGGCGGTACGCACCGGCCGTGGCCTGTGCACAACGTTCCCAGGAAAACAGCCGTGCCTGCTGCAATCCGGCGTGTCGGCATGCCTGCCAATGCGCGTGATCGTCGATCAGCCGGCTCAGCGCATCACGCAAGCCTTCTGCATCGTCAGCTTCAATGTAGTTGCCCGCCGGACCCGCGACTTCGGGCATGGCCGAAGCGTCAGTGAGCACCACCGGTGTACCGCTGGCCATGGCCTCCAGTACCGGCAAACCAAATCCCTCATACCGCGACGGAAAAATCAGCGCCCTGGCGCCGGCCAGCAATTGCGCTACCTGTTCATCGGGCAAATAACCGAGCAGGCACACATGTCCGCTGGCCAGCGCCTGACGCAAGGGCTCGTTGAACTGCTCGCGTTGCCACCCGGCCATGCCCACGATCAGCAGCGGAAAGCGCTGGCGCACGGCTTCGGGTAACAGCGCGTGAGCGCGCAAGGCCAGGCCGAGGTTTTTGCGCGGCTCCAGCGTGCCCACACAGAGGAAATATTCGCGCGCCGTCACCGCATGGGCCTTGAGCACCGCATCAATGGCGCTCGCTTCGCGCGGATGAAAGCGTTCGGCGACCCCCAGCGGCGCCACCACAAAACGTTCGGCAGGCAGGGCGAAATAGTCTTGGGCTTCGTCGGCAATGGCTTGCGAGTCGGTGAGAATCACTTGTGCCTGCTGCACACCCAGAGCCAGTCGCCGCTCGATCTCCTTGAGCCGTGCCGGTGGCTGGGTCTGCGGGAAATGCAGATGAGTCAGGTCATGCAGGGTAATCACCGTCGGGCCGTCGAAGGCCAGCGGCCACAGGCTCGGCTCGTGATAAAGGTCGATGCCTTGCGCGCGGCCCTGATCGAAGCGTCGCTGTTCCAGCCAGCGGCGCGCCTGATACGCCCCGGGAATTTGCCGCAGCAATGGTGTCAGCCGCGAGTAGCCGGGCATGGCCGCTTGCGGCAGCGCCGAGCTCCAGCCCCAGCCATGGAACAGCGTCACCTCAACGTCGGGCTCGTTGCGCAAGGCGTTGACCAGTTCAGCCACGTAATGGCCGATGCCGGTGCGCGGCGCCTGCAGAATCCGCGCGTTAAGAGCAATGCGCATGCTGACCTTCAAGCGCTGGCAGGGCAGGGTTGAGGTGACGTTCGATACGCTCGACCAATTGTCCGCTTGCCTCGCGCCAGCTCAGCCAGCGCCAGTGTTCCAGGCTCAATGGCGCCGGGAAGACTCGGGTGCGCTCCATGTCGATCAGCAGATCGGTCAGGCTCTGCGGGTCGGCGAGGTTGAAATAGGCCATGTAATCGCCACCGATTTCGCGAAACACCGGAATATCGCTACCCATCGCCGGCAAGCCGCGTTGCATGGCTTCTACCAGCGGCAGGCCGAAGCCTTCGACGTGGGACGGGAACACCAGTGCCGTAGCGTGGGAGTAGGCGTGCTCCAGGCTTTTGTCCGAGAGTTCGTTAAACATGAACAAGCGTCGGTTCAATTCGGGGTGCTGGCGGATGCGCTCGATCAGCGCCTCGCATTTCCAGCCGATCTTGCCGACGATGCATAACCTGGCGTTGCCGCCCGCAGCCCAGGCACGTTCGAACGCATCGAGCAGATAAGCATGGTTTTTGCGCGGTTCGATGGTGCTGACCATGAGAAACACCGGCTGCGGTTTTTCAAACATCTTCAGCAAGTTCCGGTCGACCGCAACATCGGCTGCACTCAAATCCAGTTCCGAGCCCAGGTGGAAATAATCGAACCAGCGGTGTGCCACCTGTTGTGCGCCGATCCTGCGCAGCATTTCCTCGCGAACCTGATCGCGAATGGTGGTCGAGATCGCCACATAGCCGTCGGCGGTGCGGGCGATCCAGTCGAACCAGTCGTTGAAGACCTTGACCAGTCCGGCGTCGCAAAACTGTGGGTGAGTCAATGGAATCAGGTCATAAATGACCGACACGATGCCCACGCCGTCACGTTTGAGTTGTTCGGCCAACGGGAAAAAATTCGCGTGCCAGGACGAGTCGAGCAGCACCAGTTGATCGCCGGCCCGGTGCGCCAGTGGCACGCAGCGTTGCGGAATCTGCTGGCCCCTGAGCACCTGATCGAGCAAACGCATCGGCACACTGAAACAGGCGAGTGCCGTGAGCCGGCAGCCGACGTAAAGCACCCGGCGGGCAAAGTGGGACTGACTGAAGGGATGTCGCCGTTCCACGGCGCGATGGCGTAGCCAGAAGCCGTTTCTCCATTGCTCCAGCTTCACCCGCAGGCCGGTCAAATCGAGTTTCAACGACTTCAACGGCGCCAGGCTTTTCACCTCATAGAGGGCGCCGTCGATCATCACCACAGGAATACATTGGGTTTTTTCGTCAGGCGGCGGCAGCTGCTGAATGACGTTACGCACCACCCGCTGAATGCCCGAGTTGGCGGTGGGGTGTTCGAAGACGTAAGTGCATTCCACCAACAATCGCGTCATCGCAGCATCTCCGTATCCGGCGCTTGTTCAAGGTGGTCACTGCTTCGGCTGATGGCGGTCTGCGCCTGGAGCCACGAGCAGCCGACAAAATCTTCCTGGCGGTTGTTGATCACGTGGAAGACCAGCCCGTAGTCGCGCCATTCGTAATTGCGATCCAGGTGCGAGTCCAGGCGCGAGAGGCTCAGGGCCACCGAATAATTGCCCTTGCCCAGGCGCATGTCGAAGTCGAAACGGAAGGTCACGCGCTCGCCAGCGGTCAGGTCGGTGACGGCCTTGTCCAGACGGTGGGTGTTGATCCCATAGATCGCCTGGCCCAGGCGATCCTTGATCATGAAGCCCAGCACCAGGCGCTCGATGTCCTGACGGACTTCGGTCTGGACTTCCAGCACCACGGGCTGGCCGACCTCGGCCACTTCCAGGCTGCGGCCCTGCGCATCGAGCAAGCGCACACTGACGATGCCAGCTTCTCCCGTGCCGGAAATGGTTTGCACCTGTCCGTTGGCGAGCATTTCCTGGCGCACGGTCTGGCCTTCGCGCTGGGCGAGCATGGCGTTGTAGTAGTCCATGACTTCTTCCGGCTTGCCGCGCATGGCCAGACGACCGTTTTCCAGGAGGATCGCCGTGTCGCAGATCGACTGAATGGCGGAACGGTCATGGGAGACGATCAACAGGGTCGTGCCGGCCTTGCGAAAGCTGCGGATGCGGTCGAAGCTTTTGTGTTGAAAATAGGCATCGCCCACCGACAACGCCTCGTCGACGATCAGGATGTCCGGACGTCGCGCGGTCGCGACGCTGAACGCCAGGCGCATCTGCATCCCGCTGGAATAGGTGCGTACGGGGTGATCGATGGCCTCGCCGATTTCGGCAAAGTGCTCGATCTGCGGCATCAACGCTTCGATCTCTTCAACCTGCATGCCCAGCAACTGCCCGGCCATGAACGCGTTCTGGCGCCCGGTGAAGTCTGGGTGAAAGCCCATGCCCAGTTCGAGCAAGGCGGCCACGCGGCCTTGCAGTTGAATCTGTCCACGGGTCGGTTGCGTGGTACCGGTGATCATTTTCAGCAGGGTGCTTTTACCCGCGCCGTTGACACCGACGATGCCCACGGCTTCACCAGGTTTGATCTCGAAATCGACGTCTTGCAGGATCCAGTGCAAGTGATGGCGGGGCCGGGAGAACGGCACCAGCCACTCCAGCAGGCGGCTCCAGCGATTGGGGTATTGCTTGTAGGCCTTGGCCAGGCCAGTGACGCGTATATGTCCCATCAGAGTTCGTCCACCATTTCACCGACACGCTGACGAAACAGGCGCAGGGCCATGGCACAGCACAGCAGGCCGAGGATCAGCAGCGGCAACAGGGAATGCCAGTCGGGCCATTGGTTGTAGAGGAAAACGTTCTGGTAGCTGGTCATCAGCGCCGTCATCGGGTTCAGCCCGATAAGGTGCTGGATGCCGGGGGGGAGAATCGACAGCGGATAAACGATCGGTGTCAGCCAGAACCAGAATTGCAGGCAGATGCCGAACATCTGCCCGACATCACGAAAGAACACGTTGAGGACGCCGAGCAACATGCCCAGTCCGGCGGCAAACAGTACTTGCAACATCAGCAACGGTATCAGCGCCAGCAACGCCATGCCGGGCAGGCGCCCGCTGATCAACAGGAAACCGAAAAACAGGCCCAGGATGATCGCGAAGTTGACCCCGGCATTGAGCAGCGTAATGACCGGCAGGCAAATGCGCGGGAAGCTGATTTTCTTCAACAGGTTGGCATTTTCCAGAAACATGCTCTGGCTGCGCGTGGTGATCTCGGCGAACAGGCCCCAGGTCAACAGGCCTGCGCACAGGTACACGCTGTAGGCCAGGCCATCCTCTACGCCGGGCAGGCGGGCGCGCATGATCTGCGAAAAAATCACCGTGTACACCACGATCATCGATAACGGATTGAGTACCGTCCACAGCGCACCGAACAGCGAATTGCGATAGCGCGTCTGGAATTCTCGCTTGACGCTGCCGAAGATGAATCCGCGGTAGCTGCGCAGCGAGCGGTATAGGGAAAGCAGCATTCAGACCGTCCTGCCGTACTGATCTTCGAAGCGGACGATATCGTCCTCTCCCAGGTATTCGCCGCTCTGCACTTCGATGATCACCAGATCGATCACGCCGGGGTTTTCCAGACGATGCTTGTGACCGGCGGCGATGAAGGTCGATTCGTTCTTGGCGACCAGCGTCGTGCCGGAGCCGTTGTTAGTGACCTTGGCCATGCCTTCGACGACGACCCAATGTTCATTGCGATGGTGGTGCATCTGCAGCGACAGCTTGCCGCCGGGCTTGACCACGATGCGCTTGATCTTGAAGCGCGGACCTTCCTCAAGCACGGTGTAGGTGCCCCACGGGCGGCTGACTGTGCGATGCAGGCGATAGGCCTCGTGGGATTTGTCCTTGAGTTGCCTGGCGACGCGGCGCACGTCCTGCGCGCGGTCGGCATGCGCTACCAGCACCGCATCGGCGGTGTCGACGATGATCAGGTTGTCCACACCGACGGTGGCCACCAGGCGCCCGTCGCTCTGGACGAAATTGTTATGACTGTCGATGAAAATCGCTTCGCCGTTGGCGCGATTGTTGTCGGCATCGGCCGGTATCAGTGCCGCGACGGCGCCCCACGAACCGATATCGCTCCAGTCGAAACCGGCGGGCACCACGACGACTTTGTCTGAGCGTTCCATCAACGCGTAGTCGATGGAAATATCAGTGATTTCAGCGAACAGCGCCGGCGCCAGTTCCTGTTGCAGACAACCGGCGTTTTCCACCGGAGCGCTGGCGGCCATGCATGCTCGGGTCTGCTCCAGCAGCGCTGGCGCATGCACTTGCAGCTCGGCAATCAGCGTCGCGGTGGTAAAGCAGAACATGCCTGAGTTCCACAGAAAGTCGCCGCTTTCCAGGTAGTGCGTGGCGGTTTGCAGGTCGGGCTTCTCTACGAAGCGCTGGACCTTCGCCGCACCTTTGGCGTCCAGTGGCGCGCCGGTCTCGATGTAGCCGAAGCCGGTTTCCGGTGCGGTCGGGATCACGCCGAAGGTCACCAGATAACCGTCCTTGGCCAGATTCGCGGCATGCTCGACGGCGCTTTTCAGCGCGTCCTGATTGACGATCAGATGGTCGGCGGGCATCACCACCATAATCGCGTCGTCACCGTGCAAGGCTTGCAATGAGAGCGCTGCCGCGGCGATGGCGGGGGCTGTGTTGCGCCCGCTCGGCTCCAGCAGGAAGTGGCCGCGATGGCGTGATACCTGAGCCGCGCAATAGTGATCCTTGCTCTGGAAGTAGTACTCGCGGTTGGTCACCGTGACAATGTCGCCCCAGCCGTCGAGCAGCGCGGCGGCCCGCTGGTAGGTCTTGCCCAGCAGCGACTGGCCGTCGGGCAGAATCATGAACGGCTTGGGATGGCCCTCGCGGGACACCGGCCATAAACGGGTGCCGGCACCGCCGGACAGAATCACGGGAATCAGCATGGCCTACTCCTTGGCAACGCGTTGCATGTCCGCATCCATCATCATGCGGATCAAGGTGTCCAGGTCGGTTTTCGGCTTCCAGCCCAGCACGCGCTGGGCCTTGGCCGGGTTGCCGAGCAGCACTTCGACTTCCGCCGGCCGGAAGAACGCCGGGTCGATCTTGACGTAGTCGCGGTAATCGAGGCCGACGTGATCGAAAGCGATGCGGCACATCTCGCGTACCGTGGTGGTGACGCCGGTGGCGACCACATAATCGTCAGGCTTGTCCTGTTGCAGCATCAGCCACATGGCTTCGACGTAATCGCCGGCAAAACCCCAGTCGCGTTTTGCGTCGATGTTGCCCAGGGCCAGCGCCTGCTGTTTGCCCTGCTTGATGCGTGCGGCGGCATCGGTGACTTTGCGGGTAACGAATTCGATGCCGCGCAGTGGCGATTCATGGTTGAAGAGGATGCCGCTGCTGGCGTGCAGGTTGAAGCTTTCGCGGTAGTTGACGGTGATCCAGTGACCATACAACTTGGCCACGCCGTAAGGGCTGCGCGGGTAGAACGGGGTGTTCTCGTCCTGCTGCTCAGCCTGGATCAGGCCGAACATTTCGCTGGTCGAAGCCTGATAAAAGCGTGTGTGCGGGCTGAACTGGCGAATCGCTTCGAGCAAGTGGGTGACGCCCAAACCATCGACGATGCCGGTGGTCACCGGTTGATCCCAGGATGCGGCGACAAAACTCTGCGCGGCGAGGTTATAGACCTCGTCCGGCGCCGACTTGATGACCGCACGCTGGACCGAGCAGGCATCGGCCATGTCGCCGTCCAGATAGACGATGTCGGCTTCGACCCCCATCTCGCGCAGGCGCCAGCGCGAATCACTGCTGCGTCGTGCCACCAGGCCGTGGACCTTGTAGCCCTTGTCCAGCAGCAGTTTGGCCAGATACGCGCCGTCCTGACCGGTGATCCCTGTGATCAATGCACTTTTTGTCATTCTTGTCGTACTCGCGTCTCCCAGTCGGACAGAATCGCCCGCAGGGATTGTTGTGTGGTGATGGCCGGCGACCATCCGGTGGTTTTCGCCAGTCTGGCGTGGCTGCCGCAAACGCGGCGCTGCTCGGCACGGCGCATGCGCGCCGGGTCCTGAACCAGTTGCACTTCGACTCCGGCCAGATCAGCCAATTGCTCGATCAGGCTGCGGATGCTTTGCTCACGGCCCGAGCAGATGTTGTAGACCTGCCCCGGCGTGGCGTTTTCCAAGAGTGCGAGGTAGGCCGAAACCACGTCGCTGACATCAAGAAAATCGCGGGTCACGTCGATATCGCCGACTTCCAGTTGTGGCGCCTGCAGACCCTGTTTGATGCGGCAGATCTGCCGGGCGGCACTGGCGATGACGAAGCTGTCCTTCTGCGCGGTGCCGATGTGGTTGAACGGCCGCGCGACCAACACCGGCCAGGCTTCGCTCAGGCCCCATTGCAGCGTGAGAAATTCCGCTGCGAGTTTGCTCACCGCATAGGGATTGCGCGGCAGGGGCGCTTGTTGCTCGGTGATCGGCAGGGCGCTGGTTTCGACCTGACCGTAAACATCGCCCGAGCTGACATACAGGAAGGTGCCGCAAAAGCCGCGTGCCTTGAGCGCCTGTAACAGATTGAGGGTACCGAACAGATTGATGTCGAGGGTGCGGGCCGGGTCGCGAAAGGCTTCCGGCACGAATGTCTGGCCGGCCAGATGTATGACCGCGTCCGGCATCTGCGGCCATAGCCCGGTGAGGCTATCGGTGTCCGTCAGGTCGTAAGGGGTGGCGGCAGGCAGCAGCTCCCACGACGAGTCGGGCAAGGCCAGACGTGATTGAAGATGTTGCCCCACGAAGCCACTGAGGCCCGTGACGAACAGACGCTTTTTCAAACAGCGACCCCTTGGTCTTTGACTTTTGCCCATTTCCCACAGGCTTTGTGGGAAACGTCTGTCTGACCGATAGAAAGGTCCGACAGGAAAACAGGCGAAGTCGTTGTTGTAGTTGTTTGGTTGCCAATCTGTGCCAATTGCTCGGCAATTTCAACAGGGCAAACCGTGACCGGTCAGTTCTCGTCAGCGTAGTCCGATTTATTCTTGCCGGGCGGTTCCCGGATCGTTGATGGATGTGTTTAGAATGGCCCTCGTCGCCGCTTCCCCGGTCCACCGCGGGCGCAGCGCAACAGGGTGAAACTGACCACTAAAACAAGAACGAAGACGTACCTGTAGATGATGGACAAGCAACGGCGCTGCCGGCTTGCTCCAGCGCCCGGTCGTCATAGCATGAGGTTGCCGGGACGGCTGCTTCATCGTGGGATGCCATGAATTTCATTCTTTACTCGGACGTCAACGACCGCACCATCAGCCACAGTCTCGGGCGTCCCGAATACAGTTATTACTTCGTGCTCAAGGCCTATCGCCCGGTGCTGGAAAGCCTTGGACAAGTGCACGTCGTGTCCTCGGTGGCCGAGGTCGATGCGCTGTATCGACAACTGCAACAGGCCGGTGAGGACAGCCTCTTTCTTTCGTTTGCGCCGCCGCACAAGACCCCGATCGACCTGGACTGCCCGATGGTCTGCGTGATCGCCTGGGAGTATGACTCGATTCCGTCCGAGGTCAGCGATGACGATCCTCGCCACGACTGGCGCCAGACACTGGCGCGCCATGGCCGGGTGATTACGCTGTCGACCCACACGGCACAGGCCATCCGTCGCAGCCTGGGTGAAGATTTCCCGGTACTGGTATTGCCTACACCGCTGTGGGAACGCTTCGCCGAGGTACGGCGCGACTATCCCAGTGTCCCGGTAAACCCCGGCAGCACATTGCAGATCAAGGGCTGCATCATCGACAGCCACGCGCTGGGACTGTCGGCGGATGGCTTGATCGCACCGATACTCGATGAGCAGCAAATCCCCGAGCCGGAAGCGATCGAGCCAGTGCCGGAGCCGACTCCGGAACCGCCACCCGAACTGACCCTGCGACGGCGGGCTTTCATCACCCGGCATTATTTGTACGAAGGCTACAAGGCCCTCGCGAGGCCCTCCGAGCACACACCGCTGTTTTTGCTCAAGCACAACCTGCGGCAGTGGTATCGCGAAGCGGTCAGTGATCTGCTGCCAGGTGCCGTCCGCGAGGAACGCCCTGAGCCAGCGCCGCCGGTGCCTGCGGTGGTTGAAGCGCCGGCGCAGCCTGAGCATCCGCAAGCCTTGCTGCCCGATACCCGTCAACACGTGCAGATCGACGTCAGCGGCGTGGTGTATGTCAGCGTGTTCAACCCCGAGGACGGGCGCAAGAACTGGCATCACTTGATCACCGCGTTCTGCTGGGCCATGCGCGATGCCGACGACGCGACACTGGTGCTGAAAATCACCCAGAACGACCTGTCGAGCTATTACGTTCACCTCATTACCTTGCTCTCGCAGCTCTCGCCATTCGCCTGTCGCGTGGTGGTCATGCATGGCTATCTGGAAGACGAGGAGTTCGCCCGGCTGTATGGCGCTGCCAGTTTCTACGTCAATGCATCACGCTGCGAAGGACTGTGTCTGCCGCTGATGGAGTTCATGTCATGCGCACGCCCGGTGATCGCGCCGAATCACACGGCGATGGGCGATTACATCGACGAACGCGTGGCATTCATCGTCAAGTCCGGCCGCGAGCCGGCCATCTGGCCGGAAGACGCGCGCATCCTCTATCGGACCCTGCGTCATCGCCCCGACTGGGGCTCCTTGAAAGCCGCTTATGAGGACAGCTACGCCATGGCCAAGAACCATCCAGAGGCCTATCTGGCAATGGCCGCTGCCGCTAATGAACGCATGCGTGAATACTGCGGTTTTGCCCCGGTGCAGCAGCGCGTAGAGGCGTTTTTTGGTCTGAAGGCTACTAGCGAAAGCAGCGCCATGGCACTTGCGACCGGAGCGGCGTCATGCTGATCATCATTCATTCGGAAACCAACAAGAGCAACATCCAGCAGAACCTCGGTCGGCCTGAGTACAGCTATTACTTCGTGCTCAAGGAGTTTCGCCCGGTTCTGGAACGCATCGGCCAGGTACTTGAAGTCAGCCACCCTGACGAGTTGGTGGATCGTTTGTATTTCGACTGTTTGAGCCGGGGCGAAGACTGCGTCTTTCTGTCGTTCTCGCCGCCGCACCGCACGCCCGTTCATTACGCTTGCCCGACCATCCCGGTGTTCGCCTGGGAATTCAGCACGATCCCCACTGAAAGCTGGCAAGGCGAGCCGCGTCACGACTGGCGTACGGTGCTTCAGGCCTGTGGCCGGGCGATTACCCATTCAACGTTCACGGTGAATGCGGTGCGTGACGTGATGGGGCCGGACTATCCGATCTGCGCGATCCCGGCACCGGTATGGGACCGCTTTGCCGCGCGTGGCGCGTCCTTGGCCAAGCGTCCGGTGATTGACCCGGTCACGCTGAATTTGCGTGGATTGCTGATCGACAGCCGGCGCACGGATTTGCGTCCCTACGGTCCTCCGGGATTGCGTGACGGATCGCCGTTAGACTTGTCCGCACCGGCAGCGGATTGCCAGTTGCAGCTTGAAGGCGTGGTCTACACCTCGGTATTCAACCCTTACGACGGTCGCAAGAACTGGCAGGACATGATCAGCGCGTTCTGCACGGCGTTTCGCGACATCAGTGATGCGACGCTGGTGCTCAAGCTGACCCACCATGACATCGCCGATGCGCTGACCGACATGCTGCATCACCTGTACAAGAACCAGTCGTACCAATGCCGCATCGTGCTGATCCACGGCTATCTGGCCGATGCCGATTACGAAGCGCTGGTGCAGGCCACCAGCTATGTGGTCAACAGTTCCTACGGAGAAGGACAGTGCCTGCCGCTGATGGAGTTCATGTCCTGCGGCAAGCCGGCGATTGCGCCGTTGAACACGGCGATGGCCGATTATGTGAGCAACGACAACGCCTTTATCGTCGACTTCACCGAAGAACTCACCGCCTGGCCGCACGACCCGCGCGCGGCCTATCGCACGCTGCGCTACATCACCGATTGGGATTCGTTGTGTCTGGCGTACCGCGCCAGCTATGACGTGGCAAAAGCTGATGAGCCGCGTTACGCCGCCATGTCCGGCGCGGCGATTGGCAGTCTGCAGCGCTTCTGCAGCCAGGCCAGTACCGAGCAGCGACTGCGCGCGTTTTTCGCCCGGCCGCTGCACGCCGTCGGATCGTTGCCTGCGCAAGTCACGCTCGCATGATCCGCCGTTTGCTCGGCCGATGGTGTCCAGCGCGTGCCGTGCAAGCGGTGCCGGCACCGTCGGCCAAAGTGTCGCCTCGGGATGTCGGTCTGCATGACGCAGTGCTCGACGGCTGGTTCCTGAACGACAGCGGCGAGTTGCTCAAGGGCTTTGCGATAACGGCGCAAGACACGTTGCTCGATGTCGGTTGCGGCGAAGGCGTGGCGACGCTGTTTGCCGTGCGTCAGGGCGCTTCGGTGATTTTCACCGACAGCGAACATGCCAAGGTGCGCGACCTTGCGCGGCAGGTCGAAGCGCAAAGCGACAACGCCAGTCTGGGACTGGTCAGCAACAGCCTGCCGTTGCCACTGGCTGACGGCTGCGCCAGCAAAGTGGTGTGCATGGAAGTGCTGGAACACATCGACCAGCCCGAGCCGTTCATGGCCGAACTGGTGCGCATGGGCCGCCCCGGTGCGCAGTATCTGCTCAGCGTGCCGGCACCGCTGGGCGAGCACCTGCAAAAAGGCATCGCCCCTGACAGCTACTATCAGTCACCCAATCACGTACAGATTTTCACCCCCGAACGCTTCGCTGCGCTGGTAGAGGAGGCCGGGCTGGTAATCGAGCACCGTCAGGCCAGCGGATTCTTCTGGGTGATGGGCATGATTTTTTTCTGGGCCGGCGAACGGGCCGCCGGGCGTGATCCGGGCGGGGCGGTGCGTGACCGCATTCAGGCGCCGTTCATGCCCTTGATGGAAAGCTGGGCGAGGACCTGGCAGGACCTGCTCGCGCAGCCGGACGGACTGGCGATCAAGCAGACGCTCGACCGCTTCATGCCCAAGAGCCAAGTGATCATTGCGCGCAAGCCAATGACTGCGAGAGAGGCGCCATGAACGGCAAGCGCATCATGGACATCGAAGTGCTGCGCGCCATTGCCGTGCTGGGCGTGTTGTTCCATCACTTGCAGGGAAGCCTGTTTACCGATGTCGTGCCGACACTGGAAAAAATTCATGCCTGGGCGCAACCGTGGTGGGGCGTTGATCTGTTTTTTGCGATCTCCGGTTTTGTCATTGCCCGTAGCCTGATTCCGGCGCTGCGAGGTTGCACAAGCGGCCAGGAACGCTGGCAACAGATGCGCAACTTCTGGCTGCGTCGGGCTTTCCGCTTGTTGCCGTCGGCCTGGTTATGGCTGGCGCTGATGTTGTTGGCGTGCGTGTTCGTCAATCGCTCGGGGGCGTTCGGCACGTTGCCCGCCAACCTGCAGGCGACGCTGGCCGGGGTGCTGCAATACGCCAACTTCCGTTTTGCCGACAGCTTCTTTCGCTACGAGTACGGCAGCAGTTTCGTCTACTGGAGCCTGTCACTGGAGGAGCAGTTCTATCTGCTGTTTCCGCTGCTGATCCTGTTCTGTCGCAAGCATCTGGTCTGGGCACTGCTGGCGCTGATCGTGGTACAGATTTTCAGCGTGCGCACGCCGTTGCTGATGGTGGTGCGCACCGATGCCCTGGCCCTCGGTGTGCTGCTGGCGATGTGGAGTGCGCAGCCGGGTTATCAACGGTGGCGGCCGGCGTTTCTCGCGCGGCCTTGGCTCGGGATTTCGGCGTTGATCATGATCGGCGCGCTGCTGAGTTTCATGGCCACTGACCGCTTCACGCTCGCCTGGTATCGCATCGGTTCAATCGCCGTGCTGAGCGCGATACTGGTGTGGATTGCCTCGTATAACCGCGATTACCTGATGCCCGCTGGCGCCGTGCAGCGGCTGCTGGGCTGGATCGGCAGCCGCTCCTACGGCATCTACCTGATTCACATACCCGCCTATCAACTGGTACGTGAACTGATCTTCCGCTTGCAGAGCGCCGGTCTGCCCAGTCCCGCTGGCCACCCTGTGCTGACGGTGCTGATCGCTTTCTGTCTGATCGTGCTGCTCAGCGAACTCAATTACCGCCTGGTCGAAATGCCCATGCGCAACCGCGGTGCTGCACTTGTGCGGCGCCTCGGCACGTCCCGATCCGTAGTCCCAACCTCTGGAGCCACCCCATGCTGAGCCTATTGAAGAAACTCACAGCGGCGACGCCAGCGCCGGCCCCGACTACGCCCGCGGAACCGCCCGCCGGCAAGGTCGATCCGTACATGCTCGGGCTGTACGATGCCAAGCTCAGCGGCTGGTTCAACCAGGAGACCAACGAGCTGTTCAAAGGCTTTGTGGTGTCTGCCGATGACACCCTGCTGGATGTCGGCTGCGGCGACGGCGGCAACGTGCATTTCTGCGGCATGCGCGGGGCGAAGATCATCATTGCCGACATCGATGCCGCCAAGGTCGAAGCGACGCGCCAGCGCTTGAGCGATACCCCGGCGCGTGACGTCGAGTGTCACGTCACCGATTGCAATCCGCTGCCGATTGCCGACGCCACCGCGTCGCGCGTGGTGTCCACGGAAGTGCTTGAACACGTCGACGATCCTGCGCAGTTTCTTGCCGAGCTGGTACGGGTCGGCAAACCGGGCGCGTTGTACCTGTTGAGCGTGCCGCACCCGAGTTCCGAGGACCTGCAAAAAGACCTCGCCGCGCCCGAGTATTTTCAGAAGCCCAACCACATTCGCATTCTCAGCGAGGCGCAGTTCAAGGCGCTGGTCAGTGAGGCTGGGTTGGAGATTGTCAGCCACAGCCAGTACGGTTTTTACTGGTCGATGTGGATGCTGCTGTTCTGGGAAGCCAAGGTCGATTTCAGCGACCCGGATCATCCGCTGCTCAATCACTGGGCCGAGACCTGGCAGGCCGTGCTCGATTCACCGCGCGGCGCGCAGATCAAACAGGCGCTGGATGCGGTGGTCGCGAAAAGCCAGGTGATTATTGCCCGTAAGCCCTGAGCGTGGATTTGTGTAACCTTACAGCCTCGTAGTGTCAGGGATCTGCAAGGTATGCGCTTTTTCGTCGGTCTGTTTGCGTTGATGGTGCTTTCTGCTTGCCGACAGCAGGACGCGCCCGCTCTCGACCAACAACTCTACATCTGGCAACGCCAATGGACGCCGGCCCATGAACAGGCGTTGCGTGACAGCCGCGCTGACTTCTCGACCCTACGTGTGCTGGCGCTGCAGGCCTTCCCCAATACGGGACTGAGCCGGGCGCGGATCGACGCGCGCTTATTGAAAGCCGATGGCCGTCCCTTGATCGCGGTGATTCGTCTCGACGGACAGCTCAAGTCGCTGGATCGGGATCAAGTCACCGCGCAGATTCTGCAGGTGCTGAGCGACTGGCGGGCGCAGGGGCTGGTGCCGAGCGGTGTCGAGATCGACCACGACGCGGGCACTGCGCGGTTGTCGGCGTATGCCGAATTCCTCAGCCATCTGCGCTCGGCATTGCCGACCTCCCTGCCGTTGAGCATCACCGCGCTGCCAGCCTGGCTCAACAGTGCGCAACTGCCGGCGTTGCTGCAAACCGTCGACAGCAGCGTGCTGCAAGTCCACGCGGTCAGCGATCCGCGCCGTGGTCTGTTCGATGCCAAGCAAGCGTTGAAATGGGCAAAGGCCTGGGCGCGCAGTACGGACAAGCCTTTTTATCTGGCGCTGCCGGCTTACGGCGTGGCGCTATTGCCGGATGACGGCGGTGCGCCACAGATAGAGAGCGAAGTGCAGGTTGAGCGGGGCGGGCAGCGTCGGGAATTGCTTGCCGATCCGCTGCAACTGAGCCAATTGGGCAAAACCCTGCGCGACGATCCGCCGCCACACCTGGCCGGGCTGATCTGGTTTCGTCTGCCCTTGGCCAATGATCGTCGTGCCTGGAGCCTGACCACGCTGCGCGCCGTCGCCCGGGGGGATGCGTTGGGCAGCCGCCTCGGCGTGACAGTCAGCGCACAGGACGGCCTTTACGATATACAGCTCGACAACCCGGGCAATCTCGACAGCGCCTGGCCAGCGCGCATCACCTTAACGGGCCGGGGCTGTGAAAGCGCCGATGCGCTTGCCGGTTACTCGTTGCAACAGCGTCCGGATCTGCTTACCTTCACCCGCCTGCACGACGGCCGCTTGCCGGCGGGCGGGCAGCGCGCCATCGGTTGGGCGCGTTGCGCAATCATTGATCAAGGAGGTTCGCATGTTGACCCGTAACTGGCCTCGCCATCTGCTCTGTCTGAGCCTCAGCCTGCCGCTGGGTTCGGCGCTGGCCTGTGGTCCGGACTTCCCGATGCGGCTGCTCGACAATCGCGCGCAGACGTTGGCCGATCTGCCGGAGGGCAGCTTCAGCTTCGAAGTCAGTCGCCTTGGCAAAACCATCGCCGGACTGAAAAACGTCACGGCAGCGACCCATAACCCCAACGATTACGCCGAAGACAATGCTTCTGAAATGGCCCGCGAACAGGCTGAGCAGGTGGGCCTGAGCGCCGAGCAACAAGGCGTGGTCAAACGCTTGCGCGGGTTGAGCGATGCCCGTCAGGTTGAAGAGCAGGGCGCCAGTCTGCCCGCGGAAATTCGTTTGTACGTGGCCGGTGCGGTGGCCTTTGCCACCGGCGATCATCAAATGGCAGCCGACTACTTCAACAAGGTCTTGGCATTGCCGGCAGACCAGCGTCCATTGCGCAGCACCTGGGCGGCCTATTCCCTGGGGCGTCTCGCCTTCGCCACGAGCAGTGCGGCGCAGAACCGCATCGAGGCGCTGGAGCAGGCGCGGGATGCCTTTCGCCAGACCCGCCAGTTGAGCATCGAAGGCTTCAGCGATCCGCTGGAACTGGGTGTCGCCAGCCTGGGCGAGGAGGCGCGGGTGTTGCGCACCGCTGGCGAGTGGAGCGGCGCCATCCAGTTGTATGAAGCGCAGAACCTGCACGGTTCCGCCGTCGGCTATACCTCGCTCAAACAGGTGATGAACGAACTGGCCGAGTTGCCCGAGGCGCAGCTGGCGCGGTTGCTGGAGCACAAAGCAGTGCAGCAACTGGTCACCGCATCGCTGGTCAGCCGCCAGGGCTGGTCGTTTGGCGATGAGCCGCCGCACCAGAAGAAACTGGTGACGCTACTGCAGGACAGCACCCGTGGCAGCCTCGAAAACGCCGATCGGCTGGCCGCGATGAGTTATCAACAAGGCGACTACGCCGGTGCCAGGGCCTTTCTGGAAAACGCCGGCGACGGCGGACTGGCCTGGTGGCTGCGGGCCAAACTGGCGGTGCGTGACGGCGACAGAAGCGCGGCAGCTGCCGCCTATGCCAAAGCCGCGCAGGCCTTCCCGCAGAACGAAGACTGGGGCGACCGGCGTACGCCGGACTGGGCGTTTGAAACCGTGCAGCCCAAGTGCCGGGTCGAGGGCGAAAGCGCGATTCTCGCGTTGCAGCGCGGCGAGTACCTGCAAGCTTTCGTGCAGTTGTACCGCAGCAACAGCGTTTATTGGTTCGATGCCGCAACCGTCGCCGAACGGGTGCTGACGGTTGCCGAGCTCAAGCAGTACGTCGACGAAAACGTCCCCGCACCGCCAGCGTTGACCCAGCAGGAGCGCGACAACTACGTGCCCCTGCCGGTCGCTGCCAGCCTGCGCAACTTGCTCGGCCGGCGATTGCTGCGCGAGGGCCGCTACGCGGAAGCTGTGGCCTATTTCGACAATCGCGACCTGCAAAAAAAAGCGCAGCTCTACGGCGAACAACGGCTGAAGGCTGACGCCGCGTGGTGGCCGACCAAACGCGCCAGTGCGTTGTACAACGCTGCCTGGACGGCGCGTGAATGGGGTATGGATATTCTCGGTTACGAGATGGCGCCCGACTACGCCACATTCGGCGGCAACTACGCGCTGGAGAGCGCCGAGCTGCAAGTCGGTCCGCTGGTGAGCGAGGCCGAAGTGCAGCGTCAGGTCGCCAGTGCAGCGAAACCGGATCAGCGCTACCACTACCGTTTCGTCGCCACTGCGCTGGCAGCCCGCGCTGCTGATAACTTGCCGCACACCAGCCAGGCGTTTGCCGCTGTGCTGTGTAACGCGGCCGGCTGGAACAGCAGCCTGGAAGATCAGAGCGCGCTGTATCAGCGTTATGTGAAGGAAGGTCCTTACGTATTGTGGGCGGTAGATTTTGGCAACCAGTGTCCGTACCCGGATTTTGAAAACGCCGATAAACGTTACGTCACCCAGGTCACCGATGCCGTGCGCGCCACGTTGCGCCCTTACAAGTGGCCAGTGCAGGTTGGGGCGATTGTGCTGATCACGGCCGCCGCGTTACTGCTGATTACCCGTCGCCAACGCAAGGCCCGTCGGGACTAAGCCTGCTGGACGAAGGTCAGGCGCACGGCGAAACCGATCAGCAGGCTGCCGAACAGCCATTGTTGGACGCGTTGCGCCGTTGGGCTGTGTTGCAACCAACGGCCCAGCGCGGCGCCGGCGAGGGCGTAGGCACTGTCGAACAGCAGGCCGACGCCGACCAGCAACAGACCGAGCACGGCGAATTGGCTGAGCACGGAGGCGCCGTCATTGACGATGAATTGCGGCAGCAACACCGAGCAGAACAACAGTGCCTTGGGGTTGAGCAGGTTGGTCAGCAATCCCCGACGGATCGCTTCGCGCCATGGGCTGTGGGTATCGCCAGCCTCGTCAGTATTAAGGCTCGGCAGCAATGTGCTGCGCAGGCACTGAATGCCGAGCCATAGCAGATACGCCGCCCCCGCCAAGCGCACCACCTCGAATGTCCATGGCGCCGCTTGGAACAGTGCTGCCATGCCCAGCGCCGCCAGCGCCACATGACAAGCTCGGGCGACAGCAAGGCCGACCGCGGTGGCCAACGCCGCGCCGCGTCCCTGGCGCGCACCGGTTTGCAGCAGCAGGAGCATGTCCGGGCCGGGCAATAAAAAGACCACGGCCAATGCCAGGAAAAACAGCCAGAGATTCGCCATGTCGCAGCCCTTTCGTTGTCGATTCGGTCCGCCAAGTCTAGGGCTGAAGGGTGGGGCAGGTGCTTGCGTAGTCAGCTTCAAATCCACGTTGGATTGGCATAGTCTGCCGCTCTAGGTGCAGCAACTATCGGAATCTGCCAAACATGAAACTTGATGCCTTCGACCGCAAGATTCTCGCGGCCCTGCAACGCAACGGTCGTCTGAGCAACGTCGAGCTGGCCGACGAAATCGGTTTGTCCGCTTCGCCGTGCCTGCGCCGCGTGCGGATTCTGGAAGAGGCCGGGGTGATTCGCGGTTATCAGGCCAATCTCGATCGCGACGAAGTCGGGCTGGGCCTGACGGTATTTGTCGGGGTCAAGGTCGAGCGCCACAACGATCAACAGGCGGAGGCGTTTTATGCAGCGGTGACGGCACTGCCGGAAGTGATTTCCGCGTTTCTGGTGTCCGGTGAATCGGATTTTCTCTTGCAAGTGGTGGTACCGGATCTGCGCGCTTATGACCGGTTTCTCAGCGGCTGTCTGCTGAAACTGCCGGGGGTGAGCGACATTCGCAGTAACTTTGCGATTCACACGGTGAAGGCGCCGGGGCCGTTGCCGTTGGGGCATCTGCCGCCGTGAACCGGGGCGCGATCCCGCATTCGAGCGCATTTCTCCTGAAGGAATACGCTCGAATGTGGGAGCGAGCCTGCTCGCGAAAGCGCCGGTTCAGCCAATAAAATTGGCGAAACCTACATCTGCGTCGCCATCCCCTCGACATTCATCGCCGCCTGGCGCAACGCCTCGGAGCGGGTCGGATGTGGGTGGCAGGTCAGGGCGATGTCCTCGGCCGATGCACTGAATTCCATCGCCACACAAAACTCGCCAATCATTTCACTGACACTCGGGCCGACCAGGTGCACGCCGAGCACTTCGTCAGTGCGCTCGTCAGCC
This sequence comes from Pseudomonas sp. SWRI99, assembly GCF_014270125.1. Lineage (NCBI taxonomy): Bacteria > Pseudomonadati > Pseudomonadota > Gammaproteobacteria > Pseudomonadales > Pseudomonadaceae > Pseudomonas > Pseudomonas sp. SWRI99. Next base: position 73,430 of record NZ_JABWQR010000013.1, on the reverse strand, counting down.
AGGACTTTGGCAAAGCCCTCGGTCTCATGGTTGATTTTTGCCCGGCTGTTGGCAGTGAACGGAAACTTGCCGACCTTGTAGGCGCGTCCTTCGGCCTTGAGCTGTTCTTCGGTCTTGCCGACGCTGGCCAGTTCCGGTTTGGTGTAGATCACGTTGGGGATCAGCGCGTAATTGACCTCGCCGGCCTTGCCGTGAATCTGCTCGACGCAGGCCATCGCCTCGTCTTCGGCCTTGTGCGCGAGCATCGGCCCGGAGGTCACGTCGCCGATGACCCAGACGCCCGGGGCTTCGGTGCGGTGTTGTTGGTTGGCGAGCATGCCGCGCTTGTCGGTGCTCAGTCCGACGTTTTCCAGGCCCAGCCCTTGGGTGTAAGGGCGCCGACCGATGGCCACCAGCACGTAGTCGGCTTCGAGCAACTCAGCGCTGCCGCCCGCCGCTGGCTCAACACTGAGCTGTACGCCAGTGGCTGACGTCGTCGCGCCAGTAACCTTCGAACTCAACTTGAACGCGATGCCCTGTTTGCTCAACGCGCGCTGCAAGGTTTTTCCGGCTTCGCCGTCGACGCCGGGGCAGATCCGGTCAAGGTACTCGATCACTGTCACCTGCGCGCCCAGACGACGCCATACTGAGCCCAGTTCGAGGCCGATGACCCCGGCGCCAATCACCACCAGATGTTTCGGCACCTCGCTCAGGGACAACGCGCCGGTGGAGTCCAGAATACGTTGGTTGTCGATCTCGACGCCCGGCAGGGGAGTGGGTTCGGAGCCGGTGGCGATGATGATGTCTTTGGCGGTCAGCCCGATTTTGCCGCCCTGATCATCGGTGACCGTGACCTTGCCCGGTCCGTCGATGTGGCCCCAGCCCTTGATCCAGTCGACTTTGTTTTTGCGAAAAAGGAATTCGATGCCTTTGGTCAGACCGGCCACGCTCTGGTCTTTTTGTTTCATCATTTGCGCAAGGTTCAGCGTCGGTTTGACCTCGATGCCGAGGTTGGCAAACTCCGCGCCCATTGCCGCGTCGTACAACTCCGAAGCATGCAGCAAGGCCTTGGATGGCATGCAACCGACATTCAGGCAGGTGCCGCCCAAGGTCGCACGGCCTTCGACACACGCGGCCTTGAGGCCAAGCTGTTCTGCACGGATAGCGGCGTTATAGCCGCCGGGGCCACCGCCGAGAATCACTACGTCATAGTTGCTCATGCGCCTTGCTCCTGATTGAGGGATGCGGATCGCTACACGTGGTTGGCAAAGATTATGTACGTAATATGTTGCTTTCGAGAGCTTTCGGTCAAGGCTTCAGCCAAGCGACAGGTGGCAGCCTTTTAATAAACCTGATTGTGTACGAATATTTCACGTTTTTCGTTATATCGTAACGCTATGAATGGCGAGCCAAAGAGTTTGGGGTGATATGCAAGTCGATCTGCAGGTTGATGGCACGTCGGTCAGCGCATTGCCGCGCTTTCAGCAGGCGGCGGTGCAGGGGCGACGATTGCGCAGGCTGGCCTTCGGTCTCGGCACACTGGCCGGTGGTTCATGGGCACTGGCATTGTTGGTTGCGCTGTTTGCGGCGCAATCGCTGTGGATCCCGTGGCTGGTTAATCAGGGTGCGGCGCTATGGCTGCTGGTCGCCGGGCTGCAATCGGCCTGGCGGGTGACGCAATGGCGCGCGCGGGTGATCACCCCCGTGGAGGCGCCGCCCTCGCAGGATGCGCCCGCGCCGCCTGAGGGTTGGTATGAACGGCTGCTGGACCGGCTGAGTCAGCGCGGTGCGCAGGCGCTCGACCAAATCGGCCCGGCGACGCTGTGGCTGGGTGGATGGGCGCTGCTGTTGTTGCTCGGCATCGAACAGGCGTGGGACCTGACGTTGCCGAGCGCAGCGTTGGGTGTGTCTGCTTCCGTCGGCGCGGCATTGGCGTTGTCGCTGGCGTTCGGTCTGTTGGTCGTGGAACGGCAACTGGCTCAGGAGCACCCGGCGCAATGGCCTGAGGCGGCAGCGCTTGCCCGGTTGGTCCGGGTGCCGATTACCAGTTTGGTGTTGGGCGGGCTGTGTTTGTTGTTTGCCAGCGAGGGCGCGATATGGCCGGTGCGCCTGGCCGTGTTGATCGGGCTCTTGCCAGGCCTGGTCGCGATCGAGCTGCTGCTGCGCGCGGTTCTGTCGCTGTTCACGCCTCGCCGCGAACAGCTTGAACCGACGTTGCTGTCGCGCAGTTTTGTCGCCGATCTGCTGCGCTGGCCGCCACAACCGTTGCTTGCCTTGCAGGATGAATTGCACAACCGTTTCGGCATCGATCTACGGCAGATCTGGGCGTTCAGCTACATGCGCCGCGCGTTGCTGCCGGTGCTGGCGCTGGTCGCTGTGGTGGCTTGGCTGCTGACCGGCATTCATGAAATTCCGCTGCAAGGTCGGGGCATTTATGAGCGGTTCGGCAAACCGGTGCAGGTGTTCGGCCCAGGTTTGCACGCCGGCTGGCCCTGGCCGTTAGGGCGGGTGTTGAGCGTTGAGAATGGCGTGGTGCATGAGCTGGCCACCAGCGTCGGCGCCAATCCTGCGCCGGCCGCACTCGATCCCGCTGAAGGCCCGGCACCGCTTGCGGCCAACCGGTTGTGGGACGCCAGTCATGTCAACGATAAGTCACAGGTGATTGCCAGCAGCCGGGGCGGGCAGCAGAGCTTCCAGATCGTCAACATGGACGTGCGCTTCGTTTACCGGATCGGTCTGGACGATCAAGCGGCCCTGGCCGCTACCTACAATCACGCCGATGTACCGACGCTGATTCGCAGCACCGCCAGTCGAATTCTGGTGCACGACTTTGCCTCGCGCACGCTGGACGGTTTGCTCGGACAGGACCGGGTCGGTCTGGCCGAGGAAATCGGTCGCGCGGTGCAAAGCGACCTGAAGACACTCGACAGCGGTGTGGAAATACTCGCCACGGTCGTCGAAGCCATTCATCCACCCGCCGGCGCGGCGAATGCTTACCACGGCGTGCAAGCGGCGCAGATTGGCGCGCAGGCGCTGATCGCCCGGGAACGCGGCGCCGCCGCGCAAGCCAGCAATCAGGCGCAGTTGCAAGCCACGCTTGCGCGCGACAAAGCCAGCGCCAGCGCCCGCGAGAATCAGGCCACCGCGCAAGCGGCGGACCTTAAATTCAGCGCCGAGCAAAAAGCCTACGCCAGTGCCGGTCAGGCTTTTGTGCTGGAACAATACTTCGCGCAACTCAGCCAGGGCCTGGGCAAGGCCAAACTGTTGCTGCTCGACCACCGTCTGGGCGGCAGCAGCAATGCGCCGACCATCGACCTGCGTACGTTTACGCTGCCGGCTGATCCGACGCCCGCGCGCACCACCGTTCAACCAGGAGTCGCCCCTTGAGCCAGTCGCCCACTCTCGACCATCACGATCACAGCGGCCACGCCCATCACCATGGCGGCCACCACCATCATGGGCATCATCACCACGGTGCAGGGGAGGAAGCGGCGGGACCGTTTCCCTGGCGGCGCATGGCTTGGGCGGCGCTGTTGGTCGCGTTTGCGCTGGCGGCCGCAAGCCTGGTGCAAGTGCGTTCCGGCGAAGCGACTGTGATTACCCGTTTCGGCAATCCCGCGCGGGTCCTGCTTGATCCGGGCCTGAGCTGGCGTTGGCCAGCACCGTTCGAAGCGGCAATTCCCGTTGACCTGCGCCTGCGGACCACCTCAAGTGGCTTGCAGGATGTCGGCACGCGTGATGGCTTGCGCATCATCGTGCAGGCTTACGTGGCGTGGCAGGTGCAGGGCGATCCGGACAACGTACAGCGCTTTATGCGTGCGGTGCAGAACCAGCCGGACGAAGCCGCGCGGCAGATTCGTACCTTCATTGGTTCGGCCCTGGAGACCACTGCCAGCAGTTTTGATCTGGCCAGTCTGGTCAACACTGATGCCAGTCAGGTGCGCATCGGCGATTTCGAGGCGCAGTTGCGCCAGCAGATTGATCAGCAGTTGCTCGCCACTTATGGCGTGCGTGTATTGCAGGTCGGTGTTGAGCGGCTGACATTGCCGTCCGTAACGCTCACGGCCACGGTCGACCGGATGCGCGCCGAGCGTGAAACCATCGCCACGGAGCGCACCGCGATCGGCAAACGCGAAGCGGCGCAGATTCGCTCTGCTGCCGAGCGCGACGCACGCATCGTCCAAGCGGACGCGACGGTGCAGGCCGCCGAGATCGAAGCGCAGTCGCGCGTCGAAGCCGCGCAGATTTACGGCCGCGCCTACGCCAGTTCACCGCAGCTCTATAACTTGCTGCGCTCGCTGGATACCCTCGGCACCATCGTTACCCCAGACACCAAATTGATTTTGCGTACCGACGCCGCGCCTTTCCGCGTACTGGTAGACGGCCCGCCGACACTGGACAGCAAAGCCGGGTCGCAGCCATGAATGATGAAGTTCCACGTGGAACACCCCTATTGCAAAGTCCGTGGATTCAGGCCGGACGTTTGGCTTTTTTAGCCCTGTATGCGGTGACGGTGCTGGCCGCGCTGGCTTGGGCATTCTCCAACGTCCGGCAGATCGATCCACAGAATCGCGCCGTGGTTTTGCACTTCGGCGTCCTCGACCGGGTGCAAAATGCCGGTCTGTTGCTGGCGTGGCCACAGCCGTTCGAACAGGTGGTTTTGCTGCCAGCAGCGGATCGGGTGATCGAGCGTCGAGTCGAGAATCTGCTGCGCAGCGATGAAGCCCTAAAGGCCGATCGAGTCGCGTCCTTTGCCACACCGTTGAGCGATGCGTTGGCCGGCTCCGGTTATCTGTTGACCGGTGATGCCGGGGTGGTGCAACTGGATGTGCGGGTGTTCTACAAAGTCACCGACCCCTACGATTTCGTCCTGCAGGCCGATCACGTGCTGCCGGCACTCGACCGACTGGTGACGCGCAGTGCGGTGGCGCTCACTGCTGCCCGTGACCTGGATACCATTCTGGTCGCTCGCCCGGAATTGCTCGGATCTGACAATCAGGCCGCCGAGCGCCGCGAACGCCTGCGTGGCGATCTGGTCCACGGCATCAACCAACGCTTGGCCGAACTGAAGGCGGCGGGGCAGGGTATCGGTATTGAAGTGGCGCGGGTCGATGTGCAATCGAGCTTGCCGGATCCCGCCGTCAGCGCGTTCAACGCGGTTTTGACGGCCAGTCAGCAAGCTGACAAGGCAGTCGCCAATGCGCGCACCGACGCCGAAAAAGTCACCCAGATGGCCAACGAACAGGCCGATCGAACCCGCCAAGTGGCCCACGCGCAAGCCGGCGAACGTTTGGCCAAGGCCAGCGCTGACACGGCCACCGTGTTGAGCCTGGGCAATACCCGCGATCCCCAATTGCTCCTGCGTTTCTACCGTGAGCGCATGCCGAAAATTCTTGGTCAGGCCGGTTCCGTGACCACAGTCGACCCGAAAGACGATTCCCGCCTGATCATTCAGGGAGCCAGCCAATGACTGCATCCACCGCTGCACCGAGTCTGTTGTCCTCGGCCGAGCAACGCCGCGCCGCCCGTCAACTGACCCTGGCGATGCTGGCGCTCGGTCTGTTGGGCCTCGGTCTTGTCTGGCGCTGGCTGTTGCCGGAGCAGACCGGCGTCAGTCAGTTGCTGCTCGGCGTCGCTTCGTTGTTGGTGGCCGTCCCGGTGATGCGTTCGGCCTGGTACAGCCTGCGGTATCCGAGTCTGCACGGCATCACCGATCAATTAATCGCCCTGGCGATGCTGGGCGCGTGGGCGACCGGCGATCTGCTGACCGCTGCGTTGCTGCCGATCATCATGATTTTCGGCCATGTGCTGGAGGAGCGGAGCGTCATCGGCTCCCAGGAAGCCATTCATGCGCTCGGCCAATTGACCCGCAGCCACGCTCGCAAGGTTCTGGCCGATGGCACGATCGTCGAGGTGGACAACGGCACACTCCGATCCGGTGACACCGTTGAGGTGCGTGCCGGTGATCGGGTGCCCGCGGACGGGCGAGTGTTGGCCGGCCAGGCGAGCCTCGACACCGCGTCGATTACCGGTGAATCGGTGCCGGTGGAAGCAGGTATCGGCATGTCGGTGTTTGGCGGCGCGATCAACCTCGATGGGCTGCTGCGCATCGAAGTCACGCGCACCGGGGATGAATCGACGCTCGGCAAAGTCATCGCACTGATGCAAAACGCCGAGCGCTCGAAACCACCAATCACCCGTTTGCTCGAACGGTATGCCGGCAGCTACATGGTGTTGGTGCTGATGCTGGCGGCGGTGACCTGGTTCATTACCCACGACGCGCAAGCGATGCTCGCGGTGCTGGTGGCGGCGTGTCCCTGCGCGTTGGTTCTGTCGGCGCCAGCCACCGCGATTGCCGGGGTTGCCGTCGCTGCGCGGCACGGGATTCTGATCCGCAGCTCGGCGTTTCTCGAGGAGCTGGCCGACCTCACCTCGTTGGTGGTCGACAAGACCGGCACCCTCACCTTCGGCACTTTGCGTTTGCACTCGATCAACACGCTGCACGCGGACACCTCGACGCTCCTGGCGCTGGCCGCCAGTTTGGGCGCGGCAAGCAGTCATCCGGTGAGCCGGGCGCTCGCCGGACTGGGCCAGCAAAAGGATGCGCTGCCACTGAGCGACATCCACGAACGGCAGGGCCTTGGTGTGGTTGCCATGACCGCGCAGGGCCAGGCCGCGCTAGGCCGGCCAGAGCTGTTTGCGCAACTGGGCGTAGTCACCACACCTGTCCCGGCCCACGACGGGCCGATTGCCGGCCTGGCGTTGAACGGTGAATTTCTCGCCTGGCTGTTGCTCGCCGACACGGTCAAACCGGAAGCGCGATCTGCCCTCGGCGAATTGCGCGAACTGGGCCTCGGCCGCCAATTGCTGCTGACCGGTGACCGTCAGAGCGTGGCGCAGTCGCTGGCAGAGGAGGTCGGCTTGCACGAGATCGAAGCCCAGGCCTTGCCCGAGGACAAACTGAATCGGGTGCTCAGGGAAATCGACAGCGGCTTCCGCCCGATGGTGGTGGGCGATGGCATCAACGATTCGCTGGCTCTGAAGGCCGGCGTAGTCGGTGTGGCGATGGGCGCGGGAGGCGCGGATATCGCGCTGGCCTCGGCGGACATCGTGCTGATCGGCAGCGATCTGCGCAGGCTGGGTACTTGTGTACGGCTCAGCCGCCAATGCCGGCGGACATTGCAGGTCAACGTCATCATTGGGCTGGGCTGGACGCTGGCGATCGTGGTGTTCGCCGCGTTCGGCTGGCTGGGCGCCGCCGGGGCGATGATTGCCGCGTTGTTGCATAACCTCAGCACGTTGCTGGTGTTGGGCAATGCTGGTCGCTTGTTACGCTTTCAAGAGCCGCTGCTCAAGCTCGAGGCCGATACATGACAAGAATTTCATCGAACTGCGCCTGACGTTGGCAGTCCTTTATTCTGAGGGCGTTTGCCAATGACTGCCTGGCTGAAGCGTCCGTAGCGATAGATACGGCTAATCATATCGATAGCCTGCTATTTTTCCGCAATGGGCTACCCTCAGATCTGACGTCTGAAACAAGGGGGGATTTCCATGCTCGCGCAACTTCCACCGGCCTTACAGAATCTGCAGCTTCCGCTTCGCCTGCGTCTCTGGGATGGCCATGAGTTCAATCTGGGGCCAACGCCCAGCGTTACCATCGTGGTCAAGGACCCACAGATGGTCAGTCAGTTTACCCATCCAAGCCTGGACGCCCTCGGGGCCGCCTTTGTCGAAGGCAAACTCGAACTGGAGGGGTCAATCAGCGAGGTGATTCGGGTTTGCGACGAATTGAGCAGTGCTCTGCTCGATGAAAACGAAGGCAGTCATCCCGAGCGCAAACTGCACGACAAGGAAACCGACGCCAAAGCCATTTCCTACCACTACGACCTGTCGAACGCGTTCTACCAGCTCTGGCTGGACAGCGACATGGCGTATTCCTGCGCGTACTTCGAAACCGGCAGCGAGACGCTTGAGCAAGCGCAACAAGCCAAATTCCGTCATTTATGCCGCAAGTTGCGTTTGCAACCGGGCGAATACCTGCTGGATGTCGGTTGCGGCTGGGGTGGTCTTGCCCGCTTTGCTGCCCGCGAGTTCGGCGCCAAGGTGTTCGGTATCACCTTGAGCCAGGCGCAACTGGAACTGGCCCGCGAACGGGTCAAGGCCGAGGCCCTGGACGACCAGATCGAACTGCAATTGCTCGATTATCGCGATCTGCCCCAGGATGGTCGCTTCGACAAAGTCGTCAGCGTGGGCATGTTCGAGCACGTCGGCCACGCCAATCTCGCGCAGTACTGCAAAGCCCTGTTTGGCGCGGTGAAAGAGGGCGGGCTGGTGATGAACCACGGCATCACGGCCAAGCACACCGATGGCCGCCCGGTCGGGCGAGGCGCCGGGGATTTTATCGAGAAATACGTGTTCCCCAACGGCGAACTGCCGCACCTGTCGATGATCAGCGCCGAGATCAGCGAAGCGGGGCTGGAAATCGTCGACGTCGAGAGCCTGCGGCTGCACTACGCGCGCACGCTGGATCACTGGAGTGAGCGACTGGAGGACAACCTCGAAGCCGCCGCGAAACTGGTGCCAGAGCAAGCCCTGCGTATCTGGCGCCTTTACCTGGCCGGTTGCGCTTACGCTTTCGCACGCGGCTGGATCAATCTGCACCAGATTCTGGCGGTGAAAGCGCGCCCCGACGGTAGCCATGAACTGCCGTGGACGCGCGACGACCTCTACCACCCGTGACGCTCAACTGGCTGAGACGCTTAGGCTGTTCAGAGGATCGGTGAAATCAGCCGGGCGATTCGCATGCCGACCTGTTGCAGGCGGTGGATCTCCCGGCTTTCCTCTTTGGCAATTTCACTGGCCTGGGCGAAGTCATCGATCAGCATCTGTTCCACGGACGTGGCGAACTCGCTGTCGACGGTCAACAACATCACTTCGAAATTCAGCCGGAACGAACGGTTATCGAGATTGGCGCTGCCGATGGCGCTGATCTCGCGGTCGATCAATACCACTTTCTGATGGAGAAACCCGGGCTGATAGCGGAACACCCGCACCCCGGCTCGTACCGCTTCGAAGGCATACAGACTGGAAGCTGCATAAACGATGCGGTGATCGGGCCGCGACGGCAGCAACAGACGGACGTCCACGCCGCGTAAAACCGCCAGGCGCAGCGCGGCGAACACGGCTTCATCGGGGATGAAATAAGGGCTGGTGATCCACACCCGTTCGGTTGCCGCATGGATTGCTTCGACGAAAAACAGTGAGCAGGTTTCGTAGGCGTCCGCCGGACCGCTGGCGAGCAGTTGGCAGAGCACGCCGTCTTCGGGGTACGCGTCCGGAAGGATCAACGGCGGCAAGGTCCGAGCGGCCCAGAACCAGTCTTCGGCAAACGACTCCTGCATGCACGCGACCACCGGGCCACGGACCTGCACATGGGTATCGCGCCACGGTGCCAGCGGCGGTTTTTCACCCATGTATTCATCGCCAACGTTATGCCCGCCGACAAACCCGAGCACACCATCGACCACGACAATTTTGCGGTGGTTGCGGAAGTTGACCTGGAACCGATTGAGCCAGCCACTGCGCGTAGCGAAGGCTTTGACCTCGACGCCGGCATCGCGCAAGGCCTGCACATAGCGGTGGGGCAGGGCGTGGCTGCCGATGCGATCGTAGAGCAGATGAATAATTACGCCTTCAGCGGCCTTCTTGAGCAGCAAATCCTGCAAGCGCTGGCCGAGCCGGTCGTCGTGAATGATGAAAAACTGGATCAGAATCGCTTCCTTCGCGTGTTCGATCGCTTGGAAGATTGCGTTGAAGGTTGCGTTGCCATTGATCAGCAATTGCACTTCGTTGTTGGCCAGGCAGGGCATGCGGCCCAGCTTGGGCATGGCCCGCAAGGAACCATAGGCATTCGATGCGCGAGCGGCGAGGGCTTCTTCCACCCACGGCCGCCAGTTCAACTCGGAAATCGCCAGGCGCATCTGTTCGTTGGCCTGGCGCCGCGCCTTGATATAGCCATCGAAAGTACTGCGGCCGAACACCAGGTAAGGAATCAGCGTGAGGTAAGGAATGAAGATCAGCGACAATGCCCAGGCGATCGAGCCTTGCGCGGTGCGCACGGTGAGCACCGCATGGAGGGCAGCGATGAGGCCGAGGGTGTGTAGCAGGGCAATCAGATAACCGAAAAGGTGCGGTCCGAAGTAATCCATGGGGCAGCCTTGCTCCGCGAGAATCAATGCTTAACAGACCATGTTCTACCGCGAATGTCGCTATTTAATTGGGGCATGAACCGAAGCGATTGGCCGACGTCTAACGGCCACTACTGATCAGGAGTTTTTCGATGAACGTTCGTCTGCTGGGTTTGGCGCTGGGCCTGGGTTTGGCATTGCCGGTGGTTGCGCAAGCGCAGATGCTGCAGCCAGGGCTGTGGGAGATGTCTTCGAGCAATCTTAAGGTCGATGACCAAGCGATGGATGTGCAATCGATTCTTGGCCAGATTCAAGGCCAGATCACGCCGCAACAGCGCGCTGCGCTGGAGAAGAACGGCATCAATATCGGCGGCAAGGGGATCCGTGCCTGCCTGACACCTGAGCAAGTAGCGACCAACGATATCCCTTTGGCCGACCCGCAATCGGGCTGCAAACAGCAGATCACCGAGCGTAACGGCAACCAGTGGAAATTCCGCTTCAGTTGCCCGAAAGCCCAGGGGACGGGTGTAGCGACATTCCTCAGCGATCGAGAATTCACCACGGTGGCCAACGGCACGTTCAATGCCATCGGCATCAACCAGAAAGGCAGCCTGGAAACCCGCGCCGTGTGGCTGGGGCAGGACTGCGGCACCGTCAAACCGCGCGCCTGAACCCTGTCGCCAGCCAGCTCGCTCCCCTGTTTTTTGCGGAAGCGAGCCTGCTCGCGAAAACGTCAGCCAAGTCAGCGCATGAACCTTAACGCCAACCCCCGACACTGCTCATTTATCCGGCCCTCGTGCCAGGCGATTTGCCCCGACACCATGGTCAGGCTCACCCGGTGCCGAAAGCTGCGCCCGGCAAATGGCGTCCATCCGCACTGCGACAGAATCGGTTGCTGATTCACTTCAAGTGCCTGCGCAGCGATCAGCACCAGATCCGCCCAGTAGCCCTCGCGCAAATACCCACGATCCGGAATGGCAAACAGATCTGCCACGCGATGGCTGGTCTTCGCCACCAGCGTGGTGATCGGTAGCACGCCCTCTTCGACCAGCTCCAGTAACGCCGGCAAGGCGTGTTGCACCAATGGCAGACCGGCAGGCGCCTGGGCATAGGGCCGTTGTTTTTCTTCCCAGGTATGCGGCGCGTGGTCACTGCCGATGACATCCAGGCGATTGCTGTTTAACGCCGCGCGCAGGGCGTCGCGGTCAGTCTGGGTCTTGATCGCCGGATTGCATTTGATCAGGTTGCCGAGGTCGGCATAGTCGCGATCGTCAAACAGCAGATGGTGCAGGCAGACTTCCGCGGTGATGCGTTTGTGCGCCAGTGGTTTATCTTCGAACAGCGCCAGTTCACGCGCGGTCGTCAGGTGCAGGACATGCAAGCGGGTGCCGTGACGTCGGGCCAGTTCCACCGCCAGACTTGAAGACCGATAGCAGCTTTCGGCGTTGCGGATCAGTGCGTGCGCTGTCGGCGGCAGACGTTCACCGAACTGCTCATGCAGGTTGGCTGCATTGGCGTCGATGCTCGGCGTGTGTTCGCAGTGGGCCAACAGAATCGTCGGCACTTCGGCAAACAGCCGCTCAAGCGTCGCCGGGTCATCCACCAGCAGATTGCCGGTCGACGCCCCCATGAACACTTTCACACCGGCCACTTCACAGGGATTGAGCGCGGCCACTGTATCGAGATTGTCGTGACTGACACCGAAGTGAAAGCCGTAATTGGCCACCGAAGTGGTTGCCGCCCGGTGCCTCTTGTCTGCCAGCGCTTCGAGGGTCAGCGTCGCCGGTTGGGTGTTGGGCATGTCCATGAAACTGGTGATGCCGCCTGCCACCGCTGCGCGCGACTCGGTGTAAAGGCTGCCCTTGGCCGGCGCCCCGGGCTCACGGAAATGCACCTGATCGTCGATCATGCCCGGCATGAGCCATTGGCCGTTTGCATCGATCTCCAGCGTCGCCCGTTCGCCTTCAATGCTGCGGGCGATTTTGACGATGCGGCCATGGCTGACCAACAGATCGCTTTCCACTTCGCGCCCTTCGTTGACCAGCCTTGCGTTGCGAATCAGCACGCTGTTCATGGCTCAGAACTCGTTCTGCAAGGCTTTGTAGCCACGTACCAGATCGACATTGGTGCGTGCCACGTCTTCGGAAAACTCCGATGCGCTGACGCTTACCGGCGGGAATTGTGTGAGGTCGGTGGTCGGGCCGATGCGCGTGGTCGACGGTACGTAAAACGCATCGGGCAAGTCTCGTCCGTCGACCACCGAGTTGTGCCGCACCACGCAGCCGTTGCCGACGACGCAGTTGAACAGCACGCTGTTGAACCCGATGAACACCCGGTCGCCGACCACGCAGGGACCATGCACGATCGAGCGATGGGCAATCGAACTGAACTCGCCGATGGTCACCGCCGCGCCGGATTTCGAGTGGATCACCACGCCATCCTGGATGTTCGAATTGGCGCCAATGGTGATTGCCTCCATCTCGCCTGACGCATCTACTTCATCGGCGCGGATGACCGCGTAGGGACCGACGAAGACGTTTTCGCCAATCACCACTTTGCCGCAGATGATTGCGGTTTTATCGACGTAGGCCGACTCAGCGATGGTCGGCAGATCGCCCGAAGGATTCTTGCGGATCATGGTTGGCTCAGCGCGTTGTAAAGGGTGTTGAGGTTGTATTCGAACAGTCCGGTGAACGTGCTCGCCGGTCCGCTGGCAGCGAGGGCATCGGAGTACAGCGTGCCGCCGATGTGCGCACCGCTTTCATCGGCGATCTGCTTGAGCAGGCGTGCGTCCTTGATGTTTTCCATGAACACCGCTTTGACCTTGGCCTGACGGATCTGGGTAATGAGCGCAGCCACTTCGGCGGCCGACGGTTCGCGCTCGGTGGACAGTCCCTGTGGCGCCATGAAGTCGATACCGTAGGCCTGTCCGAGATAGCCGAAGGCGTCATGGCTGGTGACGATCTTGCGGTTGCCCGCTGGCAGCGCACCGAGTTTGGTTTTTGCTTGGGCGAGCAAGGCGTAGATCTGCTTGAGGTAGGTCTGGCTGTTGCGCTCATAGTCCGCCTTGTTCGCCGGATCGGCAGCGGTCAGCGCCTTGGTGATGTTGCCAACGTACAACTCGGCGTTAGCCAGATTATGCCAGGCGTGCGGGTCGGGAACGGTTTCGCCATCTTCATCCAGCGCGCGCGGAATCACGCCGCGACTGGCACTGATGACTGTGGCCTGGGTGCCGGTACTGGCCACGAGGCGATCCAGCCAGGGCTCGAAACCGAGGCCGTTTTTAATAATCACGCGTGCCTTGAGCAAGGCTTTGGCGTCGTCCGGGGTCGGCTCGTAAGTGTGCGCATCGGCGTCCGGGCCGACCATGCTGGTGATCTGCACATGATCACCGCCAACTTGATGAACCATGTCGGCGAGGATGCTGAAGCTGGTGACCACCGGCAATTTCTCCGCCGCCGACAATGACATCGACAGCAACAGACTGAACAGCACGAACAAGACGCGCATCGGGAAACACCTCATAGGGATGTGAGCAAAGGAGGGCGGCGCAACAAACCGTGAACCGGCCCGAACACTACGGACAGCAGATAACCCGCCCCGGCAACCAGCACGATGGCCGGGCCGCTGGGCAGCGAGTAATAGAACGACATCAACAATCCGAGCCATACCGACAGGCAGCCGATCAGCGCGGCGATCGCAATCAGCATCGGCAGGCGGCGGCTCCAGAATCGAGACGCGGCGGCGGGGAGCATCATCAGTCCGACGACCATCAGCGCGCCGATGGCCTGAAACCCGATCACCAGATTGAGCACGACCAAGGTCAGGAATACGCCATGGGCGAGGGGGCCGAGGCGGCTGACGGTGCGCAGAAATAACGGGTCCAGTGTGTCGAGCAGCAGCGGTTTGTAGATCAGCAGCAAGGTAATCAGGCTGATCGCCGAGACCCACAGCATGCCGTGGAGTGTCGGGCCGTCGACGGCCAGTGCCGAGCCGAATAGCAGATGCAACAGGTCCAGACGTTTACCGGCAATGCCCAGTATCAGTACGCCACTCGCCAAGGAAATTGGATAGATCGCGGCAAGGCTGGCGTCTTCGCGCAGGCCGGTGCGGCGAGTGATCCAGGCCGCGAGCCCTGCCATGCTCATGCCCGCACCGAGACCGCCGAGCGTTAGCGCTGGCAGGCTCAGGCCGGCGAACCAGAAGCCCAATGCCGCACCGGGGAGAATGCCGTGCGCGACGGCGTCACCGATCAGGCTCATGCGCCGCAGAATCAGAAACACGCCCAGTGGCGCCGTGCTGCAAGCCAGAACCAATCCGCCCAGCAAGGCGCGACGCATGAACATGAACTCACTGAACGGTTGCCAGAAGTGAGCGAGGGTGAGCATCAGGCCACCTGCGCATGCGGTGTCTGTTGAATCAGTTCGGTGCTGGGACCGTAGACACAACGGCTGTTCTTGATCAGCAATGTCTGGGGGATGTGTTGGCGCACAGCGCTGAGATCGTGGCAGACCACAACGATCGTTCGGCCTTCGGCGTGCCAAGCGTGGATGTGTTGCCAAAGCAGCGCCTGGCCCAGTTCATCGAGGGCAGCATGAGGCTCGTCCAGCAATAATATCGGGGCGTCGGCGAGGCTCAGCCGCGCGAGCAGGGCACGTTGCAGTTCGCCACCGGAGAGGGCCATCAACGGGCGATGGCCGAGGCCGCTCAGATGCCAGTTTTCCAATGCGGCATTAAGGCGTTGCGTGCGCAGCTGCGTCGAGAGCCTGCGTCCCCAGAATCCGGCGGCGACCAACTCTTCCAGGCTGATCGGGAATTGTCGATCCAAGTGCTGCTGCTGGGGCAGGAACGAGAGCCCGCTCTGGCGTGGAACACTCAGCGCCACGTGCCCCTCCAAGGGTTTTTGCAGCCCGGCGATGACCTTGAGCAGGCTGCTTTTTCCACAGCCATTAGCGCCAATAATGGCGGTCAGGCTCGCGCTTTCCAGTTCAAGATCCAGCGGTGTCGTCAGTGGCTGGCCGGGTGCACCCCAACTCAGGGAATGGCAGCGAATCATGCTTGCTCCCGACGCCAACTGCTTTCAGCCACCGCATCATGGGCGTGCAGGCTTTCAGCGTGGATGACTTTCAAGTGGAACTGGCTGACGCCTTGGGTGCGGCGCAGCGCCAGATTCAAGCGCCTCGCCGCGTCTTCGCAGAACATCAAGTTCTGGCCATTGGCGAGCGCGAACGCTTGTTCATCGGCGCGTTTCACTGCGGTTTGTACGGCGGTGCCGAGCGCTGCTTCGACGTCATCAATAACCTTGATCAGCGGCAACTCGCTGAGGGACTCGTTCAGGTGCAGGCGTAACTGCGCGGTGCTGCGTTGGCTATGCGGTGTCGCGACGATGCCTTTGGTCGAACCCAGCCAGGCCAAAACATCCGCGTGCTCAAGTGATTGGTTGGCGAAGTCGTCGATAAATTGCTGCTGAATCAGCTGGCGGGCTAATGCTGCAGAACATGGGCAAGTGGAGGAATAGGGCACTTCGATTTCTAGTTCCACGTGGAACATCTGGTTCTTCAAGCGCGCGGAAACGCTCACCGGATAGGATTTCCATCCGGCGAGAGGACTGACCAGCGCCGGTCTGTTCAGCAGTAATTCGGTGCGGATATTCAGGTACGCGCAGTGCGATAAACCCGCGTGGCTCTGCAGAAACTGCTCAAGAACCTGGCGCAGTAAAGCGGGGGAAAGTGCCTCTTGCTCGAGAGGCTCCAATGCCACAAACAGGCGCGACATATGAATGCCGCGTGCCTCACCATTATCCAGACTGACGCCTGCATCGGCCTTGGCGGTCAGCCGTTGCCCCTCCAGCCATACAGGCAATGCGATGCCGCGCATGCCCACCCAGTCGAGGGGCAAGGCCTCACGAGCGGCCTGCGCGGCGATGTCCGGTAGCGTCAACGCGTTCATGTTCAGACTCATCGTGTGATTTCATTTAATGTTATAGTATAACATTAAATAGCACGATAGCTTTTTCATGAACACACTTTCATGTGGGCAAGCCGCCCGTTAGCTGGGCCTCAGCTAAAGCGGGTTTCTCTGGGCTATGAGGAACACTCCGGCCCGCCGTTTGATGGCAGATTATCAGCGCAAAAAGTACATCAGCAGCCCGAGCGTTCCACGTGAAACACCGCATTCTGCGCTACAGCCAAGGCTAATCGCGTCCGGAATGCATTGGGCAAAACGACGAGCTAACAGCCGGTGACCCGGCTGCACGTGAATTTCGCCCTGCTTCCCCCCGAACTGGAGAAGCGATTGATGGTGGTCCAACCCACCCGCCGGGTGTAGCCAACCCATGCTTCGCCATCGGAGGCGATCCCGGTGAAGAAGGTCAACTGGCCAAAGCGGCTATTGGTCTGTGCCCAATACCGATTGCCGTTCTTTTCGAACCCGCGCAAGTACAGCGTGGTACCGACGGTATTGACGCTATAGGCGTTGCCCTCGGCATCCTGACACGCCAGCAGATTTGCGCTACGCGTGCAGGTGGCGAGTTCCGGCAGTTGCGCCCAGGCGTTGCCCGTCGTCAGTAACGCAAAGCTCAATATCAAGCGCCTCAGCGTAGCGTTCATCGTCGTGTCCTGAGTTTGATTCACTCTTTACCGAAGGAAGCCAAAGGAGGGCTCGCTTGTTTGTGTTGTTATACTATAACATCAATCGAAAGCCAGCCTGAGCACTGCCGATTACCAGCGCTAAAACGCAATGCGCCAGCAAAAGCGCACATCGGCTGCCACCTGTAGAGGATTATCCAATGTCAGCCGAACTGCCTGTGACCGTACTTTCAGGATTTCTCGGTGCCGGAAAAAGTACGCTTCTCAATTACGTACTACGTAACCGGGCCGGACTGCGTGTAGCCGTCATCGTTAACGATATGAGCGAAATCAACATCGATGGCAGTGAAGTTCAGCGTGATGTCAGCCTGAACCGCGCGGAAGAGAAAATAGTCGAGATGAGCAACGGCTGCATTTGCTGTACGTTACGCGAAGACCTGCTGGAAGAGGTCAGCAAGCTCGCCCGCGAAGATCGCTTCGATTATTTGCTGATTGAGTCCACCGGCATCTCCGAGCCACTGCCGGTAGCGGAAACGTTCACCTTCCGCGATGAGCACGGGCAAAGCCTCAGTGACATCGCGCGTCTGGACACCATGGTCACGGTGGTCGATGGCATGAATTTTCTGCCGGACTTTCAGGCTGCCGAAAGCCTCGCCTCGCGTGGCGAGATTCTCGGGGAAGAAGACGAACGCTCCATCACCGATCTGCTGATCGAGCAGATCGAGTTCGCCGACGTGTTGCTGATTAGCAAGATTGACCTGATCAGCCAGCGTGAACGCGAAGAATTGATCGCGATCCTGCAACGCCTTAACGCCCATGCCGAAATCATCCCGATGGTGATGGGTGAGGTGCCGCTGGAGAAAATCCTTAACACCGGTCGCTTCGATTTCGACAAAGCCGCACAGGCACCCGGCTGGCTGCAAGAGTTGCGCGGTACGCACACACCGGAGACCGAGGAATATGGCATCGCCTCAACGGCCTACCGTGCGCGCCGGCCTTTTCATCCGCAACGCTTCTTCAGTTTCATCGACCGTCCATGGCCGAACGGCAAACTGCTGCGTTCCAAAGGCTTCTTCTGGCTCGCCAGCAAGCCCACGGACGCGGGCAGTTGGTCGCAGGCCGGCGGTTTGATGCGCCATGGTTTCGCCGGCCGCTGGTGGCGTTTCGTGCCGAAGGACCAGTGGCCACAGGACCAGGAGAATACCCGCGCCATCATGGAAAACTGGACGCCGAGCGTCGGCGATTGTCGCCAGGAGCTGGTGTTCATCGGGCAGAACATCGATTTCGCCCGATTGTCTGCCGAACTGGACGAATGCCTGCTGACCGATGATGAAATGGCACTGGGTGTCGAGGCTTGGCGGTTGTTGCCGGATCCGTTCGGCGCCTGGGACGAAGAGGCCGCATGATGCTTGCACTGAAACCATTACAAAAGCGGACTCGCCTGCACCATCAGGGGCCGACGCCTACAGCGCTGGCGCGAATTCTCGACGACGACGTCAACCTCGCCATCTGGCAGCGGCAATTGCCCCTGCATGTCGCCGATTTTGCCCGTTTGTTGCTGTCGCTCGACGAACCCCTGGCGGAGTCGTTGTGCCTTGAGCTTGCGGATGAGGACAGCGAGCCGGATCTGGCCGGGCTGGCCTCGGGATTTCGCGACCTTGAGGGCTACGAAGGCTTTGTTGCCGACCTGAAATGGCTGGTCGGTGCCTTCGCCTGTCTGTTGGGCGCGCGACGCATCGGCCTGCGTCTGCGCGCGTTGGATAAGGCGATGTGTCCCCGTTTCCATGTCGATCATGTGCCCGTACGCCTGATCACCACCTATGCCGGCGTGGGTAGCCAATGGCTTGAGGAAGGCGTGATGGATCGCAGGCAACTGGGTCAGGCCACCGCGGAGCCTGAGGATGCCGCACAGATTCAGCAACTCGGCAGCGGCGAGGTCGCGCTTCTGAAAGGCGAGAAGTGGCACGGTAACGAGGGGTTCGGGCTGATCCACCGTTCGCCGCAATTGGCCGTCGGCGAACGTCGGCTGATAGTGACCCTCGACTGGCTCGGCTGACCGTCAAGGCTTGCGCCATGATCCGCGGCTTTGTGCTTCGCAATAGGGCTTCAGGTAGGCTGCATCGGTCGCCACGCCGTAATAGTGGATATCCTGGCGATAGGGCATATTGGCAACCTGCGCGTTGCTGCACACGCCGAACGCGCCGCTCGGGCACTGGTCGAGGTATTGCACCTCGACTTTCTGCCCGGCCAGCGTCGGTTGGCAGAAACCGCCGCTGAACAGTTTTTTCGGGATGGAGCGATTCTGCTGGCAGACTTTGACATCGAGGCGCTCGCCCTGGCTGTGTACCAGACAGGCCTGAGCCAACGCTTCGCTCGACACCAGCAGCAACAGCAACGACCATCCCATCCAGCGCATTTGCAAACTCCTCAAAAACGTTCTTCAAAGAAATGCCCACCATGCTGCAGAACATTCCGACCCATGTCATCGCAGGCCCCTTGGGCGCCGGCAAGACCAGCCTGATTCGCCACCTGATGGCGCAGCGACCGGAGGGCGAACGCTGGGCGGTGCTGATCAACGAGTTCGGCCAGATTGGCCTGGACGCGGCGCTACTGAGCAGTGACGCCGATGGTATAGCACTCGGCGAAGTGGCCGGCGGCTGTTTATGTTGCGTCAACGGCGCGCCGTTCCAGATCGGCCTTGGCCGATTGCTGCGCAAGGCCAGGCCAGACCGGCTGTTTATCGAACCGTCCGGGCTGGGTCATCCGGCGCAGCTCCTCAGGCAGTTGAACGAGGCTCCGTGGCTGGGTGTGCTGGCGGTTCAGCCCTGTGTGCTGGTGCTGGACGCGCAGGCTCTGCACGCTGGGAAACCGTTGCCGCAGGCCCAACGGCAAGCACTGACTGACGCAGGTCTGTTGCTGCTGAACAAGGCGGAAAACCTTGATCAAGCGGCCCAAGAAGAAATCGCCAGCCAGTTGCCACCCGTCAGCCTGATCTGGACACAGCAGGCGCAGCTGTCTTTGAGCGAGTTGCCGGGGCGGACGGCACGAGCCTCGACGGGCGTCGATAAGCTGGTGACGCCCAAAGGGCTGGGCCAGATCCCGGCCGTCTGGAGCGATCCGGCGCTGCCGATCTGCCTGAGTCAGGCCCAGGCGGGGGGCTGGAGCATCGGTTGGCGCTGGCATCCGGGGCAGACGTTCGATACGCAAGGCATCATCAAGTGGCTGACACGCCTTGATTGGCAACGGGCCAAGCTGGTTATCCACAGCGCGGATGGCTGGGTGTCGGCGAATGCGCTGGATAATGCCGAACTGACCTGGCGCGCCAGCGAATGGCGAAAAGACTCGCGCCTTGAGCTGATTTTTACCGAGCCGCAGAATGTCGATGAGTTACAGGCGAGTCTGGAGCAATGCCGGATTCGGTGAAACAGCTTAAGGTTTCCACTTCGTGTGTTCCTGCCGCCACTGGCTGAGCTCGACCACCTGCGCCCGCGGTTTTTGCACCTCAACCACCGGCGGTGTGTCGTCGAACGGCGCGGGGTAGGGCGCCAGTTCGATCTGTGCGCTGTGCGCGCCGAATTGCGTGACCGTACCGTTATGGCGGCTTTCGCCTGTCACGGTGAACTCGAAATTGTAGACCCGCGCCAAGCGGCGTCGCCCGTTGGCGTCCTTGATCAAGCCGATCTTTTTCAGGGCCACGTTGCCGTCAAGCAACTCGACGCCAACGTTGAGGCAATGCTGCTTGACCCGTTCCAGCGCCCGTTCGCGCAAGCCGTGGTTGTGCCATAACCACGCACCGGCAGCGGCGAACAGCATCAGCACAAAGATGTTTTCCAGGGTCAGCATCAACATCGAACTCCAAAAGATGGCATCAGCTTAACTGCGTCGCCGGTCTGTCGTACAGGCTGTGTTTCGTCGCATACTGCGCGGCTTGAATTTCAATCGTTTTACGGAATGCCCCGAATGAAACGTACGCCTCATCTGCTCGCCATCCAGTCCCATGTGGTGTTCGGCCACGCCGGCAACAGCGCAGCGGTTTTTCCGATGCAGCGGGTCGGGGTCAACGTCTGGCCGCTCAATACCGTGCAGTTTTCCAATCACACTCAGTATGGTCAGTGGGCCGGTGAAGTGTTGGCACCGCAGCAGATTCCCCAGCTGATCGAAGGCATCGCCGCGATTGGCGAACTGGGCAACTGCGATGCGGTACTGTCGGGTTATCTGGGCAGTGCCGCCCAGGGCCGGGCAATTCTCAGCGGCGTAGCGCGCATCAAATCGGTCAATCCGAAAATGCTCTACCTGTGTGATCCGGTGATGGGTCATCCCGAGAAGGGCTGCAGCGTGCCGACCGAGGTCAGCGATTTCCTGCTGGACGAAGCGGCGGCGGTGGCGGACATCCTGTGTCCGAACCAACTGGAGCTGGACAGCTTTTCCGGGCGCAAGCCGCAGTCGCTGTTCGATTGCCTGGCCATGGCGCGAGCGCTGCTGGCGCGTGGGCCGAAGGCAGTGCTGGTCAAGCATCTGGACTACCCGGGCAAACCGGCGGATGGCTTCGAGATGCTGCTGGTGACGGCTGAGGGCAGTTGGCATCTGCGCCGCCCATTGCTGGCGTTTCCGCGTCAGCCGGTGGGTGTCGGCGACCTGACGTCCGGCCTGTTTCTGGCGCGGGTGCTGCTCGGCGACAGCCTGCTGGCGGCGTTCGAGTTCACTGCAGCGGCGGTGCACGAGGTGCTGCTGGAAACTCAGGCGTGCGCCAGTTATGAGTTGCAACTGGTGCGGGCGCAGGACCGGATAGCGCATCCGCGGGTAAAGTTCGAAGCGACAGCGATCAGTCTGTAACACCGAGTCGTCTTTATTCGCGAGCAGGCTCGCTCCCACATTTGGAATGCGTTCCACCTGTGGGAGCGAGCCTGCTCGCGAAAGCTATCTATCAGTCGGCATCAATCCAGCGTCTGATCAAGCGTCGCCCTTGATCTCCTGATAACGCTTCTCCAGCTCCTGACGAATCTGCCGACGCTGCTGCGCCTGCATGTAGCGGCGCTTGTCTTCGCTGTTCTGCGGTTGCAGCGGCGGTACCGGGGCAGGCTTGCGCTGGTCATCCACCGCGACCATGGTGAAGAAACAACTGTTGGTGTGACGCACCGAGCGTTCGCGGATGTTCTCGGTCACCACCTTGATGCCGACTTCCATCGAGGTATTGCCGGTGTAGTTGACCGAGGCGAGGAAGGTCACCAGTTCGCCGACATGGATCGGCTCGCGGAAAATCACCTGATCCACCGACAGGGTCACCACATAACGGCCGGCATAGCGGCTTGCGCAGGCGTAGGCCACTTCGTCGAGGTATTTGAGCAGGGTGCCGCCGTGGACATTGCCAGAGAAGTTGGCCATGTCAGGGGTCATCAGTACCGTCATCGACAGCTGGGCGTTTCCGGGTTCCATAACGTTCTCACGGATCAAGGCTGATTGCTGGAAGCACCTCTGCGGGCGCCTGGTCGCTTTTCAAAAAGCACCGTTATCGGGACGCCGGGCAACGGGTCGCCGTCACGCGGGTGTCGATCTGTTTCCATATATTGCACCGGCTTCCAGACGGAAGTCGCGGTGTTAACCTGCAAAAGCCCTGCCCAAGGGCAATTCCCACACCAAAAGCGGATTTTTACCCTGCTCGCGCAGACCTTTCTGACGTCTGTCCATGAGCCTCGTGATCAAGGAGCCCACGCCATGCATGCCATCAGTTTCATTCAGGATCTGGCAGTGATCATGTTGGTTGCAGGCGTGGTGACCGTGTTGTTTCATCGTTTCAAGCAGCCGGTGGTGCTTGGCTACATCGTCGCCGGCTTCATCATCGGCCCGCACACGCCGCCGTTCGGCCTGATCCACGACGAAGAAACCATCAAGACCCTCGCCGAGCTCGGGGTGATATTCCTGATGTTCTGCCTCGGCCTGGAGTTCAGCCTGCGCAAGCTGTTCAAGGTCGGCGCCACGGCGTTTATCGCGGCGTTTCTCGAAATCATCCTGATGATCTGGATCGGTTACGAAATCGGCCGCTGGTTCGACTGGAACACCATGGACTCGCTGTTCCTCGGCGCGATCCTGGCGATTTCCTCGACGACCATCATCGTCAAGGCTCTCAATGATCTGAAGATGAAGAACGAGCGCTTTGCCCAGTTGATCTTCGGCGTGCTGATTGTCGAGGACATCCTCGGCATCGGTATCATCGCCTTGCTGTCGAGTATTGCCGTCAGCGGCACAGTGAGTTCGGGCGAGGTGTTTTCTACAGTCGGCAAGCTGTCGCTGTTCATGATTGTCGCGCTGGTCATCGGCATCCTTCTGGTGCCGCGCCTGCTGGCCTACGTGGCGAAATTCGACAGCAACGAGATGCTGCTGATCACCGTGCTCGGCCTGTGTTTCGGCTTCTGCCTGCTGGTGGTCAAGCTCGAATACAGCATGGTCCTCGGCGCCTTCCTGATCGGCGCGATCATGGCCGAGTCGCGGCAACTGCTGAAGATCGAACGGCTGGTCGAGCCGGTTCGCGACCTGTTCAGTGCGATTTTCTTTGTCGCGATCGGCCTGATGCTCGACCCGCTGATCCTCATCGAATATGCCTGGCCGATTGCGGTAATCACCGTGGCTGTGGTGCTCGGCAAGATGTTGTCCTGCGGCCTCGGCGCGTTTATCGCCGGCAACGACGGACGTACCTCACTGCGGGTTGGCATGGGTCTGTCCCAAATCGGCGAGTTCTCCTTCATCATCGCCGCGCTGGGCATGACTTTGCAGGTCACCAGCAACTTCCTTTATCCGGTCGCCGTGGCCGTGTCGGTGATCACCACGCTGCTGACGCCATACCTGATCCGCGCGGCGGATCCGCTGTCGATCAAGCTGTCTGCCGTCGTGCCCAAGCGTCTTGGCCGCGTGCTGGGCATGTACGGCGAATGGTTGCGCAGCATTCAGCCGCAAGGCGAGGGCGCGATGCTGGCGTCGATGATCCGGCGAATTCTTTTGCAGGTCGGGGTGAATCTGGCACTGGTGATTGCGATCTTCTTTGCCGGCGCGTATTTCGCCGAGCGCATGTCGCTGTGGCTGCAAGACTGGATTGGCGACCCGAGCTGGCAGAAGGCATTGATCTGGGGCGGGGCGCTGCTGGTATCGTTGCCGTTCCTGATAGCTGCGTACCGCAAGCTCAAGGCGCTGTCGATGCTATTGGCGGAGATGGGCGTCAAGCCGGAAATGGCCGGGCGTCACACGCAGCGAGTGCGCCGGGTGATCGCCGAAGTGATTCCGATCCTCTCGCTGCTGGTGATTTTCCTGCTGTTGGCAGCCTTGTCGGCCAGTATCCTGCCGACCAACAAGTTGCTGGTGCTGATTGCCGTGGTCGCGGCCGCCGTGGCGGCGCTGCTTTGGCGCTGGTTTATCCGTGTGCATACGCGGATGCAGGTGGCCTTGCTGGAAACCCTCGACAACCACAAGGAGTCGTCGGGGCATTGACCACTCGGGGCGTCAGGCGAATCAGCTTTCCAGCCAGACGTCCCGCGCCCAGTGCCAGACCGATTCCCAGGTCTCTTCGGCAATCAGCTCTTCCTCGGCCTGCCACAACACCACAGTGCCGTCTTCTTCGACACAGTAGTAATCGTCGCCGTCCTGGCAGATAGGGATCAGGCTGCGATCGACACCGGCATCCCAGGCATTGGCGGCGACGTCCGGCAGGTAAGTGTGTGATTGCGGGTCGGTGACCGTCACCGGTTCCAGGCTGCCGTACACCACATCGCTGACCGTCAGCAAAAACTCCCTGAAGACAAACGGGATATCGATGAACAGTTGTTCTTCGATTTCCACCAGCAGGTCTTCGTCAGGCAACTCCAGCGGAACCGGCACGGGTTCGTTGGCTTCGCGCAGTTGTTCGATGATTTCTTCCACGTCCGGGATCCTCTTGCTGAATGGCGCGGTTCATATGGGCCGGTTTATACAGTAGCTCGCTATAGATGCAACCGTGAAATGAAAAACCCCGGCCTGGGCCGGGGTCTGTTACCACAAGGAAGCGCAGGAAGGGATCAGCCGTTCTGGCGGATACCGGCCACCAGCCAAGGCTGGTTCTCGCCCTGCGGACGTTCCATGTTCCAGCTCTCGCTGAACACTTCGCCCTGGTCGAAACGCGAAGTTTTCGAAACGCCGGTGAAGGTCAGGGTGGCGATGGTCTTGTCGGCACGATCGTCGACGCCGTCCAGCTGCACCTGCAGGTTGTCGATGTAAGTCGACTGGAAGCCCTCGCCCAGGTCCGCACGCTCACGCTTGAGGAAGTCGAGCATTTGCGGGGTCACGAACTCGGCGATCTTGTCCATTTCGTTGGCGTCCCAGTGCTGCTGCAGCGACTGGAAGTGGCTACGCGCGGCTTCAAGGAAGTTTTGCTCGTTGAACCACGCCGGTGCGTTGATCACTGGGCGGGCGGCAACAGGCGCGGCCGAACCACCAAAGATCGAACCCATGGCAGCAGGCTTTTGCTCGAAGGCTTCACGCTGCATCGGCGCGCCGGCCGGAGCGAATTGCTCCTGCTGCTTGCGACGACGGGCGGCGATGAAGCGGAAGATCACGAACGCGATCAGGGCCATGATCAGGATGTCGAAAATCTGCATGCCCTGGAAACCGCCGCCCATGAACATCGAGGCAAGCAGGCCACCGGCAGCGATACCGGCCAGCGGGCCGAGCCATTTCGAGGCACCGCCGGCCTTGGCCGCAGTGCCCGCCGCACCGGCAGCACCCGCGGTTGCGGCAGCGCCACCAACGCCTGGAGAAGAAGGAGCCATCTGGCTGGTCTGGTGCGTCGGCGCAGCGCCGGCGCTTTTGCCACCACCAAAGCGCTTGGCGTTGGCGTCGAGGCTCATCGTCAGGCCGATGCACAACGCCATGGCGATGCTAAGAAAACGTTTCATAAAAGGTATTCCCGTTTTGTGGAGACTCGCGCGTCATGTTGCACAGCTGAAGTGTTACTGGCTAGCGAGAGAGTGTTTCGGGCTTTTGCCTGACAGGTTGCGTTCAGCTTGGCGAGGCAATCGGCCGATGTACTTTTGGCTGTAGGAAAAGACGATTGGTTCAGAAAGATAACGGCCTCCTGTAGGAGTGAGCCTGCTCGCGATGAGGGTGTGTCAGTCAATACATTGATAATAGACAGACCGCTATCGCGAGCAGGCTCACTCCTACAGAAAAGCAATCGAGTTGGGCTTTAAATGGCTTCCAGCTTGGCGTAGCCGAGCATCAGCCACTTGCTGCCTTCACTGAAGTTGACCTGCACCCGCGCCTGGGCACCGGAGCCTTCGAAGTTGAGGATCACGCCATCGCCGAAGATCGAGTGGCGCACGGTCTGACCGAGGCTGAAGCCGGTTTCCGGGATCTCGCTGCCACTGAACAGGTTGCTGCCGCTCATCGACTGGTTGCCGCCGAACGGGCGGCTGACACTGTTCGACAGGCGCACTTCCTGAATCAGGCCTTTCGGCACTTCACGGACGAAACGCGAGACCTTGTTGTAGGTTTCACTGCCGTATAAACGGCGGGTCTCCGCATAGGTCATGACCAGATTCTGCATCGCCCGAGTGATGCCCACGTAGGCCAGGCGCCGCTCTTCCTCAAGGCGACCCGGTTCTTCCAGGCTCATCTTGTGCGGGAACAGACCTTCTTCCATGCCCACCAGGAACACGTAAGGGAACTCCAGACCTTTGGCGCTGTGCAGGGTCATCAGTTGAATGCTGTCTTCGTGTTCGTCGGCCTGGGTGTCGCCGGCCTCCAGCGAAGCGTGGCCGAGGAACGCGGCCAGCGGTGTCAGCTCTTCATCTTCTTCGGTGTTCTCGAAGTTGCGCGCGGCGCTGACCAGTTCCTCAAGGTTTTCCACCCGGGCCTGGCCTTTCTCGCCTTTTTCCGCTTCGTGGTAGGCGATCAGGCCGGACTGCTCGATAACGGTCTGGGTCATCAGGTGCAGCGGCATCTCGGCACACTTGGCGGCGAGGTTTTCGATCAGCTCGATAAAGGCGCCGAGGGCGCCCGCCGCGCGTCCAGTCAGGCCTTTGTTGGCGACCAGTTGGCGCATCGCTTCCCACATCGACACGTCGCTGTGGCGCGCATGTTCGCGGATCGCTTCGACGGTTTTCTCGCCGATGCCACGGGCCGGCACGTTGATTACCCGCTCCAGCGCCGCATCGTTGCCGCGACCTTCGAGCAGGCGCAGGTAGGCCATGGCGTTTTTGATTTCCGCCCGTTCGAAGAAGCGCTGACCGCCATAGATGCGGTACGGAATACGCTCGCGCAGCAGGGCTTCTTCGAGAACGCGCGATTGGGCGTTGGAGCGGTACAGAATCGCAATGTCGCTACGGGCCAGACCGGTTTTCAGCGCGCTTTCGATGGTTTCGACCACGTAGCGCGCTTCGTCGTGTTCGTTGAACGCGGCGTACAGGTTGATCGCTTCGCCATCGCCGCCGTCGGTCCATAACTCTTTGCCCAGGCGCCCGGTGTTGTTGGCGATCAGGGCGTTGGCGGCTTTGAGAATACCGGCGGTGGAGCGGTAATTCTGCTCCAGGCGAATAGTCTCGGAATCCGGGAAGTCAGACGAATACTGATGGATGTTTTCGATCTTCGCGCCGCGCCAGCCGTAAATCGACTGATCGTCGTCGCCGACCACCATCAGGCTGTCGCCGCCCTTGCCGAGCAGGCGCAACCAGGCGTACTGCACGGCGTTGGTGTCCTGGAACTCGTCGACCAGAATATGCCGGAAGCGCTTCTGATAATGCGCGAGCAGGCCGGGGTGGTCGCGCCACAGATCGAGGGCGCGCAGCAGCAGTTCGGAGAAGTCGATCACGCCGGCACGCAGGCATGCTGCCTCGTAGGCTTCGTAAATGCCGCGCATGGTCGCCAGGTACAAGTCGCCGCTGGCCTGAATGTGTTGTGGACGCAGACCTTCGTCTTTCTGTCCGTTGATGAACCACTGGGCCTGACGGGCCGGCCAGCGCTGCTCGTCCAGGCCCAGCTCGCGGATCACCCGCTTGACCAGGCGTTGCTGGTCGTCGCTGTCGAGAATCTGGAAGGTCTGGCTCAGGCCCGCTTCCTGCCAGTGTGCCCGCAGCAGGCGGTGCGCGAGGCCGTGGAAGGTGCCGACCCACATGCCGGCCGGGTTGATGCCCAGCAACTGCTCGATGCGGTGACGCATCTCGGCAGCGGCCTTGTTGGTGAAGGTCACCGACAGAATGGAGTGAGGCGAGGCGTTTTCGACCTGGATCAACCAGGCGATACGGTGCACCAGCACTCGGGTTTTACCGGAACCGGCACCGGCCAGGACCAACTGACGGCCAACGGGGGCCGCTACGGCCTGGCGTTGGGCATCGTTGAGGGAGTTCAGCAGAAGGGAGAGATCATCGCGCATCGGGGCATTCTAGGGTGCGCCGCAGGCCCGGGCAAACCGAGCTTTGCATTAGCCGATGAAAGTGCCGTCAATGACGACCGGTCGGTCACTGGCTGCAGGCTTCGGCCCGTCTCGCTTGAGGGGTTGAAGCGGTGCCTGGGCAGCGGGAAATTTCGCGCAAATTCTGATCTGCAGCAGTTTGGCAACGGGATCGCCTTGTGTATGCTCCGTCCACGTTTCGGGCGCAGGCCCTTCCTTATAAGAACAAGAACGTTGCCCATGACCCTCAGCGCCGAACTGTCGGGCCCCTTCGTGGAACCCCGGGTGATCCGCAAGCACTATGCCGTCGAAATGGCGGTGGAGCGTACGCGACTGCTGTATCAGGGCTCGCTGCTGCCCACGCTGTTCATGTTGATCAATGGTCTGATCTGCGCCGCTTTGCTCTGGAGCCCGCAGCGCTACTTCGTGGTCAGCGTCTGGCTGGTGTGGTTGCTGTCGCTGGTCGCATTGCGGGTGATACAGGTGGCCGCGTTCGATTCGGCGATCCCCGAGCGCCAGGCCCAGCCAATCTGGTTTCGCATGTTCCTGCTCGGCTCGACCCTGACCGGTCTGACCCTGGCCGGTGCGGGCATCGCCTTGGTGCCTGCGGACAATTTTATCCAGCAAGCCTGGGTATTCGGCCTGATTGGCGCGGCGACCCTGTCGGCCAGCGTCGCCTATGCGGTGAGTCTGCCGGCATTCCTGTCGTTTACCTTGCCGTGCCTGCTGCCGGCGATCGGCTATCTGTTCTGGGGCGGCGACGATCAGGCGCGTGGCTGGGGCTGGCTCGGCTTGATTCTGCTCGGCTCGCTGAGTGTGGTGGCGTGGCAGGTCAATCGACTGATTGATCGCGGATTGCTGCGGCGTTTCCAGAATCAACACCTGATCGAGCATTTGCAGCAAGCGCAGACGCGCAGCGAACAGCTCAACCAGGAATTGGGCAAGGAGGTCGAACAGCGCCGTTGCGCAGAAGCGCAGTTGCGTAAAGCGCAGGTCGATCTCGAGGACCGCGTGGCCCAGCGCAGCCGTGAACTCGATGCTGCCAATCAGGCCTTGAGCAAAAGCGAAGCGCGGCTGGCACTGGCACTCAAGGCCAGCGAACTCGGGCTGTGGGACTGGAACCTGCAAACCGACGAAGTTCATCACACGCAGATTCAGGAACTGTTCGGCCTTGCCCCGGAATACGTCACGGCGCTGCTGCGCGACCTCAAACCGCGACTGCACCCCGAAGACGTGCCGTCACTCAAGTTCGCGCTGGTCGAACATCTGAAGGGGCGCACGGAGGACTATCAAGTCGAATACCGCCTGCGCCATGGCGACGGCCACTGGGTGTGGATCGAAGACCGCGGTCGTGCCGTGGAGCGCAGCGACAGCGGTCGGGTGATGCGCATGGTCGGCACCCGTCGCGATATCAGCGCCAGCAAAAGCCTGGAAGAGCAGCAGCGGCTGGCGGCCACAGTGTTCGAGGCAGCCAGCGAAGGGATCGTGATTCTGGACCCGGATTACGCGCTGATTGCGGTCAATCAGGCCTTCAGCCGCGTCACCGGCTATGAAATCGACGACATGCTCGGGCGCAACGTCGTCGAGTTGCCGTGCAGTCGCGATGCCCGCCGTCACTACGTCGCGATCCGCCACGCGCTGGAGCAGCACGGCACTTGGCAGGGCGAACTGGTGGAAACGCGCAAGAACGGTGAGTTGTATCCCCAATGGCTGCAACTCAATGCCGTGCGCGGCAGCCGAGGCAATGTCAGCCATATCGTCGGCTTTTTCGCTGATCTCTCGGCTCGGCGCGAGTCCGAAGAGCGGATGCGCTACCTGACCCACTACGACGAACTCACCGGCCTTGCCAACCGTTCGCTGTTCCGCGAGCGCCTGCACGAAGCCCATCAGCGGGTTCGGCAGGGCGGGCGGCGCAGTCTGGCGCTGCTGCACATCAACCTGGATCGTTTCAAGTTGCTCAATGACAGTCTGGGCCACGAAATCGCTGACCAGTTGTTGCAAAAAATGGCCCGTCGACTGGTTAACGCGTTGCCCGAGGCCGACACCATCGCCCGCTTGTCCGGCGACGAGTTTGCGGTGCTGTTCGATGCGTACGGCAATCTTTCCAGCCTGGCTCGGGTGGCGACGCGGTTATCGGCCAAGTTGCGTCTGCCACTCAGCGTCGACGGGCATGAATTGGTGGTCAGCGCTTCGATGGGCATTAGCCTGTTGCCGGACAACGCGCGGGAAATTGCCGCACTGGTCAGTCAGTCGAACATGGCCATGCAACATGCCAAGCACTTGGGCGGTAACAATTTCCAGTTTTACACCGACAGTCTGCAAGCGAGCACGCTGGAGCGTCTGCAACTGGAGAATCAGCTGCGCAAAGCCATTGAAGACCGACACCTCAAGGTGTTCTATCAGCCGAAGTTGTGCCTGGCCACCGGGCGCATGAATGCCGCCGAAGCGCTGGTGCGTTGGGACCATCCGACGCTGGGTCAGGTCCCGCCGGGGGACTTTATCGGGCTGGCCGAGGAAACCGGGCTGATCGGGCCGATTGGCGAGTTCGTCCTGCGTCAGGCTTGCTGGCAGGCGTGCCAATGGCAGCGCGAGGGGCTGGCGCCGATCCGCGTATCGGTGAACCTGTCGGTGCATCAACTGCGTCAGGGCAAGTTGGTCAGCCTGGTGCGTCAGGTCCTGGAGGAAACCGGTCTGGCGCCGCACTACCTCGAACTGGAACTGACTGAAAGTCACTTGCTCGACAGCGTCGAGCACATCATTGCGACGTTCCGGCAATTGCGTGAGCTGGGGGTGAAACTGGCCATCGACGATTTCGGCACCGGTTATTCGTCCTTGAGCTACCTCAAGCGGATTCCGGTGGATTACGTGAAGATCGATCAGGCTTTTATCCGCGGTCTGGGCGAGGGCAGCGAAGACGCGGCGATCACCCGGGCGATCATTGCCATGGCCCACGGGCTGTCGTTGAAAGTGGTGGCCGAAGGCGTCGAACGCGAAGATCAGCTGGCGTTTCTGCGCGCCGAAGGCTGCGATGAAGTGCAAGGCTATCTGATCAGCCGTCCCGTGGAGGCCGCTGGGCTGGCCGGGATTTTGCGTGAACAGCTCAATCCGTTTTAAGGGCTACATGCACTTGATCATGCCTGATTCGGGGACATCGAGTTACGCATTGAGCAGGCAAAATGCCAATTCATGTAGTATAACTACAAGCGTGCTACATCCCTGCCCATAAGAAGAGTCCAGCCCCTTGAATCTGCTGCAACACATCGCCCAGTCACGTCACCTGTTACGCAAGTCGGAGCTCAAGGTCGCCGACCACGTGCTGCTTGACCCTGCGGCCGTGATGCACAGTTCCATGGCCGATCTGGCCCACAGCGTCGGTATCAGTGAGCCGACCATCGTGCGTTTCTGTCGCGCCATCGGTTGCTCGGGCTTTCAGGATCTGAAACTGAAACTGGCGCAAAGCCTCGCGGCCGGGGCCAGCTTCGGCCAGTTCGCGATCCACGAAGACGACTCTGTCGCCGATTACAGCCTGAAGATTTTCGACACCACGCTGCACACCTTGATGGAGGTTCGCGAGAAGCTCGATCCGGTGGAGCTGCAGCGTGCGGTAACGCTGATGTCCCAGGCCCAGCGGGTCGAATTCTACGGCTTTGGTGCGTCGGGTGCGGTGGCGGCGGATGCGCAGCACAAGTTCTTCCGCTTGCTGCTGACAGCGGCGGCGTATTCCGATCCGCACATGCAGGCGATGTCGGCCGTGACCTTGAAGCCGACCGATGTGGCGATCTGTATTTCCCAGTCGGGGCGCTCCAAGGATTTGCTGATTACCGCCAATCTGGTGCGTGAAAGCGGAGCGTCGTTGATCACCCTTTGCCCGAGCCAGACGCCGTTGGCGGAATTGTCGACCGTGAACCTGGCGATCGATGTGCACGAAGACACCGAGATCTATACGCCGCTGACTTCGCGGATTGCCCACCTGGTGGTGATCGACGTGTTGGCAATGGGCGTGGCCATGGCGCGTGGGCCGAGTCTGGTCAATCATCTCAAGAGCGTGAAGCGCAGTTTGCGCAGTTTGCGCTTGTCGCCCAAAGCCGTGAAAGCGCTGGATGACTGACCGCTGTTGTGGTGAGAGAGCTTGCTCCCGCTGTTATGTGCAGCGGCCCTGAAATTTTGGGCCTGCTGCGCAGTCCAGCGGGAGCAAGCTCCCTCGCCACAATGGATCGGCTATCTGCGAAACTTTCATCAGTCTGTAACCCCGGCGCAGCCAAACCGTCATCCTGTCTGCCTATCTTGAAACTCCCGTCATCGCCTTGGGAGACTCGAAATGGCTCAGCCCTACGAAGAACGCAACAGCGCCGCGAAAACCCGTCGTCAGCAGGAAGACCAGCGCCGCATGGAATTTCGCCGCGCGATTGAAGATCGCTTCGAACTTCGCCAGCTTCAGGCCGAAATCGGCGATTTTCCCGAAATCACTCACTGGCAGGCAGCGCCCGCAGCTTCCCGTCGAAACGCTCAACCAACGCGCTGATCTGCGCGCGCTCGCTGCGGATAAACGCCAGGAAGGCGTGCGCCACCGGTGACAGCCGTTTGGCTTTGGCCTGCACCAGGCACCAACTGCGCAGCAGTGGCAACTCTTCGACCGGCAGATCGACCAGCCCGCCGGTCGCCAGCTCCAGGTTCAGGGCGTGGCGCGTCAACAGCGCCAGGCCCAGACCCGCCAGTACGCATTCGCGCTGAGCTTCGGCCGAGGCCACCTCCTGGGTCTGGGTGAAATGCACGCGCTTTTCCTTGAAATACTCTTCGCACGCCAGCCGCGTGCCTGAGCCAGACTCGCGGATCAACAGCGTGTAGGGCTCAAGGTCCTGTAAACGCAGCGGGCCCATGTGTGCCAGCGGATGATCGGGACGGGCCACGGCAACAATCGGGTTGTTGAGAAATGGCAAGAACTCCAGGCCCATGTCCTGCGGCACCATCGACATGATCACCAGATCGTCGCGGTTGTCCGACAGGCGCCGGATCACTTGGCCACGGTTGACCACGGTCAGTTGCAGGTTCACTTCCGGATGCTGGCGCTTGAAAGCGGCGAACAGGTGCGGCACGAAGTATTTGGCGCTGGATTCCACTGCCAGTTTCAGCTGACCCTGCAGCGAGCCCTGCATATCCGACAGCTGCATGTCGAGGTTTTCCAGCCGCCCGAAAATGTCACGACTGGCGCGCTGAAGGGCTTCGGCGGCCTCGGTCATGTAGAGTTTTTTGCCGACATAATCGAACAATGGCTGGCCGATCAGCTCTTCGAGCTGACGAATCTGTAGGCTGACGGCCGGTTGGGTCAACGACATTTCTTCGGCGGCGCGGCTGTAAGAGCGTAAATCGCACACTTCATTGAAGATCTGCAACTGACGCAACGTCATACGCATCAATGACTTACGCATATTATTCTGGCTCTGGGCACAAGCGGATGCTTCAACTATAAGTGTTTACTTATGCCTGACCCAATTATTATTCATTTTTGTTAATCCCTTGTGAGCGCTAGTGTGGGCCTGCGACTGAATTGAAACATTTGGTCACGCGTCGACCTGGGTCTAGCAGGTCGTGGTGCCACCGGCTCAAGGGAACCTCCAAGTGATAAAAAAGATCCTGATCGCCAACCGTGGTGAGATTGCCGTACGAATCGTACGAGCCTGCGCCGAAATGGGCATTCGCTCGGTGGCGATTTTCTCCGACGCCGATCGCCATGCCTTGCATGTTAAGCGTGCGGACGAGGCCCACAGCGTCGGTGCCGAGCCACTGGCCGGCTACCTGAACCCGCGCAAACTGGTGAACCTGGCGGTAGAAACCGGCTGCGATGCGCTGCACCCCGGCTACGGTTTCCTGTCGGAGAACGCCGAACTGGCGGAAATCTGCGCCGAGCGTGGTATCAAATTCATCGGCCCGTCGGCGGAAGTCATCCGGCGCATGGGCGACAAAACCGAAGCGCGCCGCAGCATGATCAAGGCCGGCGTACCGGTGACGCCTGGTACCGAGGGCAACGTTGCCGGTATCGAGGAGGCGCTGATCGAAGGCGACCGCATCGGTTACCCGGTGATGCTCAAAGCCACTTCCGGTGGTGGCGGCCGTGGTATCCGCCGCTGCAACAGTCGCGAAGAACTCGAACAGAACTTTCCCCGAGTGATTTCCGAGGCCACCAAGGCTTTCGGTTCGGCGGAAGTCTTCCTGGAAAAATGCATCGTCAATCCCAAGCACATCGAAGCGCAGATTCTCGGCGACAGCTTCGGCAACGTCGTGCACCTGTTCGAGCGTGACTGCTCGATCCAGCGGCGCAACCAGAAGCTCATTGAAATCGCACCGAGTCCGCAACTGACTCCGGAACAGCGCGCCTATATCGGTGACCTGTCGGTGCGGGCGGCCAAGGCGGTGGGATACGAAAATGCCGGTACCGTGGAGTTCCTGCTCGCCGAGGGCGAGGTGTACTTCATGGAGATGAACACCCGGGTGCAGGTGGAACACACCATCACCGAAGAAATCACCGGCATCGACATCGTCCGCGAGCAGATCCGCATCGCCTCCGGCTTGCCGCTGTCGGTCAAGCAGGAAGACATCCAGCACCGTGGTTTCGCGTTGCAGTTCCGCATCAATGCGGAGGATCCGAAGAACAATTTCCTGCCAAGCTTCGGCAAGATCACCCGCTACTACGCTCCCGGCGGTCCGGGCGTGCGCACCGACACGGCGATCTATACCGGCTACACCATTCCGCCGTTCTACGACTCGATGTGCCTGAAACTGGTGGTCTGGGCGCTGACCTGGGAAGAGGCGATGGACCGTGGCCTGCGCGCCCTCGACGACATGCGTCTGCAAGGTGTGAAAACCACGGCCGCGTACTACCAGGAAATCCTGCGCAACCCGGAATTCCGCAGCGGCCAGTTCAACACCAGCTTCGTTGAAAGCCACCCGGAACTGACCAACTACTCGATCAAGCGCAAACCCGAAGAGCTGGCCCTGGCCATCGCCGCCGCCATCGCCGCCCACGCAGGCCTTTAAATGCAGCTGCGAGCTGTCAGCTACAAGCTTCAAGCAAGAGCGACTGGGCTTTTTCTTGCAGCTTGCAGCTCGAAGCTTGCCGCTATGAGGACATACCAATGACAAAGAAAATCTTCGTTACCGACACCATCCTGCGCGACGCCCACCAATCGCTGCTCGCCACCCGCATGCGCACCGAAGACATGCTGCCGATCTGCGACAAGCTCGACAAGGTCGGCTACTGGTCGCTGGAATGCTGGGGCGGCGCGACGTTCGACGCCTGCGTGCGCTTCCTCAAGGAAGACCCGTGGGAGCGTCTGCGCCAACTGCGTGCGGCGCTGCCCAACACCCGCCTGCAGATGCTGCTGCGCGGGCAGAACCTGCTCGGCTATCGCCATTACAGCGATGACGTGGTCAAGGCCTTCGTCGCCAAAGCAGCGGTGAATGGCATCGATGTATTCCGCATCTTCGATGCCATGAACGATGTGCGTAACCTGCGTGTCGCCATCGAAGCGGTGAAGGCGGCCGGCAAACATGCGCAAGGCACCATCGCTTACACCACCAGCCCGGTGCACACCATCGATGCCTTCGTGGCGCAGGCCAGGCAAATGGAATCCATGGGTTGCGATTCGGTGGCGATCAAGGACATGGCCGGCTTGCTGACGCCATACGCCACCGGTGAACTGGTGCGCGCGTTGAAAGCCGAACAGTCGCTGCCAGTGTTCATCCACTCCCACGACACCGCTGGCCTGGCGGCAATGTGTCAGCTTAAAGCGATCGAAAACGGTGCCGATCACATCGACACCGCAATCTCCAGCTTCGCTTCCGGCACCAGCCATCCGGGCACCGAATCGATGGTCGCCGCGCTCAAGGGCACCGAGTACGACACCGGTCTCAATCTGGAACTGCTGCAGGAAATCGGTCTGTACTTCTATGCGGTGCGCAAGAAGTACCATCAGTTCGAAAGCGAGTTCACTGCCGTCGATACCCGCGTGCAAGTCAACCAGGTGCCGGGCGGGATGATCTCCAACCTCGCCAACCAGTTGAAAGAACAGGGCGCCCTGAACCGCATGGCTGAAGTGCTCGCGGAGATCCCGCGGGTGCGTGAAGACCTCGGCTTCCCGCCGCTGGTGACCCCGACGTCGCAGATTGTCGGCACCCAGGCGTTCTTCAACGTGCTGGCTGGTGAGCGGTACAAGACTATCACCAACGAAGTGAAGCTCTATTTGCAGGGCGGCTACGGCAAGGCGCCGGGTGTGGTCAACGAGAAGCTGCGCCGTCAGGCGATCGGCAGCGAAGACGTCATCGACGTGCGTCCGGCGGACCTGCTCAAACCGGAAATGACCAAGCTGCGTGCCGACATCGGTGCACTGGCCAAGTCCGAAGAAGACGTGCTGACCTTCGCCATGTTCCCGGACATCGGCCGCAAGTTCCTCGAAGAGCGCGCTGCCGGCACCCTTACGCCCGAAGTGCTGCTGCCGATTCCGGAAGCGGGCACGGTTGCCTCGGTGGGCGGTGAAGGCGTGCCGACCGAGTTCGTCATCGACGTCCACGGCGAAACCTACCGCGTCGACATCACCGGTGTCGGCGTCAAGGCCGAAGGCAAGCGTCACTTCTATCTGTCCATCGACGGCATGCCGGAAGAAGTGGTGTTCGAGCCACTCAACGAATTTGTCGGCGGTGGCAGCAGCAAACGCAAACAGGCTTCGGCACCGGGCCACGTCAGCACCACCATGCCGGGCAACATCGTCGATGTGCTGGTCAAGGAGGGTGACACCGTCAAGGCTGGCCAGGCTGTGTTGATCACTGAAGCCATGAAGATGGAAACCGAAGTCCAGGCCGCCATTGCCGGCAAGGTCGCCGCGATCCATGTGGCCAAGGGTGACCGGGTCAATCCGGGCGAAATCCTTATCGAGATCGAAGGCTGAGATAACCGCCGCGATCCAACGCTTTAAACCTCGGGGGAGCATGTGCTCCCCTTTTTTTTGCCTGCGACTTTTCGACTTTGCAGGCCATTGCAGGAGATCCAATGTGGGAGCGAGCCTGCTCGCGAATGCGTCGGATCAGCCAACATCATTGCTGAATGACTTACCGCTTTCGCGAGCAGGCTCGCTCCCACAGGGAGAATGTTCAGCCTGTCAGAACGCCATGCGCCATTGACCTGCCACGCCATACGTTCGGCTGTCATTGCCCATTTCGCCGGTTAACGCTACACCAAGGGTGTGCGCCGCCGACAGTCCGAGATCCAGCCCCGCCTCCATGGACAGACTGTTTCGATCCAGCGCGGCACCGGCCACCTCGAAACGCTTGCCGCCCTTGAGCAGTTGCTGACGGGTATCGCTTTCGATCTCGCCGAAGGTGTGTTTCCAGCCCGCGCTCAGCCGTGGGGTCAAGTGCATGCCGTTATCCAGCGAATTGATCTTCGCAACCCGCAGGCCGAAGGTGCTGCTGAAATTGTCACGGGTCTGGCCATAGACTTTCAGCGCCGCATCGCCGCCCTTTTCGCTGTAGGTGTCGCGCTGATAGCGCTGATAACCCAGGCTGGCGAAAGGCTCGAGGGTCAGATGGTCGCGGCCCAGATTGAACCCGGCCTCGGCAAACGCCTGTTGAGTATTGGCGTCGTAGTTGCCTTTGAGGCGATCACTGAAACCCTTGAAGGCGACCCGCCGTGTGCTGCTGCCGTCATGGCGGGCGTAGGTGGCGCCGAGGCGCAGAGACAAGGGGCCGTCCTGGCGCACGGCGTAGGCGCCGAGATGCCAGCTGTCGAGATCATCATCGTATTGACGGGCATCGAGCTGCGTCTGTGATTTGCCGCCGAGCAGGCCGACATGCCATTGCTCGTCGAGCCGCCAGTCGGCGCCCATGACCAGACCTTGGGTGGCGTGCTTGAGGGTGGTGTCGACGTTGCGATCAACTTTGCCGCCATGACCCAGCGCCTGAATCCAGACTCGACCGGAATCTTCGCCGCCCGCCGCTTGGCGAGGTGAGCTGCGCGAGCCGTAAGTTGCGCCGGAACGGTTGTCCAGTTGCCGCATCGCCGAGAGCATGCTCGCACTGACCGGCATGATGCTGTTCAGCGTGGCTTTGGCGAGGTTGGCGCTGCTGCCGGCGGCGAGTTGTTCCAGCGCAATGGGAGCAGTGTTTTTATCGCTGGCCAGCAATGCAGCGACGGCTGCGTTAGCGGGTATTACAGGTTCAGGCACTGGCTGTGCAGCGGCTTCGCTGGTTTGTGCAGTCACGATTTCGTTTGGTATCGATGATGCCGCTGGCGCGGAGCCTTCGATCAAGGTTGAAACTGAAGTCAGGACGGCCGCTGAAGCTGCGGCCGTTATCGCAATTGAATCATCAGATGGCGCCAGCGATGCAGGTGTTGATATCGGTACCACTGGGGAGGGGGAAGCTTCTGGCTCGGTAATACTTTCGCCAAGTGCACTACCGTTTTCTGTAGTGGCAAGATCCTTAAGCGGTATATCGTTGCGAGCGTAAGTCAGTCCGACGGATTTCTTGTTGTACTGGGCTGTGGCGGTCATGAACGCCAGATCGTTCTCGATCCTGCCGAACTGGCCTTTCACCTCGCGCGCTTCAATGATTTTGTATTGGCTGCTTTGCGGATATTCGCCGGGAGCTGCAACGATTTTCAGGGTGGCGCCTTCCAGCTGGGCGGTGCCATCGACCTTGATAGTCTGAGCGCCGCCGGGAGTAACCTCGTAAGCCAGTTCGGCAGTGGGGGACAAATGCAGATTGCCTTTCACTCGCGGACTGCCGAGGGCTTCATTGACGGTGAGCAACCCGTCGACCTCAAGATTTGCCACTGTGCCTTTACCTGCGAAGCCGCCGCCCTTCTGGACATAAACATCACCCTTGATGCTTCCAAGGTTGGTCAGGGCTGCGCCGCTGTTTACCAGCACGCCTTCCTGAAAACTGCCTTTTGGGCTCAGCGTCCAGTCGCCCTGGGCGATGAATAGTCCATTAAAGTTGCGCGTGTCGCTCAACGTGCCGCCGTTCGCAGCATCCAGGAGCAGCACGTTATCGCCCTTACCCCCATCCAGCCGGCCAGTGAAGCTGGCGCCGTCCTTGAGAATGATCAGGTCGTTGACGTCGGTACCGTTGAAAGCGGTTTCTGGTGCTGTGAAGGTGATGGGGACCGTGCTCGCGTCGCTGAGAAAGCCCTGAAGTCGTTGCATGGCTTTTTCTTTAGGGCTTGTTTCCGGCACCTCGGTCGCGTCCACGCTTGGGGGCGGCTCGGTGCCTTCAGCGGGTTGCTCGGCATTGGCCAGCGCTACGCAACCCATTGCCAGCGAAATAGCCAGAGCCAAGTGTTTTGGTGCGAATACATATTGAGCGGTCATCGAGTTCAACCTCCTTGTATGGAGGCCCCAACTCTATTGATGCACCACAAAAACCGCTGTCGGCCGCTTCCCGTAGCCATGCAGCCGACGTCGGATCATTCTGTAGTAAATCCCCACTGGATTTCGCAAACAAAGCTTTTGCGCGGCGGCGCCTGTTCTTTTTCCTACAGCCGATCAGGGGTACAGCGCCAACTGAAAATCACTGAACGCAATGTTCCGCCCATTCGGCATGAAGGTGGGCGTTGTGCGGATTCGCCGGGACAACCTTTGAACCGCGTCGCCCCCCCTCAGCTGCGCCGCAAATACGCCTTGCCGTAGTGCCGCTCCATCCGCG
The DNA here is from genome assembly GCF_014270125.1 of Pseudomonas sp. SWRI99. Classification (NCBI taxonomy): domain Bacteria; kingdom Pseudomonadati; phylum Pseudomonadota; class Gammaproteobacteria; order Pseudomonadales; family Pseudomonadaceae; genus Pseudomonas; species Pseudomonas sp. SWRI99. The sequence goes on along the minus strand of NZ_JABWQR010000013.1, from coordinate 33,576 downwards.
CCTGGATGAGTTCCAGCCCGATCGACATCAGCCAGTAGATGATCGCCGCGGTGGTCAGCATCTCGATGTAGCGATAGCTCGAACGGCCATACGATTGTGCGAGAAACATCACTTCCCAGACGCCCATCACCGAGATCAGCGAGGAGTCCTTGAGCATCGAGATGAACTGGTTGGTGGTCGGCGGAATGATGGTGCGCATCGCTTGGGGCAGGGTGATGCGCCAGAAGATCACACTTTCACGCAGGCCAAGCGCCAGCGACGCTTCGCGTTGGCCGTGATCGACCCCGACGATGCCGGCGCGGAAGATTTCGCTCAGGTAGGCGCCGTAATTCAGCGACAGGGCAATGATGCCGGCGACAATCGCGCCGGGCACGATGCCCAGTTGCGGCAGGCCGAGGTAGATCAGCAGGATCTGGATCAGCAATGGCGTGCCGCGAAAGAACGAGGTGTAGAAACTGGCGATGCCGAACGCCACGGCGCTATTCGACAGACGTGCCAGAGCGGTAACAAAGCCCAGCAGTGACGAAGCGATAATTGAGCAGGCGCACAGGAACAGCGTCAGCGCTGCACCTTGCAGAAAGCCATTAGGCGCCAGTTTAAGACCGACGAGATTGGGCAGCTTGTCGAGGATGATCGCGAACTTCAGATCGAAGCTCAGAAAAAATCCGGCAAACAGGCAGAACAGCGCGAACCAGGTCAGGTACAGCCGGGTGCGAAAGCCGAACAGCCTTTGCAGGCGCGATTCAGCCACCGGTTGCGGTGGCTGTGGCGGAGGCGGAAAAGAAGTCATCGACTGATATCGGCGCCGATCCATTTCTGCGAAAGCTTGCTCAGCGTGCCGTCCTGTTTGAGCTGGGCAAACACCTCGCGCACTTTGCCGTCCCACTGTGGATCACCTTTTTCGATGGCCACCGAGTTTGGCTCGGAGTACAGCGGTTCGCCGGCCAGTTTGAAGCGTGGGTCCTGGTTCAGACGCGGCTGCGCGGTGACCAGATTGGTGAGAATCGCATCCAGCCGCACCCCGGCGCCCAGGCCCAGGTCCTGGAAGGCGACGTTGTCGGTGTCGTAAGGCGCGATCTGCACATCCTCGAACGGATATTGCAGTTGCGTGTCCTCGGCGCCTTCGATGACCAGGTTCTTGTTCAGATAGCTTTCATAGCTGGAGGCGCTGGTCAGGCCGATTTTTTTGCCGCTCAGGTCTTTGGCGCTGTGAATGCGCTCATCCTTGGCGTTGACCACGATCACCGCTGGCGAGGCGTAGTACTCGACGGGGAAGTCGAACACTTCGGCGCGGGCCTTGCTCGGGGTCATCGAGCAAATGCAGATGTCGTAGCGCCCGCTCCAGCGGCCGGCGGCAATCACGTCCCAGGACGGGGTTTCGAGGCGCAACTTGACCCCGAGTTTCTCGGCCACGGCTTTGGCCACGTCGACGTCGAAGCCGTCGAGCTGATTCTGCTCATTGAGAAACGAGAAGGGCGGATAGCTTTCCATCAGCACGCCGACCAGCTCTTTTTTCGCCTCGATGCGATCCAGCGTCGCGCCGCCGAAGGCTTGGGTAGAGGCGGCCAGTATCGTCAGGCCCAAGGCCAATAGCGGTTGGAATTTCACAGTCGATCCCTGTTGAAAAAAGAGGTTGTTATTAACCGAGTGGTGCGTATTAAATAGTTATAAGAACGACTCTGATAGTGAGTTATTTTCATAAGCATATGAGTGAAAAGCATATGGGCGCAGCAGATACGGTCATTCTTGATGGCGGCATGGGCCGAGAGTTGCAACGCGCGGGTGCGCCGTTCCGCCAGCCCGAGTGGTCGGCACTGGCACTGAGCGAGGCGCCGCAAGCGGTCGAGGCCGTGCATGCCGCCTACATCGCCAGTGGCGCCAACGTAATCACCAGCAACAGCTATGCGGTGGTGCCGTTTCACATTGGCGAGGCACGATTTGCCGCTGAAGGCCAGGCGCTGGCGGCGCTGGCCGGGGAGCTGGCGCAGCGCGCCGTGCAGGCGTCGGGCAAAGCCGTGCGAGTGGCCGGCTCGTTGCCGCCGCTGTTTGGCTCGTACCGTCCAGACCTGTTCGAAGCCGATCGCGTGACCGAGTTGCTGACGCCGCTGGTTCAGGGGCTGGCTCCCCACGTCGATCTATGGCTGGCGGAGACCCAGAGTTCCATCGTCGAGGCGCGCGCCATCCACGCCGGTCTGCCGAAGGATGGCAAGCCATTCTGGCTGTCGTTCACCCTCAAAGATGAAGACACCGATGAAGTACCGCGCTTGCGCTCCGGTGAGCCTGTGGCCGAAGCGGCTGCTGCGGCGGCGGAACTGGGTGTGCAGACGCTGCTGTTCAATTGCAGCCAGCCGGAAGTGATTGGTGCGGCGATTGATGCGGCGCGCGACACTTTCCAGCGTCTTGGGGTGGCTATCAATATTGGCGCTTACGCCAACGCCTTTCCACCACAGCCCAAGGAAGCCACGGCCAACGACGGGCTCGATCCGTTGCGCGATGATCTCGATCCGCCGGGTTATCTGCACTGGGCGCTGGACTGGCAACTGCGCGGCGCCAGCCATCTGGGTGGCTGCTGCGGGATCGGGCCGGAACATATTGCGGTGCTGGCGCAAAAACTCGGTTGTTAAGCCATACACGGTCCATTGTGGGAGCGAGCCTGCTCGCGAAGGCGGCGGATCAGTTGCATAGGCATTGACCGATACACCGCTTTCGCGAGCAGGCTCGCTCCCACAGGGCTATCTGTGACATTCAGATTCGGCATTCGGCCAGGGTTTTCAGTTGCCCCGACGTGGTCTGATTCGCCTCTGACAGCCAACGCTCAAACCCTGCGCCGATCGCCGGCCACTCCGAATCCAGCATCGAGAACCACGCCGTATCGCGGTTCTGTCCCTTGACCACCATGTGCTGACGGAACACGCCTTCGAAGCTGAAGCCCAGACGCTCGGCGGCGTATCGGGAGCGGGCGTTGCCGTTGTTGCACTTCCATTCCAGCCGACGGTAGCCGAGTTCGAACGCGTACCTGGCCAACAAATACACCGCCTCGGTACTTTTGGGTGAACGCTGCATCGGTGCGCCGAAGGTGACGTGGCCGATTTCGATACGGCCCTGCGCCGGGACAATCGACATCAGGCTGAGAATGCCCTGCACCTGACCCGTAGCGTTGTCGATGACGCTGAAAAAATAGGGGTCGCTGTTGACCGCGTGGTTGTTCAGCCAGGCGTCGAACGCACTGCGCTGGGCGAACGGACCGTAAGGCAAATAGTCCCAGAGTTTCGGATCAGCGCCGGGGCCTTCGAGGGCGGCGTACAGTTCGTCGGCATGACGCGCCGGATCGAGTTTTTCCAGACGAATGAAGCGGCCCTCGAGCAGGGTGGCGGAAGGGGCGGGTACGCCTTTCCAGTCAGCGAGTGAAGCGGTCATGCGCACCTCCTTAAAGAGCTTTGCGAAACTGGATGAAGCCCGGGCGTTCAGCGATGCGCTCGTAGAGCTGGATCGCCGTGGCGTTGGTTTCGTGCGTCAGCCAATGGACTTTGCAGCAACCATCAGCCTTGGCGGTCGCATAGACATGTTCGATCAGCAGGCGACCGACTCCGGTGCCACGCGACTCGGGGACCACCAGCAAATCCTGCAGATAGCAGGAGTTTTCGATGCTCCAGTTCGAGCGGTGATAAATGTAATGCACCATGCCCAGCGCCCTGCCATCGGCCCAGGCCAGCGCCGCATGCGTTGGTTCGGTCGGGTCTAGAAAGCGCTGCCAGGTACTCTCGCTGACGGCCTCCGGCAGGTCGGTGTTGTAGAAGCGCAGGTAGGCCTGCCACAGCGGCAGCCACGCGGCGTGATCAGCGGCGCTGACCGTGCGAATGTCGATCCGGGTCATGGTGATTTTTCCTTAGCGCATCAAGCGGGCGAGGGTTTGATCGTCGGCGTCCGGGCTGGCGGCGAGGCCATCACGCACGCCGGCAATGTCGGCGGCGCTGCGGTTCTGGCTGAGCTTGCGCTTGCCCTCGAGACGGTCGATGGGGATGGCGAAACCGACGATGGCTTTGAGCATCCCGTCAATGTAATCGGCCGGCGCGTCGTCGACTGACCAGGGCTGAGCGCGGCCCGCTTCATGGCGGTTGGTCAAGGTGCTGACGATGTCGAGCAGGCGCCCGCCGTCGCTGAAGGTTTCGGCATGGCCATAGGCATGCACCGCGACATAATTCCAGGTCGGCACGACTTTGCCGTGCTCGGCCTTGCTCGGGTAGAAGCCGGGGCTGACGTAGGCGTCTGGGCCAGCAAAAATCAGCATCGCCTCGGCGCCGTCACGCAGGTCTTTCCACTGCGGATTGGCCTTGGCCAGATGCCCGTACAGCGTGCCGTACTCGCCTTGCTCGCAATGCAGCAGTACCGGCACATGGCTGGCTTGCAGACCGTTTTCGCCGTGGCTGAGCAGAATGGCCAGGCGCGTGGCGAGGATCAGTTCGTGCAGTTGGGACAACTCTTCGATGGCAAAGGCGCGTGGCGTGTACATGAGCAGATTTTCCTTGGCGAATGCCTGCATCCTAGGCAGGCTATTGGTCTGTTGTAAGAGCCATTGATGGCCAATTTCATAGGTCCATTGCCATGCCTGATTCGCCACCGTTGTCGATGCCCTTCAACCCGGCCGGTATAGCGCTCGATCGCCGCCAAGGCTTGAGCCGCCAGCTCTATCAGGCGTTGCGCCTGCGCGTGCTTGATGGGCGTCTGGCCAGCGGCACGCGGTTACCGGCCAGTCGTGATCTGGCGGGGGCCCTGGGTATCTCGCGCAACAGTGTCGTACGCGCCTACGATCAGTTATATGCCGAGGGGTTTATCGAGGGGCGCGTCGGCGATGGCACCTACGTTGCTCGATTGACCCCGGCGTTGATCCCAACGAAAAAATTATCCACAAAACCATCCACAGGTTTGTCAACAGGCTTACCCACAGCCTTATCCACAGAATGGCTGGATTTTCCTGTAAATCCATCCAGTAAAGTTATCCACAGTGGCGGTTTTTCCCGCATCGAAAAACACCATTTGCCTCGCCCGCCGAGCGGTCCGCCGCGGGCTTTTCGGGTTGGCGTTCCGGCGTTTGACCTGTTTCCTTTCGAGGTCTGGGCCAAGCTGAATGCGGCTTTCTGGCGCAAACCGGATCTGCAGCAACTCTGTTACGGCGATCCGGCGGGTGATGCGCGACTGCGCACGATGATCGCGGCCTATTTGCGCAGCTCGCGTGGCATGCAATGTGCCGCTGAGCAAATAGTGATCACCAGTGGTGCGCAGCAGGGCATCAGCCTTTGTGCACAGTTGCTGGTCGAGCCGGGAAGCGGCGTAGCAATCGAAAATCCTGGCTACCGTGCGGCAGGTCATGCCTTTGCCGTGGCGGGTGCACGCTTGCATGGGATCCGTGTCGACAGCGAAGGCATCGATTGCAACGAAATGGCTCGCCTCAGCGACTGTCGCGTGGCCTACGTGACGCCCTCCCATCAATACCCGACCGGCGTGGTCATGAGCCTGGCCCGACGCCTGGAGCTGCTCGCCTGGGCCGAGCGCACCGATGGCTGGATCGTCGAAGACGACTATGACGGCGAATACCGCTACACCGGCGCGCCGCTGGCGCCCTTGGCCGCGCTCGACCGGCAGGGACGCGTGCTCTATGTCGGCACCTTCGGCAAGGTGGCGTTCCCGGCGCTGCGCCTCGGCTATCTGGTCTTGCCACCGGGGCTGGTGCATGCGTTTGCGCAACGCCGCGCGGTCGACGTCCGGCATTCGGAAGTCAGTACGCAAGCAGTCATGGCCGAGTTCATGGCCGCCGGGCATTTCCAACGGCATATCCGGCGCATGCGCCGTGCGGCGCTGAGTCGGCGCAATGCGCTGCTTGCCGGTTGGCCGGCGGCGGTTGCCGGTGTGGGCAGTCTTCCCGCGGCCTCGGCCGGACTGCACCTGACCGTGGCGGTGGACAGCATCGAGCGCGAGCAGCAGTTGATCGAACTGGCCGCTCGCGCGGACGTGGAAATCAACGGTTTGAGCAGTTATTGGCTAGCCGACTCGGCGACGCCCCTGTTGCAGCGCGCCGGACTGGTGTTGGGGTTCGCTGCCGTGCCCGAAGCGGCCATCAGCGCTGCACTGGCGCGCTTGCGCCAGGCGTGGCAGGGCTGAAGAACAACGCTTGCGCCAGGGTGCTGTCAATTTTGCTGCGGTAAATTTCGATGAGCTCTTCGTTGCTTTTGCCTTGTTGATAGAACGCTCGGCCCAAACGCCGTTGGGCGGCGGTTTTCATGTGCCCAGCGGTGAACGCACTGACCGCGTCGTTGGCGTTGGCATAATGGAAATGGGCGTACCACAGCACCCCGCCGTCTTTATCGCGGACTTCGTATTCGTCCATATAGTCCCGTCGCGAACCCTTGAGCAGGCGTCGGGTAACGGTCTTGGCGATGCGCACGTCGTTGCGACTTTTCAACCACTGCACCCGAGCGGCCGTCGGCGGCTGTTGCTTGATCAGCTGGATGCGCGCCGCAGTACCTTTTTCATAAAGCGCGGTTGCCGCTTCACTGAGCGAATGCCCAAGCCTCTCGGCTGATCCTGTCGAGTCTGCACTTTGGTTCGCTGCGGTCAGTGCCGCATCGATGGCATCGCCAGCGCGGCGTAAACGCGCCGCGTGTTGATGGTAGATTTCTTCGATCTCCACCGGGATCCGCGCGCCTCGCTTGATGTGAGCCTCGTTCTGTCGATAAAACTGCGCTAAGCCGTCCACCAGTGCCGTCGCTGACGCGACGCTTTCTTCGACACTGGGTACGGTCTTGGCAGGCGTCGGAGTCGAGGTGACATGTTCGACCCATTCCCCTGGTGATTTTTCATGAAAGGTGGCGATGACGCCGGTCAGTTGGGTGCGCACCTCGACCAGATCGGTGTCCTCGCCGTTGAGGCTTTTTTTCCGTTCGCCAACCAATGTCCCCTTGAAGCGGGTTTTGATGATCTTTCGGTTCCCTGCCGCCGGTGCTGGCCTGGAGGGACCCGGTAACGGCTCCAGTACGTGCTTGTTGCGCAGCAGGTCGGCGAGCCGTACGTCGCTGCGCGCCTTGAACTCGACCACCCGTTTGCGCACGTGTGCCAACCGCTCGGTGTTGATCTGCTCTGGATATTCTTCGGCGAAGTCGGCGAAGCGTTGATCGACCGCGCTGAATTGTTCGCAAACGTTGCTCAGCGCATCAATCCGTTCACGCAGATCGATCAGGCTTTCGTCCTCGATGAGGCTCAGCGAACTCTGAATGTTCAGCGCAGCATCTTCGATGAGCTCGGCGAGGACCTTTCTCGCATCGGCATGGGCTGCGGTAGTGCCGGTCTTGAGGCAAATATTTTCCGCAAGGCTGATTTGCAGCAGCTTGAGATCGTGCAACTCGTAGCCCGGCAGTGCCTCGCTGTAGGTAAGACGGACCTCGACGGCTTCCTTCCCCAGTCGTTCCAGTTCTTCGAAGCGTGTCTGGGCGAATTCGATTTTTTCAATGATCTTTTGGGTCTGGTCGGTCGTGACTTCCTGGGCCTGAATGTACGCCTGGTCGTCGGCGCGGGTTCCACTGGCGATCATTGCCATCACCGATTGCAGCTGTTGCTGATACTCCGGGATATTTTGACTCAGCCACTCTTGCCCCAGGAACAGCTGCATCTCCAGCCGCTCGATCATGACCGTACGATAATTGGGAATGGATTCTTCCAGCTGCAATGCCTTGATCTTTTCGATGATCGCCTCGTACGCCTGACTTTGCGAGACGAGGGTAGCCAGGTAGCGTTCGCGTGCCTGCGCACGTGTTGCCGGGAGGGCTGTTTGCAAGGCCTGACGGTCTTCCTGTAGACGTGTTTCCTTGGTTTGCATCGTTTGGTCGAATGCTGTGATGTCGGTTTTCAGTGCCTCGATATGCGTGTTGCGTTTTTCTCTTGCCTTGCGCCGGCGTGCGGACAGCCCGCCACCGCGCAGACGCAAGCGCAGATCGATCACCCACTGCGCACCGCCGGCCCGGCTGAGCAATGGTCCGACACGAGGGGGAGGCTGGCGTGAGTCGATGATCTGCACATCCCCGTGCTCATTGAGCATCACCTCGAACCAACGCTCGCCAACCGGCGCGTACCAGCGCTCTTGATGCGCATGGAGAAAACGATGCGCGCCTGTGCTGGCGGCTGTGCCGAGCGCCTTGGGTTTGTCAATCTTGAAGCGGTCGAGTAATTCGTTGAGCGCCACGGGCGAACGTTTCAATGCCGCGACACCGTTGAGCGATGCTTCATGATTGGCCGACAGCTCCGTGCCGGTGATATCGGGTAAGCGTAGCGGCTCGATGAGTTTTAGCGGTGCTGTCGGGAGTGGCGTCATCTCTTCCGTCATCTCTTCCGTTATCGTTGCTGGTTTCGACTCGGGTAACGGCCTGTTGCCCACGGCTGCGCGGTGGGCCAGCACCATGCCCAACGCCAGCAGAATGTCGGCGATGGCGCTCCAGGCGACCTTGCCGGGTTGCTGATTGGCCTCGTCGCTGACTTCCTGAAGGTCATCCAGGATCTGCCAGATCCAGGCGGCCGTGCCGACACTGCGCCCGAGAAACGGCAGGGCTGCGTTGAACATTGCCCAGCCGCCACGTTTGAGCGAGGCCCAGCGCGCTTCGGCGTTGGACACTGACTGGCGGTCAGCCTGGGCGATGATGGCCTGGACATTGGCCTTGTGCAGTGTCGTCAGCACATCGCTTTCGATCGCTGGGGTGCCCAGTGCTACCGGCCCCGACATGTCGAGGGCCGTACTTGGGTTGACGAGCAATTGCGGGATTGTCCAGACCGAAGGCAGGCTGGCCGTGAACACGAACTGGCTGTAGTTGAATCGCGCGTCATCCGGCAGCCAGGCGAGTACCGATTCGCGCAGTTGCCGTGAATGCTCAATGGCATACAGCAGGTTGGCGTGGCTGGGGTACTGCAGCAGCGTCTGCTCGAACAACGGCTGATAGAGCACGCAGGGACCTTTGTCCGTTTCCCGCGGGCCGATGACATACATGTTGGCGACCTTATCGGCCCGCGATGTGCTTCGATGGGCGACGAATGCCAGTTCACGGATGACGATCTCATGGCCATCGACGTGGCGCGTGCCGTGGGTATTGGCCAATGCTGCGACGACATACCGGTAACCCAGCTCATCGATGCCGGCGCGGGCCCGAATCTTGTGTTGCAACGCCAGCAGCGGCAGTTCGATAGCCAACTGGCTGGTGTACAGCGCTTGCAGCGAAGTGGCCTGCCGGATGTCGTCGACCAAGTGCTTTTTCAAGTATGCCGGGTAGGTTTCACCAATGTTGACCGTATTCACCAGCGATTCGACATAGGCCACGGTCATCCAGTCCGGGACGGCGCTGGCGTCTTTGTAGCGGACGGTCTTGTTGCCCAACGGCTGTCCCGCGAGGTTTTGCAGGGCCAGATCCATCAGCGACAGGGACTGGGTCTGGGTATTGCCTGGCCAGACGAACGTGCCCCAGACCTGCAGGCTGGTAATACTGATTTCGATGTCATCAAGGTTTACCTCACTGGCGGTGGGATGGTCCTTGCGTATTTGTTGTGTCAGGGCATCGCGGGTAAACGTTTGCAGGCTGGCCAGTTCGCTCTGAAAGGTCTTGCCGTTGTGTTCATGCTGGACGGTTGTCAGATCCAGCAGATGGCGGCTGTAACGGGTCTGGTCGGCCGCCGGAGCGTTGCTCAGCCAGTCGGGCAGCAACGGGCGCAGGCGCTCGATGTGCGGCTCCAGACGTGGTGTCGGGCGATCAGGATTGCCGGTTGCGCCGGAATGAGGGAACAGGTTGGAGAGGGTCGAACCCTCGAAAAAATTGATTGCGCCGAGGGCGTCGGCCTCAAGGGCAATCAAGGTGCAGGCCTGATGGTCGAAAAAAAGGCCTTGGGGCTCGACCAGGCGCCATTTGAAGCTGGCGCCGGGGGTTCCTTGCCGAAAGCGGCGCGGCAACGCCTTGGCGATGTCCTCCACCGAATCGAAGCGCTGGAAGCCGTTGACCACCGAGTGGGTCACGATCAATGTACGTTTTTCAACCGTCCCGATAATGACCGCCGTATCGAGCATCATCCTGTGACGGCGGTCAGTACCCTCGTCCTGGTCGATGTCGATCAGGCAGGCTCGCGTCTGGTATGGGTCCGCGACTCGCTGAAGCTTGTCCGGGTGGTTGAAAACAGCCTGGGCCATGGCGCACTGGTCGGCATCCCAGCCAAGGCTTGCATCGACATTCCAAACATTGCGCAAGGCATCTGACATTTGCTGCCAGCGCGGTTGACCCGGGTAGGTGAAATCGTCCCAGTAGTCAACCTGCTGCTCTTGATAGGCAATGAACAGTAACGGCGCCAGTTCGTTGAGCAGGCAACCGATGGCGGCGATTTTCACCGGCAGATGAATGGGCGAGAGCAGCTCGGCCTCCCGGGCCAGGAAATGTTCGCCATCGATGTAGGTCACGCTGGAGCCAGACAGGGCGAGCCGTACCAGAACGCCGGTCAGGGACTCGATTTGATTGTCTCCGGGGATGACCCGGTCGCCGACGACAACCCAGGCAGGTGTCACCACCAGGGTCAGTTGCGGATCAAGATCAAGTTGCGGATACAGCGTCTCGAGTGCCGGGCGCAGTGTCTTCGAGGCGACCTCGCGCAACGACGGTCCAGTGACCAGTTGGGTTACGACATCAACGGCACTGGGTGTGGGCATTTCGGACATGGGCACTACCTGCTCTGATTGGAGCGCCGGAAGGCGCGGAATCGGAGCAGGCTAAAGCGGCCGTGGAAAGGTCGTGCGGTAGATAAATATCGCCGGCCAAAAAAGCCCGTACGCGCGATCACTGTGGCGAGGCAGCCCTCGTCACAGTGATCGCGTCATTTTTAAGTGCACCAGTTTTAGACGCGCAGGGTGCGTTCTTCGGCGTGGGCGCCAGCGCTCAGCATCGCGGCGCACAGCGCCGAGGTGATCAGTCGCTTTTTCATTGTTCAAAACCTTCCAGCACGTTCACCGCGTTGATGCCGATTTCTTCCACCGCATAGCCACCTTCCATGACAAACAGCGTCGGCTTGCCGAGGGCGGCAATGCGTTTGCCCATGGCCAGGTAATCCGGGCTGTCGAGTTTGAACTGCGAGATCGGGTCGTCCTTGAACGTGTCAACGCCGAGTGAGACGACGATGACGTCAGCAGCATAGCGGTCGATCTCGTTGCAGGCCCGATCCAGCGCCGCGCTCCACACATCCCAGCCGGAACCGGCCGGCAGCGGATAGTTGAAGTTGAACCCTTCGCCAGCGCCTTCGCCGCGCTCGTCGTCATAGCCGAGGAAGAACGGAAACTCGGCTTCCGGATGGCCATGGATCGAAGTGAACAGCACGTCGCTGCGGTCATAGAAGATCGACTGCGTGCCGTTGCCGTGGTGGTAGTCGACATCGAGGATCGCAACCTTTTTGTGGCCCTGATCGAGAAAGGCCTGGGCGGCGATAGCGGCGTTGTTGAGGTAGCAATAACCGCCCATCAAATCGCTGGCGGCGTGGTGTCCCGGCGGGCGGCACAAGGCGAAGCCACTGTGTGCGCCGGCCTGTATGTGTGCTTGCGCGGTCAGTGCCACCTGCGCCGCGCTGTATGCCGCTTGCCAGGTGCCGGCGGTGATCGGCGCGCCGCCGTCGAAGCTGTAATAGCCGAGCTGGCCGTGCAGGCTGGTCGGTTTGATCGCCCGCAGGGTGCGCGCCGGCCAGGTGTACGGCAGCAAGTCACCGTCGGTGTTGAACGCGGTCCAGCGATCCCACGCGCCTTTGAAAAATTCCAGATAGTCGCGGCTGTGAATGCGTGCGATTGGTTCCAGACCGAAGTCCTTTGGCGCCTGGACCGCACCGAGGTTCTGCTGCTGTACGCGTTGCAGCACATGGTCGGCGCGCGAAGGCATCTCGAAACACGGTTTGAGCTGGCCATCGATGAGTTCACAGCGGCCATGGTGCAGGTGGTGATCATCTGAGTAGATCGTCAGCATTTGTTGTTCTCCGCAAGGCTGATTCGGTTGACCTCAGTGTTGCGGTGCACGGCGAATCGGAGAACGTCGGGAGCGGCCAAAAGGGGATTGATATGGCCAAAACCTGTGACCGCAATTCGCCCCTCGTTGACGCAGGCTGAGGGGTGAAATACGAACCCTTGTAGGAGTGAGCCTGCTCGCGATAGCGGTCTGTCAGCCAACAAAAATGTTGGATGATAAATGGCTATCGCGAGCAGGCTCACTCCTACAAAGGGATATCAATGCGGGCGAAACTGACTCGGCGCCACACCACTCCAGCGCACAAACGCATGACGAAAACTCGCCGTCTCGCTGAAACCCAGCGTCTCGGCAATCCGATAGATCGGCAGTTGATCCTCACACAACATCTGCTTGGCCCGCTCGAAGCGCAGTTCATCGAGCAGTTCCTGATAACTGCTGCCCATGTCTTTCAGATGTCGGCGCAAGGTACGCGGCGAGCATTTCATCTGCTGCGCCAAACCTTCCAGCCCCGGCGCGGCATTCAATTGCGCGCCGAGCAACTGCCGAATCCGCCCCAGCCAGGCCTGGCGCCCGGTAAATTCCAGATTCTGCTTGCGGCAGCGCTCAGCCATGGCTTGATGGGTAATGGCGTCGGCCAGTGGCAACGGTTGATCCAGCCAGTGACGGTCAAAAGCGAACGCGTTGTCTTTCGCCGAAAAGTGCAAGGGCGAGTCGAAGGGGTCGGCATAGCTGTCCCGGTAGTCCGGCGCGGCATGTTCGAAACGCGTGGCGCGTAGCGGCAGCGGATGGCCGAGCAAGTCGTCGCAGATGACTTTCAGCGAGACCAGGCAAAATTCGGCATTGAACACGGCCATGGCCGGGCTTTCGCGATAATCGGCGGCGACGAACCAGACCTGTTCGCCAGCGTCTTCCAGGCTCAGTTCGAAAAGTGTTCCCAACAGCGCCGGATAGCGGATCGCCAAACGCAAAGCGTCACCGAAGGTGGCACAAGTCAGCAGTGCATATCCGAGCATGCCGTAACAGGACACGTGCATGCGCCGGCCTAGTTCGAGGCCGATGTCACGCTTGAGCGCGACGGCGTTGGTGCAGACCTGCATTTCCTGATGGGTGGTGATACGCGTGTCGGCACGCTGCAGATCCGCCGCTACGATGCCGCTGCCGGCCAATAGCGCCTCGCTCGACAGGCCTTCGGCCTTGAACGTGTTGAGGATCAGCGAGACGGCGTTGAGGGTAGTGAGGTGGGAGTGGAGCATGGGATCTTCCAGTCTGGAGATAGCTGGAATGCAGCAAGTTATATGCCGTACGAATATCCAGATGAACACACTTTATTGTGGCGAGGGAGCTTGCTCCCGCTGGATTGCGCAGCAATCCCAAACCTTGCGACTGCTTCGCAGCCGAGCGGGAGCAAGCTCCCTCGCCACAGTGGTGTGATCCCGCAGGGACTTGTGTCAGTTCAGATCAGTTCGCCGCAGAGATCCAGTTCGATCAGTCGGCGCACTTCAGCTGTTTCCAACCCGGCACCCAGCAACCCATGCAATTTGCCAAACGCCGCTTCCCGCGTCATGCCCCCACCGGACAACACACCCACGCCGCGCAAACGGCTACCGGCCTCGTAAACATCCAGTTCCACGCCACCTTCATGGCACTGCGTGACCGCGACCACCACCACGCCGCTATCCCGCGCGCGGGCGAGGCTGGCGAGGAATTGCGGGTTGTCGCTTGGCCCGGTACCGCTGCCGTAACATTCCAGCACCAGGCCTTGAAGGCCACTGTCGAGCAGGCCGTCGAGGATTTCGGCACTGATGCCGGGGAACAGCGGCAGCACCGCGACGTTCGCCAGTTGCCTGGGCTGGTTGTAGTTCAGAGAGGCAGGGATCGAAGCGGCTTTCGCTCCGCCGCCCTGACGCTCCAGGCGTTGGAACGGATGGCGGCCGAAGCTGCGCACTTTCGCGCAACGGGTCGGGTCCAGCAACTCACCGTGGAAATACAGATGCACACCCGGTGCCAGGCCCCGACCGAGAGCAACCAGCGCGCCGCTGAGGTTTTCCCAGGCGTCGCTGTCGGTCACGCCCGCCGGCAACATCGAGCCGGTGAAACACACCCGGGCATGCAGGCCGAGCAACTGGAAGCTCATCGCGGCCGCGCTGTAGGCCAGCGTGTCGGTGCCGTGCAGGATCAGCACGCTGTCGCAGCCCTGTACCTCAACGGCATCGACCACCGCTTCGCGCAGTTGCTGCCAATAAGCCGGGGTCATGTTGGCGCTGTCGATCAGCGGCGACATCTCGCGGAAACGCCACTGCGGTACGACGAGTTCAGGCTGGCTGTGCAGATAGTCGCGCATCCGTGTTTCGAAACCGGACGCCGGAGCCAGACCGTTGGCGCTGGCCTGCATGCCGATGGTGCCACCGGTGTAGAGCACCATGACGTGTTGAGCGGCGGGATAAGTCGACGAATTCATAGGATTCTCCGAAACGATGAGGTCCCTGTGGGAGCGAGCCTGCTCGCGAAGGGGGAATCCCTTTCAACATTAATGTCGACGGATCAACCGCTATCGCGAGCAGGCTCACGCCTACAGGTTATTGCACCACAATAACCGACGGGCGCAGGGGATGCGCCCGTCATTTACCTGTCAGCGTTGCGCAGCAGGTACGCCTTGCGGCGCAGTTTCAGTGTTGCCCTCAGCTGCCGGCGGGTTGACCGGCCAGGCGTTGCGATCCAGATCGAGATCGGCGAACTTGCTGGAGTCGAACACTGGCTGTTTAACGCCGGCGCGGCGCTGCTCGTCGTAGTCGCGCATCACCCGCAGGCCTACCTTGAACAGCATGGCCAGGGCCACCAGGTTGACGAAGGCCAGGCAGGTCATGGTGATGTCGGCAAAGGCGAACACGGTCGACAAGTCCTGCATCGAACCCCATACCACCAGCGCCAGCACCAGACCGCGGAAAAGCATCAGCAGGGCGCGGTTGCGGCTGAGGAACTGCAAGCTGTTCTCGCCCAGATAGTAGTTGTAGAGAATGCAGGTGAAGACGAACAGCGACAGCGCGACGCTGACGAACATTCGACCCCAGTCACCGACCACGGCGGCGAGCGAGTTCTGGGTCAGGACAATGCCGTCACCTTCGAAGCCTGGCGTATAGAAGCCCGACAGCAGGATCAGCAGCGCGGTACAGGTGCAGATCACGAAAGTGTCGAGGAACACACTGAAAGCCTGGACCACGCCCTGCGCGCCCGGGTGTTTCACGGCGGCCACGGCGGCGACGTTCGGCGCACTGCCCAGGCCCGCTTCGTTGGCGAACACGCCACGCTTCACGCCCATGACGATGGCGCTGCCGAGCAGGCCGGCAAAGGCCGGGTCGAGGCCGAAGGCGCTCTTGAAGATGGTTTCCAGCATGGCGGGCACGTGTTCGATCTGGGTACCGATCACGTACAGGGTCACGCCGATATAGGCCAGCGTCTTGATCGGTACCAGCAGATCGGACACCGAGGCGATGCGCTTGATGCCGCCGATGAAGGTGATGGCCAGCAGCACCGCCAGGACAATGCCGGTGTGCTGTGGGTTGAAGTCAAAAGCGTTCTGCAGCGAGTGAGTCACGGTGTAGGACTGCAGGCCAATGAAGGCGAAGCCGTAAGTAACCAGCAGCAGAACGGAGAACACTATTGCCATGCCCTTGAGCTTGAGGCCGTGCTGGATGTAGTAGGCCGGGCCGCCGCGGTACAGGCCGTCGCCATCGGCGCGCTTGTAGACCTGAGCCAGGGTGCATTCGAAGAAGCTGCTGGACATGCCGACCAGCGCGGTCACCCACATCCAGAACACCGCACCCGGACCACCGAGGGTCACGGCGATGCCGACACCGGCGATGTTGCCGGCACCGACGCGGCCGGCGAGGCTGAGCATCAAGGCCTGGAACGAGCTGAGCTGTCCGGCGCTGCCTTTGAGGCTGTCGCGGAACACCGCGAACATGTGGAAGAAATGCCGCAATTGAACGAAACGCGAGCGAATCGTGAAGTAGCTACCGAGCCCGACAATGAGCACGATCAGTACTTTCCCTGAGAGGAAGTCGTTGATGACTTCGAGCATGGATTTTTCCTCGCTGTTTTTTGTGGGTGCAAATGCTGGATCGGAGAAACATCGTGTTACACCGGTCTGCGCGCGGCACGACGGGTGAGGCGAAGGTTTCGTCCCGGATCCATATCGCGGGTTTTGTTATTAGTTCGGGTTTCGCATGGGTTTGGGCCTCGTTACCGACGACCGCTCACGCGAAGAGGGGCGGCACTATACCGATCAGTGGCGCGCCCGTCTGCACGGTTGTGGTGCAAGCGACGAAACGAAGCTTTGAAACACCCGGCGTTACCGGCGCCGGGCTTTTGTAGGAGTGAGCCTGCTCGCGATGCAGGCGCTGCGGTTCTCATGGCACACCGCGTCATCGTTCATCGCGAGCAGGCTCACTCCTACAGAAGACGTTTGTCCTTCAAACAGTTAAAAAAAAGGGCTCGGGGACAAAATCCCCAAGCCCTCAAAAGGTGAGAGGTGTCTAGTCCCTCGACCTGGTGAGCGGTGCTACAAGTGCGCGTCGGTTCAGGCTTTGAGCGGAACCAGGCGCGGGGCAATCATGTTTTCCGGGCGCAGGATGTCGGCGAGCATGGCTTCATCGAGCAGGCCTTCTTCGCGCACCAGTTCCAGCACACCACGGCCGCTTTCAAGGGCGAGGCCGGCGATGCGCGTGGCGTTTTTGTAGCCGATGTACGGGTTCAGTGCGGTGACCAGACCGATCGAATGTTCGACCAGTTCACGGCAGCGCGCTTCGTTGGCGGTGATGCCGACGATGCAGTGTTCGCGCAGCATGTCCATGGCGCGTTGCAGCAGGCGGATCGAGTCGAAGATCTTGAAGGCGATCAGCGGCTCCATCACGTTCAGTTGCAGCTGACCGCCTTCGGCGGCCATGGTCAGCGCCAGATCGTTGCCGATGACCTGGAAGGCCACCTGGTTCACTGCTTCCGGAATCACCGGGTTGACCTTGCCGGGCATGATCGAACTGCCTGGCTGACGCGCTGGCAAGTTGATTTCGTTGATGCCGGTACGTGGGCCGCTGGACAGCAGGCGCAGGTCGTTGCAGATCTTCGACAGCTTGACCGCGGTGCGCTTGAGCATGCCGGAGAACAGCACGAAGGCGCCCATGTCGGAGGTCGCTTCGATCAGGTCGGCCGCCGGAACCAGCGGTTGACCGCTGATCAGCGCCAGACGCTGAACCGCCAGCGCCTGATAACGCGGATCGGCGTTGATGCCGGTGCCGATCGCAGTGCCGCCCAGGTTCACTTCGGTCAGCAGTTCCGGGGCCAGTGTCTTCAGACGCGCGAGGTCTTCGCCCATGGTGGTGGCGAACGCGCGGAACTCCTGGCCGAGGGTCATCGGCACGGCGTCTTGCAGTTGGGTACGGCCCATTTTCAGGACGTGGTCGAACTCTTTCCCCTTGGCCGCGAACGCCTGGATCAGGCTGTCGAGGCTGGCCAGCAGGGTGTCGTGACCCAGCAACAGACCCAGACGGATCGCGGTCGGGTAGGCGTCGTTGGTCGACTGCGCCATGTTCACGTCGTCGTTCGGGTGCAGGTACTGGTACTCGCCTTTCTGGTGACCCATGGCTTCAAGAGCAATGTTGGCGATCACTTCGTTGGCGTTCATGTTGGTGGACGTACCAGCGCCACCCTGAATCATGTCGACCACGAATTCTTCGTGGTAATCACCGCGGATCAATCGTGCACAGGCTTCGCTGATGGCAGCGTGCTTGGCTTCGCTCAGATGGCCCAACTCACGGTTGGCGTCAGCGGCGGCCTGTTTGACCATCGCCAGGCCGACGACCAGTTTCGGGTAGTGCGAAATCGGAACGCCGGAGAGACGGAAGTTATTCACCGCTCGCAGGGTCTGGATGCCGTAATACGCTTGAGCGGGTACTTCGAGGGCGCCAAGCAGGTCGGTTTCTGTGCGGAAAGATGCAGCGGAGGACATGATAGAAATCATCTCGATAAGGACCCGGTCTGTGCCGGAACGCTGCGAATGCTAGGCTTGTAGGAATTTTTGGGCCAATGCTGTTCAGCACTGCCCTATGCACATTCGGCATAATGCCGATGTGACGCCGCCTGTGCGGCAGACGTGTGACCTGTTTTGGTGCGTGTCCGGGAGGACGTGATGAATCTGGAAAGCAAATGGCTCGAGGACTTCAGTGCTCTGGCTGCCACTCGCAGCTTCTCGCAGGCCGCCGAACGGCGCTTCGTGACTCAGCCGGCGTTCAGTCGGCGGATCCGCAGCCTTGAAGCGGCGCTGGGCCTGACGCTGGTCAACCGCTCGCGTACGCCGGTCGAACTGACGGCGGCGGGGCAGTTGTTTCTGGTTACCGCGCGCACCGTGGTCGAACAGCTCGGTGAAGTGCTGCGCCACCTGCATCATCTGGAAGGCGGGCAGGGCGAAGTGATGCAAGTCGCTGCGGCTCACTCGCTCGCGCTGGGTTTCTTTCCCCGCTGGATCGCCCAGTTGCGCAACGAAGGGTTGAACATCGCCACGCGGCTGGTGGCAACCAACGTCGGCGACGCCGTGCATGCACTGCGTGAGGGTGGTTGCGATCTGATGCTGGCGTTCTACGACCCCGATGCGGCGATGCAGATGGACCCGGAGATCTTCCCGTCGCTGCATTTGGGCCAGACCGAAATGCTCCCGGTGTGCGCGGCGGATGCCGAGGGCAAACCGCTGTTCGATCTGGAAGGTGACGCCAGCGTGCCGTTGCTCGCCTACAGCGCCGGGGCGTTTCTCGGCCGCTCGGTCAATGGTTTGCTGCGTCAGCGCCAGTTGCGCTTCACCACGGTCTACGAAACGGCCATGGCCGACAGCCTGAAAAGCATGGCGCTGGAAGGCCTAGGCATTGCCTGGGTGCCACAGTTGAGCGTACGTGCCGAACTGGCGCGCGGCGAACTGGTGGTGTGCGGCGGCCCGCAATGGCATGTGCCGCTGGAGATTCGTCTTTACCGCTGCGCGTTGGTGCGCAAGGCGAACGTGCGGTTGCTGTGGCGCAAGCTTGAAGGCGGTGCTGCCCAATCCTCTTGAGTGCACCGAAAACCCTGTGGGAGCTGGCTTGCCAGCGATAGCGTCGGGTCTGTGACTGATCTGTTGTCGGTCTGACGCCATCGCTGGCAAGCCAGCTCCCACAGGGGATCGAGTGATGTCTCGGCGCTGACCTTCAAGTCAATAAAACCGGGCCTTTCGCTCATTTGACAGATGGTCGTTTCGGGGGCTGTTTATTGCTTTCTTTGCGGTATACTGCGCGGCCTTCGGCCGGCACGTCCGGCCATTTTTCGTACAATCAAGCCACGCAACCTGCGTGGCTTGTTGTTTTATGACGCGCCTGCGGGCGCTCCAGAGAGAAGAGGCGCGACGATGAGTGCACTGGTTGGCGTGATCATGGGCTCCAAGTCCGATTGGTCCACCCTTAGCCACACCGCCGATATGCTGGAAAAGCTCGGCATCCCGTACGAGGTCAAGGTGGTTTCCGCCCACCGCACCCCGGATCTGCTGTTCCAGTACGCCGAAGAGGCTGAAAGCCGCGGCATCGAGGTGATTATCGCCGGTGCTGGCGGCGCGGCCCACCTGCCTGGCATGTGTGCGGCCAAGACCCACCTGCCGGTGCTGGGTGTGCCGGTGCAGTCGGCCATGCTCTCGGGCGTCGATTCGCTGCTGTCGATCGTGCAGATGCCAGCGGGCATTCCGGTTGCCACCCTGGCCATCGGCAAGGCTGGCGCGATCAACGCCGCGCTGCTCTCGGCGAGTATTCTGGGCGCCAAGCACCCGCAGTTCCACGCGGTACTGAAAACCTTCCGTGCCGAGCAGACAGACAGCGTCCTGGACAATCCAGACCCACGTATTGCCTGAGGTTGTTGAGATGAAGATCGGTGTAATCGGTGGCGGCCAGTTGGGCCGCATGTTGGCCCTGGCGGGCACTCCGCTGGGCATGAACTTCGCTTTCCTCGACCCTGCACCGGACGCCTGTGCGGCCGCGCTGGGCGAACACCTGCGGGCCGATTACGGCGATCAGGATCATCTGCGCCAACTGGCCGATGAAGTCGATCTGGTGACCTTCGAATTCGAAAGCGTCCCGGCCGAAACCGTGGCGTTTCTCTCGCAATTCGTGCCGGTGTACCCGAGCGCCGAAGCCCTGCGCATCGCCCGTGATCGCTGGTTCGAAAAGAGCATGTTCAAGGATCTGGACATTCCGACCCCGGCCTTCGCCGACATCCAGTCGCAAGCCGATCTGGACGCCGCCGTCGCTTCGATCGGTCTGCCGGCCGTACTCAAGACCCGCACCCTGGGTTACGACGGCAAGGGACAGAAAGTCCTGCGCAAGCCGGAAGACGTCGCCGGTACTTTCGCTGAACTGGGCAGCGTCGCCTGCCTGCTCGAAGGCTTCGTGCCGTTCACCGGTGAAGTGTCGCTGATCGCTGTGCGCGCTCGCGATGGTGAAACGAAGTTCTATCCGCTGGTGCACAACACCCACGACAGCGGCATTCTCAAGCTGTCCGTCGCCAGCACCGATCACCCGTTGCAGGCCTTGGCGGAAGACTATTCCAGCCGCGTGCTCAAGCACCTCGACTACGTCGGCGTGATGGCCTTCGAATTCTTTGAAGTCGACGGCGGCCTGAAAGCCAACGAAATCGCGCCGCGCGTACACAACTCCGGACACTGGACCACTGAAGGCGCCGAGTGCAGTCAGTTCGAAAACCACCTGCGTGCCGTGGCCGGTCTGCCGCTGGGCTCGACCGCCAAGGTCGGCGAGAGCGCGATGCTCAACTTCATCGGCGTTGTGCCGCCGGTTGAAAAAGTCATCGCCATCCAGGACTGCCATTTGCACCACTACGGCAAAGCCTTCAAGGCCGGGCGCAAGGTCGGTCACGCCAACCTGCGCTGCGCCGACATGGCCACGCTGCAAGCGCAGATCGTCAAGGTCGAAGCGTTGATTGCCGAGTAAAACAGTTTCATGTGACAGCGGCGGAACCATTCAGGCCCCGCCGTTCTCTGATGGCAGGATGCCAAAGTCTGGCTAGGCTATAGCCAATCAATCAGAGGGAAATGTCATGGGAATTATCGGAACCATTTTTATCGGCTTGATCGTCGGCCTGCTGGCGCGGTTCCTGAAACCGGGCGATGACAGCATGGGCTGGATCATGACCATCCTGCTCGGTATCGGCGGTTCGCTCGCGGCCACCTATGGCGGTCAGGCTCTGGGTATTTATCAGGCTGGTGAGGGTGCCGGTTTCCTAGGCGCGCTGGTTGGCGCGGTCGTGCTGCTGGTGATCTACGGCCTGATCAAAAAGAACTGATCCAAAGCGACAAAGTCCTCTCTGCCATCGCGGCAGGGAGGGCTAGAATGCTCGGCGATTCACTGTTCTCTCTTTCATACCGAGCACCTCATGCGCCATCTTCTGTTGACTCTCTTCTTGCTGGGCAGCGGCTTGGCCCACGCCGGCGAACTGCCGGAAACCGACTGGCTCGACCTGATGCCCAAGTCGGACCAAAAGGCCCTTGAGGCCATGCCGGAAATCGACCACAACTCCCCCGAAGCCAGCGGCACCTTCACCGAGAAAGGCGGGATGAAGCAGGCCAAAGGTTTGCCGGCGGTGATGTATTCAAGCAAAACCGTAGCGTCGATGAACGACAAGCACATCCGCATCGGCGGTTACCCGGTGCCGCTGGAATCCGATGCCAAGGGTCGCAGCACACTGTTCTTCCTGGTGCCGTACCCGGGCGCGTGCATTCACGTGCCACCACCGCCGCCAAATCAATTGGTGCTGGTGCGTTATCCCAAGGGCCTGAAGCTGGATGACATCTACACACCGCTGTGGGTAACGGGCACGTTGAAGATCGAAAAGATCAGCAATGACCTGGCCGATGCGGCGTATGCACTGGAGGCGGAGAAGGTGCGGGTGGTGCAGGAAGCGGATCTCTAAAGACCGCCACAGATAAATGTAGGAGTGAGCCTGCTCGCGATAGCGATTTGTCAGATCCATCTTGATTGACTGACACAACGCTATCGCGAGCAGGCTCACTCCTACATTGGTGTTGCGGTGTCGGTTAGAGCGGCGTAGTGGCTACGCTCACACCCATGGTATGGCTCGCCCCCGGCGCCAGGGAGACGATGTCATCCATCACATTCGCCGTCTCGATGCACAGCATGCGTTGCCAGCCGTCGTTGTCCATGTCGGGCAGTGCGGCGGCGCGGTCGATCCACGGGTTCCAGATCACGGCGGTGCGCGAGCCCGTTGAGGTCAACACGATGCGGCGTTCCCAGGTTGGATCAATGATGCTCAACTGCGGCGGTACGTCGAGGTAGATGCGATCGGTCTCGCCGGTGAACTGCAGATCGCCTTGCTGGCTGGCAATGTTCCAGTCGTCCAGGGTCTCGATGTAATCCAGCCCGGCCACGCCGTTGACGTGCACGTTACGCACATCACTCACGGAGAAATAGGTGTGCAGCGCCTGGCTCAGGCTGACGGTGTCATGGCCACGGTTATGGCTGGTCAGGCTGTAATGCAATTGATCCGAGAGATGCAGGGTCAGGGTCAGGTCGACTTCATGCGGCCAGCCCGGCAGGCCACCTTCCGGGTAGGGCAGCTTGAACTCCACCTTGATGCCGTCAGCCTCGGATTCGATGCCGCCCAGCTCCCAGTCCATCGCTCGCACCAGACCGTGCGCGGGGGCCGGTTGCTCGCCGACGTACATGTTCTGCACGCTCTGCGGGTTGCGTTCGAATTTGCCGAACCACGGCCAGCACACTGGCACGCCGGCACGAATGCTCTTGCCGGTTTTCAAGTCGGCTTTGTCGTTCAGCCAGATGATCGGCGGCTGTCCGTCGATCTGATAACTGAGGATGTGCGCGCCTTGCTGGGCCGCCAGCACTTCAGCCTTGCCGTGGCGGATGCGCCAGCAGTTCAGTTCATCCAGTTTCACGGCTTCAACGTTTGGCGTGTTCATGGGCAACTCTCGATCAGACACTGGGGACGACTATCGACCGCGAAACGGCCGCGAGGTTTAACGCGCGCGTGGCGGAACCGAGCGCGTGCGACCACTGCCGTCGATGGCAACGAAGACAAAGACCGCTTCGGTGACTTTGCGCCATTCGCTGGAGAGTGGGTCATCGCTCCACACCTCGACCATCATCTGGATCGAGCTGCGGCCGATTTCCAGGGTCTGCGTATAAAAGGACAACTGTGCGCCAACGGCGACCGGTACCAGGAACGCCATGCGGTCGATGGCGACCGTGGCGACGCGGCCACCGGCGACACGGCTGGCCATCGCGGTGCCGGCCAGGTCCATCTGCGCAACCAGCCAGCCGCCGAAAATATCGCCAAAGCCGTTGGTTTCGCGCGGCAGCGCGGTGATTTGCAGGGCCAGGTCGCCCTGTGGGATCGGATCTTCTTGTTCGAGCTCTATCATGCCGGGGGGCCTCTGACCCGTGACTCTTCGTGGGTAATGCGGGTGGTAGCCGTCTTCGCGAAAAACGATTCAACACCGAACATACTACGTTCGTCACGTTTTCCATCAGGCGCCTAAAGGGAAACTCTGCGAAAAAGGCTAAATCCCGAGCAAAGGACGGGCCAACAACGTTTTCGCACAGCAACCTCCTACAAAGCCTGCGCAGGTGGCGAGTATATCGGTCGACAGACGCCACGACGACCACCCGGTTCTGATTTCGACCGTCAATTACGCGCCTCTATGTGCTTTTTCGAACAATTTGCTATGGTGCCGAACCTGTCCAAGCCACTGCCAGCGTTGTTGTGGCGACAGATTCGACTATAAGAGAAGCCCTTGCCATGACCTCAGCGCCTTCGAGCCTCGCGCAGCCCGAGCAACCCGCACGACCGTTGACCCGCAATGACTACAAGACTCTGTCGCTGTCCGCCCTCGGTGGCGCGCTGGAATTCTATGATTTCATCATCTTCGTTTTCTTCGCCACCGTGGTCGGCAAGCTGTTCTTCCCGGCCGACATGCCCGAATGGCTGCGCCTGATGCAGACCTTCGGCATTTTCGCCGCCGGCTATCTGGCGCGTCCTCTGGGCGGCATCGTCATGGCGCATTTCGGCGACCTGCTGGGGCGCAAGAAAATGTTCACCCTGAGCATTTTCATGATGGCCGTGCCGACCCTGATCATGGGGCTGCTGCCGACCTATGCGCAGATCGGCATCTGGGCGCCGATCCTGTTGCTGTTGATGCGGGTCCTCCAGGGCGCAGCGATCGGCGGTGAAGTGCCGGGGGCCTGGGTATTCGTTTCCGAACACGTTCCGCAAAAGCACATCGGATATGCCTGTGGCACCCTCACCAGCGGCCTGACGGCCGGTATCTTGCTCGGCTCGCTGGTCGCCACGGCGATCAACAGCCTTTATACGCCAGCAGAGGTGTCGGATTACGCCTGGCGGATCCCGTTCCTGCTCGGCGGCGTGTTCGGCCTGTTCTCGGTGTACCTGCGCCGCTGGCTGCACGAAACCCCGGTGTTCGCCGAACTGCAACTGCGCAAGGCGCTGGCCGAAGAAGTGCCGTTGCGCGCGGTGCTGCGTGACCATCGCGGGGCGATCGCCATTTCGATGTTGCTGACCTGGCTGCTCTCGGCTGGCGTGGTCGTGGTCATTCTGATGACGCCGACGGTGCTGCAGACGGTTTATCACTTCTCGCCAACCACCGCGTTGCAGTCCAACAGCCTGGCCATCGTGTTCCTCAGCCTCGGTTGCATCGGCGCCGGCGCACTGGCGGATCGCTTTGGTGCCGGCCGGGTCTTCGTGTTCGGTTGCCTGGGCTTGCTGATCAGTTCCTGGACCTTCTATCACAGCCTTGCCGATCACCCGAACTGGCTGTTTCCGCTGTACGCGCTGACCGGTCTGCTGGTCGGCACCATCGGCGCGGTGCCGTACGTGATGGTCAAGGCGTTCCCGCCAGTGGTGCGTTTCAGCGGGTTGTCGTTCTCGTACAACGTGGCTTACGCGATCTTTGGCGGGTTGACGCCGATGGTGGTGAGCCTGCTGCTCAAGGAAAGCGCGATGGGCCCGGCTTACTATGTCGCGGTGTTGTGCGGGGTGGGGATGCTGGTCGGCGCGTGGCTTTGGAAAAAAGGTCGCTGATTGGCGCCTGATCATTCCCACGCTCCGCGTGGGAATGCATCCCGTGACGCTCTGCGTCACCTCTCGAAGCGGACGCAGAGCGTCCCTGGCGGCATTCCCACGCAGAGCGTGGGAACGATCTGTCGCGACATGCTGGCCTTTCATCCAATTGTCATATTTCAGCCATAGAGTGTTCACACGGCCTGCTGATACTTGGCCCCGACTTAACACACCCTATCTGCTAGGAGTAAGGCATGAAACTGAAGCGTTTGATGGCGGCAATGACTTTTGTCGCTGCTGGCGTTGCGACTGCCAACGCGGTTGCCGCTGTTGACCCTGCTATCCCGAGCTACACCAAGACCACCGGTGTGTCGGGCAACCTGTCCAGCGTCGGTTCCGATACCCTGGCCAACCTCATGACCCTGTGGGCCGAGAACTACAAAAAAGAATACCCGAACGTCAACATCCAGATTCAGGCCGCCGGTTCTTCGACCGCGCCACCGGCGCTGACGGAAGGCACCGCTAACCTGGGCCCGATGAGCCGCAAGATGAAGGACAACGAGCTGCAGGCCTTCGAAACCAAATACGGCTACAAGCCAACCGCGATCCCGGTGGCGGTGGATGCCCTGGCCGTGTTCGTGCACAAGGACAACCCGATCAAGGGCCTGACCATGGAGCAAGTCGACGCGATCTTCTCGTCCACTCGCCTGTGCGGCGCTAAAACCGACGTGAAAACCTGGGGCGACCTGGGCGTGACCGGCGACCTGGCGAACAAGCCGGTTCAGCTGTTCGGTCGTAACTCGGTATCGGGTACCTACGGCTACTTCAAAGAAGAAGCCCTGTGCAAAGGCGACTTCAAGCCAAACGTCAACGAACAACCCGGTTCGGCCTCGGTCGTGCAGTCGATCAGCTCCTCGCTCAACGGCGTGGGTTACTCAGGCATCGGTTACAAGACCGCTAGCGTGAAAACCGTAGCGCTGGCCAAGAAAGGCAGCACTGACTTCATCGAAGACACCGAAGAAAACGCCCTGAACGGCAAGTACCCGCTGTCGCGCTTCCTCTACGTTTACGTGAACAAGGCACCGAACAAGCCTCTGGCCCCGCTGGAAGCCGAGTTCGTCAAACTGATCCTGTCCAAACAGGGTCAGGAAGTCGTGGTCAAGGACGGCTACATCCCGCTGCCAGCCAAGGTTGCTGCAAAAGCACTGGCTGACCTCGGTCTGCAGGAAGGCGGCGCTGTCGCCAAGAAGTAACACCCTGAGTCCGGCCTGAAACCGGACTCCTGTGGGAGCGAGCCTGCTCGCGAAGGGGACATCACATGCACCATTCATGTGACTGACCCGATGCTTTCGCGAGCAGGCTCGCTCCCACAACCACCAAATTTTCGACTCCGCTGCCGGACCTCCCCGGTGGCGGATTTGCTGCGTCACTGCATTGTCATCTTTCTGTCATACAGGATCGCTAGGGTGTGCGCATGAATGATCTGGCCAATTCCCCAATGACTACGACTTCCCCTCCCAAGCGCATTGATTTCAATACGCCTGAGCTGCAACGCAAGCGCCGCATTCGCGCGCTCAAGGATCGCTTCACCCGTTGGTACGTCCTCGTCGGCGGCCTGGCGGTGCTGGCAGCCATCACCCTGATCTTCTTCTTTCTCGCCTATGTGGTCGCGCCGCTATTCCAGGGTGCCGACCTGACCGCGAAAGACTCGATCACCCCGGCCTGGATGCAGGACGCCGGCAAGCCGCTGATGATTTCGCTCGAAGAGCAGAATCAGGTGGCAATGCGCGTGTCCGACAAGGGGCAGGCGCTGTTCTTCGAGGTCGACAGTGGCGCTGAACTCAAGCGCGTCGATCTGCCATTGCCGGCCGGCGCAACCGTGACTTCCATTGGTGAAGACCAGCCCGGTCATCCGCTGGTGGCCGTAGGCCTGTCCAACGGTCAGGCACTGGTGTTCCGTCACACCTATAAAGTCACCTACCCCGATGGCAAGAAAACCATCAGCCCGGCCATTGAATTCCCGTATGGCGAGGCGCCGATCGCGCTGAACGAAAGCGGCGGCGCGCTGGAGCATGTCAGCCTCAACGCCACCGACTCGACCCTGGTGCTGGTTGGCTCCACCGGTTCGCAACTCAATGTGCTGTCGCTGACCAGCGAAGAAAACATGATGACCGGCGAAGTCACCAACGAGCAGAAGCGTATCGATCTGCCGCAGATGACCGAGCCGGTGAAAAACATCTTCGTCGACCCGCGCCAGCAGTGGCTGTACGTGGTCAACGGGCGTGCCCAGGCGGACGTGTTCAGCCTGCGCGACAAGAGCCTCAATGGTCGCTACAAGCTGCTGGAAAATGCCGACGCCGAAGTCACCGCGACGACGCAACTGGTCGGTGGCATCTCGCTGATCGTTGGCGATTCCAAGGGCGGTCTGGCCCAGTGGTTCATGGCCCGCGACACCGATGGCGAGCAGCGTCTGAAGCAGATTCGCACCTTCCAGATGGGCACCACGCCAATCGTCGAAATCGCTGCCGAAGAGCGCCGCAAAGGCTTCCTCGCCCTTGATGCCAGCGGCAAGCTTGGTGTGTTCCACAGCACTGCGCATCGCACTTTGCTGGTTGATCAAGTCGTTGAGGGCCAAGGCCTGTTCGGTCTGTCGCCACGCGCCAACCGGGTGATTGTCGAGGCCGGCGGCAAGCTGCAACCGCTGCTGCTCGACAACCCGCACCCGGAAGTTTCCTGGAGCGCGTTGTGGAGCAAGGTCTGGTACGAGAACTACGATGAGCCTAAATACGTCTGGCAATCGACCGCCGCCAACACCGATTTCGAACCTAAGCTGAGCCTGTCGCCGCTGACCTTCGGTACTCTGAAAGCCGCGTTCTACGCCATGCTTCTGGCTGCGCCTCTGGCTGTCGCCGCTGCGATCTACACCGCGTACTTCATGGCCCCGGGCATGCGCCGCAAGGTCAAACCGGTGATTGAGCTGATGGAAGCGATGCCGACGGTGATCCTCGGTTTCTTCGCCGGTCTGTTCCTTGCGCCGTATGTCGAAGGCCACCTGCCGGGCATCTTCAGTCTGCTGATGCTGTTGCCGATCGGCATCCTGGTCGCCGGTTTCGGTTTCAGCCGTTTGCCTGAGTCGATCCGCCTGAGAGTCCCGGACGGCTGGGAAAGTGCGCTGCTGATCCCGGTGATCCTGTTTGTGGGCTGGCTGTCGCTGTACATGAGTCCGTTCATGGAGAACTGGTTCTTCGGCGGCGACATGCGCATGTGGATCTCCCACGACCTGGGCATTACCTACGACCAGCGCAACGCTCTGGTGGTCGGTCTGGCCATGGGTTTCGCGGTGATCCCGAACATCTACTCGATCGCCGAAGACGCCGTGTTCAGCGTGCCGCGCGGCCTGACTCTGGGTTCGCTGGCCCTCGGTGCCACGCCATGGCAGACCATGACTCGTGTGGTCATCCTCACCGCCAGCCCGGGCATCTTCTCGGCGCTGATGATCGGCATGGGCCGTGCGGTCGGCGAAACCATGATCGTGCTGATGGCGACCGGCAACACCCCGGTGATGGAAATGAACCTGTTCGAAGGCCTGCGCACCCTGGCCGCCAACGTCGCGGTGGAAATGCCCGAGTCGGAAGTCGGCGGCAGTCACTACCGTGTGCTGTTCCTCTCGGCGCTGGTGTTGCTGCTGTTCACCTTCGTCATGAACACCCTGGCAGAACTGATTCGTCAGCGTCTGCGCAAGAAATACTCGTCGCTTTAAGCAAAGGTAGAAGTCTGTGAAACAGAACTCCCTGAAAGGTTGGTTCAAGAGCGGCGCCCCGGGCGTCTGGATCAGCGGTGGCGCGGTGTCCATCGCGGTCATCATGACCATTGGCCTGTTGGCGGTGATTGCCGTGCGCGGTCTCGGTCACTTCTGGCCGGCGGACCTGATCCACGCCCATTACGACGTGCCGGGCCAGGCCAATCACCTGGTCGTCGGCGAAGTGGTGCAGAAAGAACAAGTGCCCCGCGCGCGTTTGAAGAGTGCCGGCCTGCCGGTGCCTGACGAAGGCCCGGAATTCATGACCCGCGAGCTGATCAAGGTCGGCAACCGTGACCTGAACGGCAACGACTTCACCTGGATCGTCGGCGAGTGGCTGACCAACCAGACCACGCCGCCCGAGCTGATGGCGATCGAGCGTCGCGAATGGGGCAACTTCTACGGCTACCTGGTCAACGTCAAACAAGACGGCAAGGTTATCGCTGAAGGCGAAGCCGCGTGGCCTGAGCTGCAAGCGCGGATCAATCGTGTGAACGAACTCGCCGCTCAGCTCAAGACGCTGGAAAAAGTCGACATTGGCGCGATCAACGCCGGTCTCGAACGCATCCGCCTGCACGGCCGCAAACTGGAACTGGAAGGCAAACTCGACGCCACCGCACAAGCGGACATGGAATCCGAGCGCGCCGAGCTCAATGCCCGCTATCAAGACATCGAAGCGCGCCTGGCCGACCTGCATGCCCAGTTCAACCGCGATGCCCTGACGGCTCGCGATGCCAACGGCAAAGAGATCGAAATCGGCCTGGGCAAAGTGGTTCACGCCTATCAGCCGAACGCCATGGGCACCCTGACCAAAATCGGTTTCTACTTCAGCAAGATCTGGGAGTTCCTGTCGGACGACCCGCGTGAAGCGAACACCGAAGGCGGGATCTTCCCGGCGATTTTCGGCACCGTGATGATGACGCTGATCATGGCGATGATCGTGACCCCGTTCGGCGTGCTGGCGGCGGTGTACCTGCGTGAATACGCCAAACAGAACACCCTGACCCGCATCATCCGCATCGCCGTGAACAACCTTGCCGGCGTACCGGCGATCGTTTACGGCGTGTTCGGCCTGGGCTTCTTCGTTTACGTGCTGGGTGGCTCGGTTGACCGTCTGTTCTTCCCTGAAGCATTGCCGGCGCCGACCTTCGGTACGCCGGGCCTGCTCTGGGCGTCGCTGACCCTGGCGCTGCTGGCGGTGCCGGTGGTGATCGTCGCGACCGAAGAAGGCCTGGCGCGGATTCCGCGTACCGTGCGTGAAGGCTCGCTGGCACTGGGCGCGACCAAGGCGGAAACGCTGTGGAAGATCGTCATTCCGATGGCCAGCCCGGCGATGATGACCGGCATGATCCTCGCCGTGGCCCGCGCCGCGGGTGAAGTGGCGCCGCTGATGCTGGTGGGTGTGGTGAAACTGGCGCCGTCGCTGCCGGTGGACGGCAACTACCCGTACCTGCACCTGGACCAGAAAATCATGCACCTGGGCTTCCACATCTATGACGTCGGCTTCCAGAGCCCCAACGTCGAAGCGGCCCGCCCGCTGGTGTACGCCACGGCGCTGCTGCTGGTGCTGGTGATCGCGACGTTGAACCTGTCGGCGGTGTATATCCGTAACCATCTGCGCGAAAAGTACAAAGCACTGGATAGCTAAAGCCATTAGCCACAAGCGGCAAGCTACAAGCCGCTTTTGCTCAAACTTGCAGCTTGCAGCTAGAAGCTTGCAGCTACGAACGGAGTGAGACCCCATGCAGCACGAAACACACAGCCACGGCATCAACATGTCTGCCCTGGGCCGCGACAAGCAGAGCCTGAACCTGGCGCAGGAAACCGTCGCCATCGAAGTGCCGGGCCTGAGCCTGTACTACGGCGACAAACAAGCACTGTTCGACGTCAGCATGAACATCCCGAAACAGCGCGTGACCGCCTTCATCGGCCCGTCCGGCTGCGGCAAGTCCACGCTGCTGCGTACCTTCAACCGCATGAACGATCTGGTTGACGGCTGCCGCGTCGAAGGCGCGATCAACCTGTACGGCAACAACATCTATCGCAAGGGCGAAGACGTGGCCGAGCTGCGTCGTCGCGTCGGCATGGTGTTCCAGAAGCCTAACCCGTTTCCGAAAACCATCTACGAAAACGTGGTGTACGGCCTGCGCATCCAGGGCATCAACAAAAAGCGCGTCCTCGACGAAGCCGTCGAGTGGGCACTCAAAGGCGCAGCGCTGTGGGACGAGGTCAAGGACCGTCTGCATGAGTCGGCGCTCGGCCTGTCCGGTGGTCAGCAGCAACGTCTGGTCATTGCCCGCACCATCGCCGTTGAGCCGGAGGTCTTGCTGCTCGACGAACCGTGCTCGGCCCTCGACCCGATCTCGACACTGAAAGTCGAAGAGCTGATCTACGAGCTGAAATCCAAGTTCACCATCGTCATCGTGACCCACAACATGCAGCAGGCGGCGCGGGTGTCCGACTACACCGCGTTCATGTACATGGGCAAACTGGTGGAATTCGGCGATACCGATACCCTGTTCACCAATCCGGCGAAGAAGCAGACCGAAGACTACATCACCGGTCGCTACGGCTAACCGTGCAGCTGCAAGCCGCAAGCTTCAAGCTTCAAGCGGCAAGTAAGAGCGGTTCGAGTACGACACAAATCAGCTTGCGGCTTGTAGCTTGCAGCTCATGGCTTTTGCGGAGCAAATCATGATTTCGAAGGAAGGTTTAACCCATCACATTTCCGCGCAGTTCAACGCTGAACTGGAAGAAGTGCGCAGCCACCTGCTGGCCATGGGCGGGCTGGTCGAGAAGCAGGTCAACGATGCGGTCACGGCGCTGATCGAGGCCGATTCCGGTCTGGCTCAGCAGGTCCGCGAGATCGACGACCAGATCAACCAGATGGAACGCAACATCGACGAAGAATGCCTGCGCATCCTCGCTCGTCGCCAGCCAGCGGCATCTGACCTGCGCTTGATCATCAGCATTTCCAAGTCGGTGATCGACCTGGAACGCATCGGCGACGAAGCCACCAAGATCGCCCGCCGCGCCATCCAGTTGTGCGAAGAAGGCGAGGCGCCGCGCGGTTATGTCGAGGTTCGTCACATTGGCGACCAAGTGCGTAACATGGTTCGCGATGCGCTCGACGCATTTGCCCGTTTCGACGCCGATCTGGCGTTGTCGGTGGCGCAGTACGACAAGATCATCGACCGCGAATACAAGACCGCGCTGCGTGAGCTGGCGACTTACATGATGGAAGACCCGCGCTCTATCTCGCGGGTTCTGAGCATCATCTGGGTCCTGCGTTCGCTGGAGCGCATCGGCGATCACGCACGCAACATCTCCGAACTGGTGATTTATCTGGTACGCGGCACCGACGTGCGGCACATGGGCCTCAAGCGCATGAAGGAAGAAGTTGAAGGCACAAGCGGTGAAACCGCTAATGTTCCGGGCGAAGCTGACGATAAGTAAGATTGCCTGAGAAAAGCGCCCGGCCCTTTGGCCGGGCGTTTTTGTTTACGGCTTTTGTATTGAAAAGCAGCACCCGCGAACGAAAAGTCCCGGCGTGACTGAAAAGTTTTGGCAAAGTGCCATCATTCAAGCGTTATGCTTGCCGGGATTTTTTTTAGGGGTGTTGGATGAGCAAGATCAGTGTGTTGGTCGTGGACGATGCTTCGTTCATTCGTGACCTGGTGAAAAAGTGCCTGCGTAATTACTTCCCGGGGATCCGCACCGAGGACGCCATCAACGGCAAAAAGGCCCAGGCCATGCTGGCCAAAGAGGCCTTCGACCTGGTGCTGTGCGACTGGGAAATGCCGGAAATGTCTGGACTCGAACTGCTGACCTGGTGCCGCGAGCAGGACAACCTCAAGACCATGCCGTTCATCATGGTCACCAGTCGTGGCGACAAGGAAAACGTCGTGCAGGCGATCCAGGCCGGTGTTTCCGGCTACGTCAGCAAGCCGTTCACCAATGAGCAGTTGCTGACCAAGGTCAAGCAGGCGCTGAACAAGGTCGGCAAGCTCGACACCTTGATGAACAGTGCGCCGACTAAAATGAATTCGGCGTTCGGCAATGATTCCCTGAGCGCACTGACTGGCGGCAAGCCTGCCGTGGTCGGCGCAGCGGCTGCCAATCCGTTCGGCAAGCCCGCTACGGCGGCGCCAGCCCCTGCCGCAGCGCCATCGCGCGGTCTGCTCAACAGCCCGCCGGTGCAGGCGCCTGGCACGTCGAAAGCGCCAGTCGGTGGTCGTGGTCAGGGCCAGTTGCGCCTGCCGAGCGGTACTCAGCAATGCGTGATCAAGGCCTTGAGCATCAAGGAAGCGCTGCTGGTGGTGAAACGCACCGAGACCCTGCCGCAGATCCTCGACAGCGCTGTGCTCGATCTGGAGCAGGGCGACAATGCCGAGATCGCCCGCCTCAATGGTTACCTGCATGCCATCGTCGCCCACGAGCAAAAAGCCGACAGCGACTGGCTGCAACTGACCTTCCGTTTTGTCGACCAGGACGCGCAGAAGCTCGACTACATCTCGCGCCTGATCGCCCGTGGCACGGCGCAGAAGCACTTCGTGCCGGGCGCCTGACCTTCGTCGCCTGACACACCGTCTTCGCGAGCAGGCTCGCTCCCACATGTGAAATGCATTCCAGGGTGGG